>JBCDFI010000133.1:0-11336 GCA_039178155.1 Cyanobacteria bacterium P01_H01_bin.105
AGAACGACATTGCGTCATAGCTACCGTCATCATCTGTCGACCAATTCCCTGTCCTTGTCGCTCCGGTGCAACGCCTACAGCTTCAACAATGCCGGACGGGCTGCCATGGTGAACTAGATTATCCATAATTAGAAGCGCAAACGTGCCGACAATTTTCTCGGCTGAGCTGGCCACCCATAGGGTATAGCTCGGATATAGTTGAGTTTGGTCAAACCATCGTTTTACATCGTTTAAGCTTAAAACAGCATCATGCTCCAGGCCCGAGCGATTATAGATATCTAGAACCTGGGGGAGATCATCAACAGCACCTGGTCGAACTGTCAGGTTCATTATGCCCCCTGAAAAGTTGTCATCAGTTTGGCAGTGCGCGGTAATCCTACCACTTGATTCTGGGAAAAAAACCAACAGTCTAACCCGAGGGGATACTCTACTGCCATGGCTTCCCACTGTTGCCAAAAGATAGAACTTAGAGGTAAATCGGTTTCAATCGTATCCAAAATGCCGGGGCCTTGTAGGATAACATTCTCTCCGCCAGTCAACCCAGACAGCTGCAGTAACAATGATGTAGAGGATTCTGGATACTCGCCAGTTCCCCAGGAGAACTCACTTAGCTTGAGGGCACTGTTGATGTCTTTAATTAGAGCGAAGTTAGCACTCTGAGGATTTTCGGTAAAACGACAGCCGGTATGAAACACTAGCCATGGGCGTATATCTTCTGTAAATCCTGGCTGTAGCCACACTACAGTTTCTAAATCTAAGAGGGCTAAGCAGGCGGCTGCACAACCGGGCTCTAGTCCAGCGGGGTGAGATGGAGAGACTGTTGTCTGAATAATTCCGGGTCTTGCTAATGCATTGAGCAGGGCTCGAAAAGTGATCTGAGCATCATGAACTGTATCTGTAAAGCCTGGTAGTTGAGTAACCATTGTTAGCTTTCTCCTCGACGCATCGTAAAAAAGCTGACACGGGTGGATTCTACCTCTGCCGCTGCATTGTTTAGTTTGGTCTGGGATGCTTGCTGAAGTGGAATAATGACCTGAGCGTATACACGATCTTGCCAATCAGAATGCTGCAGGAGCCCATCGCATAGGGCGGCCAGCTCTGCATGACGCTTGGAACGACCTGCGACATAGCCAAAGCCAGTGAGCTTTTCTACCTGTACGACACACCGAGTCATGGTCATTTCACCGAGGTTAAATGGTTCTCCAGTGCCTTCGGCGCGACCGCGTACCATGGTTAACCCAATTTCGGGCGATCGCAAAAATCTGTACTTGGGCAAATCGCCGAGGGTGGCGACGTGCTGCTCTAAGAGTGTAAGGGGGGCTTTGGCTAAGGTCGATATCCAGATGGCCCTTGACGATTGTTGAAATCCTTTCACCATGGCTTAACCAAATGTTAATCGCTGCTTAATTTGTTTAGACGTCTAGACAAATTATTGACCTTTTAGAGCCAGGATGCAACTAGTTCTAAGAGGTAAGTTGAGTCGGCATAATCTGAGGGCGCAAATTTCAATCATATACAAGGCGATTAGTATTTAACCGTTTTTCTCAGGTTGCTTCCTAGGGCCGCACTTCAGATTTACGGCAGGTACGGCAGGCAATGTTTAAAGCTCAGCTTGAATTAGTCAACTTAGAATTTTCGGATTTCAAAGAATTTAGAATTTAAGCAATCCAATCTTGCTGGGGTGTCGTATCTCTACTAGTAAGCACCTGTTAGGAAAGAATTTTCATGAAAAAAATGGCTTGGTTGATTGGCTTTTTAGCGGCTACTCTGACTGCGACCTCCGTTCAAGCAAAGGAAACTGCGTCTCTACGGTCGAAGGATGGACATACTGGAAACACGATCGTTAGTATCGCATCTACCAATGAATCGTTTGATGTGCTAACAGCTCTGTTAAAGCATGCCAAGCTAGTTGGTGTATTAAATGGGGAGACAGAATTTACTGTATTTGCTCCAACAGATGATGCGTTTGGACGTTTGCCTCAGGGAACTATTGAAAGTCTTTTTCAGCCAGAAAACAGGGATCTGCTAGCAACTATTTTGACGTACCATGTTGTGCCAGGTAGCGTGAGATCGACCGATCTTTCGTCGGGTAGTGTTGAGTCTGTTGCTGGAATTCCTTTGGATATTTCCGTGGGTTCTGGCGTAATGATCAATAGTGCCAATGTGGTTTCGGCTGATATTGAAGCAAGCAATGGGATTATTCATGTTGTTGATGCAGTAATTTTGCCACCTCAGTAAATGCTGATTTAGGTTGGCTAGCATGGGTTCAATCTGATTTTTGCCCTGTGCTGAAACTGCCTCCGGGGTAGGTTAGCTGCTAACAGTTTTGCTCGGTGTCCCACTTGAGCTGAATAAATAAAGAGTTTTGCAGCTAATTGCCACCTGAGGAGTAATCTTTGTATGGTGCGTATAGCGATGCCCTATGGTCACAGGCCGTAGGGCATCGCTGTTTCATCAGCTGCCATTAGCGAGGCCGTTTGGTTATGGTGACCCTATTACTACTTGCCATTGAGTTAACATTTATTCTTTTTATTTGTTGTTTCTTATATTTATCGTTTAATTGGGGGGCTCGTCGACTGGTGCAGATATCGTCACTTCATCTAGATGACGGTGGCCTGCAGATGGTGCGTCAAAATGTTTTGGGCATTGTTATTATTTCAGGTCTTCTATTAGTTCTCTTAGCGACGGGTTTTAATGGATGGATCTTACTGCAGGGTGAAAAACCAGGGACGTATACGCTGTCGCTGATTCAGAATACGCCTCGCTATATTTGGCTAGGAATCGCAGCTGGTATTGGAAAAAGTATCTGTTTATTGGTTTTGGTGGGTATTTTACAGCGCCCACTACGACGATTGTTGGATCGAGCCAGCCGCTATATCCAACAAATAGATCACATTGCGGCTAATGATGGCAGTATTGAGCAGCTGTTTGATACTTTGGGCTCTGTACTCAGTCTAGGGATGTGGCTACTATCTCTGATTTGGTGTGCTCGCTTTTTGCAATTGCCTGGACAGGTTCTACCTTATTTGTATACAACCTGGCATATTTATCTGATTATCTCTATCGGTATTTTTGTCTTTAAATCTGTTGCTGTCGTTGTCGATAGTCTTGATGCCCTCAGTAAAAAATATTCTAACTCTAACAATCTATTGCGCTTTTATAAGCAACTGCAGCATCTAGTTCCTTTTCTCAAGCGCTCTTTAGAGTATGTTGTCTGGGTGTATGCGGCTGCGTTGGTTGTGAGTCAGGTTTCTTTGATTTCTGATCTGGCAGACTATGGGACCCAGGCTGTAAAGGTGATTGCCCTAATCTTCTTGGGACGACTGACGGTCAATATTATGCAGCTGGTAGTCTCAGAGATTATGCTATCGGCGGATGACACCTCTACTGCGCTCTATCAGCGGCGAGTAACCATTACTCCCTTGATTGTTAGCTTGCTTAGATATGTGATTTATTTTGGGACGGCGTTGTTTCTTTTAAAGGCGCTTAATATTGATCCGGGGCCAATCTTGGCAGGTGCTGGGATTGTTGGTATTACGGTTGGTCTAGGGGCGCAGAATCTGGTGAAGGATTTGGTCAGTGGCTTTTTCATCTTGTTTGAGGACTACTATCTGATTGGTGATTTTATCGAGACAGATGATGCCCATGGCACCGTACAGTCCATTGAGCTGCGGACTACTCGAATTTTGCATCCTGATGGTCAGGTTCAGATTCTACGCAATGGTGATATTGGCTCAATCGTAAATTATTCTAAGCATCCAATCGATGCAGCGGTGGAAGTGTCTATCACCTACGAGGTTGAGCCAGAAAAGGCGTTTGAGATTATTGAGCGAGTGGGGGCAGAACTCTACGAGACAGAGGACGATGTTTTAGAGCCAACTCACATTGAAGGTGTGGAAACTTTTTCAGAAGAGATTTGTATGATTTATACCCGCACTAAGGTTAATCCGGGTAGGCATCTTAGAATCCAGCGATTGCTCAGACAGCGTTGCTTGGTAGAACTGCTAAAAGAAGATATTGAAGTAGGTTCGATGGATACGAAGCTGGTGCTGAAGAGTGGATTTGAGAAACTAGGTATTGGGAATATTTCGGCTTAGAGATGAGGATTGTATAAGATCCAGAAATTGATGCTGGAGAGACGTTGCATGCAACTCTTGGATTCTCATTTTAGCTAGTTTTGTAGACGATCAAGGCCCACTAGGAAACTTGGCCACTGGATACAGTGACTATGGCAGCTTGGGGCAATATTTTATCTCTGGCACAATTGCTTAGATATCATATCCTTAGCTTTGTTATTGCGATATTGCTATGGCCGTGTGTTTTATCAAACGAGCGCTTCTCTTTTTTATAACGTTGGTGGCCATATTGGGCTGGGCGATGTTTCACACCGATATTCTGCCAGGTTTAGCCAGTGAGCGAGTTAGGATTATTCATCAGGCTGTGTTGACTATCGACAGCCATATTGATTGGCCGATTCGCCAATCTGTTAATTCAGAGTTTGACCCCGGCATTGGTCATCAAACCGGAGCACCCGGCAGTGGTCAGTGGGATTTGGTCCGCATGGAAGCTGGGGGACTAGATGGGACATTTATCTCTATTTTTACCCCACAGCGAGCCCTGACAGAGGAGGGCTATGTCCAGGCAAACACCTTAGCGAATCAGATGATTGATTGGACCTATCAGCTGGTGGCCGAATACAATGATAGAGTTGCGATCGCGCTAACACCAGAAGACGCCTATCGGTTAGAACGCGAGGGAAAGCGAGCCATTTTTCTAGGCATGGAAAATGGCTATCCATTAGGAACTGAGATCGAGGCGGTACAAGCTTTTTACGATCGAGGGGTGCGCTATATTACGCTGACCCATTCCAAAAACAACCAGCTGGCTGATTCTTCGACAGATGAACAGCAGGCTTGGCAGGGATTAAGCCCGCTGGGCGAAGCGGTAGTTCACGAGATGAATCGCTTGGGCCTGATGGTGGATATTTCCCATGTCCATGACGATACGTTTTGGGATGTCATGCGTTTAACGACAGCTCCTGTTATTGCCTCCCATTCTAGTGCCCGAGCCCTGCGAGAGAGTCCTCGTAATATGGACGATGCTATGTTGCATGCCATCAAAGAGAATGGCGGTGTGGTGCAGCTATGTCTGTTAGGAGATTATATTAAAGAGATTGACCAAGCACCCGAGCGAGAGGCAGCATTAGCAGAGTTAGCCGATAAACAAGCCGCTTGGCTACGGGGAGACCTGAGTGAGACAGAGGTGGCTGAGTTGTTGGCCCAGTATCGGGCGATCGGTGCCCAATATCCTGAAATAAAACCGACGCTAGCTGATGCGATAGACCATCTCGACCACATGGTGGCGATAATGGGCATTGACCATGTGGGGATTGGATCAGATTTTGATGGCGGTGGCGGTTTAGTCAATATTGAGGATGTCTCTCAAATGCCTAACATTACGCAAGAGTTGTTAGCTCGGGGGTATACGCCTGATGATATTCGAAAGATATGGGGTGGCAATTTAATGCGGGTATTAAATCAGGTTATTGAAGTGGCTGAGCAGATGTAGCCAATCAAATATAGCTGGCGCTTTTTGACAAAATTAGCGATATTTCCGGTGAATTGGCCCCAGAATTTGATTGAGGCGGCGAAGTTCATCAGAGGAGCCCATCACGATTACCAGGTCGCCAGAACAAATCAAGGTATCAGCATTAGGACCGACAATCAGCGAATTATCAGCTCGACGAATAGCCAGAATTAGGGCTCCTGATTCCATTCTTAATCGGGTTTCTCCAAGGGTCTTGCCAATTTGGGGACAATGTTCTGGAGAAATCAGAAATTCCTCTATATAGACAGCGCGGTCTGCCCCGGTTAGGATACCGTCTAAAAAGTCAACGACCTGTGGACGCAGGGCCGCTGCTGCCATCCGTTTGCCGCCTGTAATATAAGGAGAAACCACTACATCTGCACCGCCTCGCTGGAGTTTTTGAACAGCTTCTTCTGTACTGGCCCTGGCGATGGTTCGAATACCAGGTGCAAGGGTTTTAGCTGAGAGCACCGTATACAGATTCTCTGCATCGGATGGGAGGGCGGCAATTAAACCGTGAGCCCGCTCAATGCCAACTTGAAAGAGAACCTGGTCTAAGGTGGCGTCTCCTTGAAACGTGATAAACCCCATGTGCTGAGCATCTTCTATGGAGACCGTGTTGGAATCAACCACGATAAACGGAATGTTTTCGATGACAAATTCGGTGGCAACTTGCCGACCTGTGCGGCCAAATCCACAGATAATGTAATGGCTTGTTAACGATTCCATCAGTCTACGACGCTGCCTTAAACGAATACCTGCCTGTAAATGCCCTTGAATCAGAGCCTCTGTAAAACAATTTAAGATATAGGCGATGACAACAACGCCCATCAAAATCAGGATAATGGTAAATAGTCTTCCTCTGTCACCCAGAGGCTGGATTTCCGCAAAGCCCACGGTTGTCAGGGTGATGACAGACATATAAGCGGCATCCAGCCAGGTCCAACCTTCGACGACTTTGTACCAGAGAATACCTGTCAAAACTACACAGCCAAGTGCGATCGCACCCCCCAATAGATGCCGTCGTGTCCGTTGATAGGTTTCTTCGATAAATGCATCTGATAAAGATGAACGAGGTGAACGCATAAAAATTTTATATTGGAGCGATTTGACTTAGGGCGATTTAACTTAGGGTGATTTGACGATGATGTCGTTTGATTGTGTCTAATGTTAAGGGGGTTGTTGTGTCATCAATATCGATAGTAATGTCGACTTCCTAATCACACTAGTACAGCCATCATTAGATCAGTAAAAAGCGGGTTAAACTGTGAGTAACGACAAGAGAACCCATGCGCCAAGACGCCTCACCCCTTTATCTTCAAATTGCTGACGAACTTCGACGTAATATCGAAGAGTCAGTGTTTAATGTTGGAGACCAGCTACCAACAGAGCTAGAGCTAAGTAAACGGTTTGGAGTACACCGTCATACCCTACGACGGGCAGTGGATGTTCTTAGGCAAGAAGGCCTAGTCGATGTGGAGCGAGGGCGCGGTACGTTTGTTGTGGCCCCCATTGCGTTGCCCATTGGTAAGCGTGTTCGCTTTAATGAAGCCCTTAAGGCTCAGTCATTGACACCCTCATGGCAGGTTCTTAGAATCGTCGATATCAAAGCCGATCCCATGCTATCTAAGCATTTAGGACTTGACTTGGGAGCATCGGTTATTTTGTATGAGCGTCTAGGTCTGATTGACAATCTTCCGATCAACATCAGCAGTAGTTATTTTCCCGGTCAGCGATTTCCTGGACTAGCGGCCCATTGTGAAACTTATCGCTCTATTTCTAAGATGCTGCTCCAGGAATATAGCTGTGATCATCTGCGTCGCTCAACCCGAATTTCGGCTCGTATGACCCGTCCCCGTGATGCCCGTCTACTAAAGATGCCGGCCAACAGCCCGATTTTGCTGTCAGAGTCGATTAACGTCGATCCAACGGGCGTTGTGATTGAATACGGAGTCACTCGCTTTCGAGGCGATCGCATGGAACTCGTAATGGACCATGCGGTTTAAATCGATAGCTCATAACGGTTCTGGCTCCGTTGGATGATGGGAACCTTGCTGCTAAGACCATTTTTAACCTCAATTTATTGCAAAGTTAACCCACCCTGGTTTATCTCTTAAGGCACTAGCGATGACAATAGCGTTGAATAGTTTAAGTTATAGATGTCTATACATCTGTAGCTTGTTTGAAGTGGATTATCTGGATATGTTTTTAGCAGATTTAAGTGGTCCATGTAGGAGTGACTCAGTCAGTCGCAGTCATGAATTTAGACAAAATATCAGCTCAATCTGCGATCCAAGTAACGAAGCTATCCAAGGCCTTTAAAGGGCAGCCTGCGTTACAATCTGTCAGTCTGCGAGTAGCTACAGGTGAGATTGTTGCCCTCGTCGGCGCATCAGGATCAGGGAA
The DNA here is from genome assembly GCA_039178155.1 of Cyanobacteria bacterium P01_H01_bin.105. Lineage (GTDB taxonomy): Bacteria > Cyanobacteriota > Cyanobacteriia > Phormidesmidales > Phormidesmidaceae > Leptothoe. Next base: position 7,993 of record JBCDFI010000133.1, read on the forward strand.
GTCCACATTGCTGCGTAATCTTAATGGCTTACAGCAGGCCGACTCAGGTTGCGTGGAAATATTTGGCAATGTTTTACAGCTAGAAGGTGAACTTCATTCCAATGTTCGCCAAATTCGTAGCCAAGTTGGGTTTATATTTCAGCAATTTAATCTGGTAAACCGGCTGACGGCACTGGAAAACGTGCTGGTGGGTAATTTGTCTCAAGTGTCGCTGTGGCGCTCTCTGCTCCGTACTTTTACTAAAGTAGAGAAAATGCGAGCGCTGTCAGCTCTAGAGCGCGTCGGTATTTTAGAGCAGGCTCATAAACGTGCTTCGGATCTCTCGGGGGGGCAACAACAGCGGGTGGCTATTGCTCGTTGCCTAATGCAGGGAGCCAAGATTATTTTAGCCGATGAGCCGATTGCGTCCCTAGATCCAGACTCGGCTTGTAAAGTGATGGAGCTTTTGACTCTCCTAAACAAAGAGCAAGGTATTACTGTTATTGCCTCTCTACATCAGGTGCAGGTAGTGCAGCGCTACTTTAAACGTTCTGTTGCCCTACGTCGGGGAGAAGTCTGTTTTGATGGGTATACGGTTGATCTAGATGCGGCTCGCCTCAACAGCATCTATGGGTCAGCGGCTGAAGAGCTAGTAATGAGGGGCCATAGCGAGATGTTTGTAAGCTAAAAGCCCCTGATTATCTGGGTTACACATGTACGGTTACAAAAAAACGGATAGGATCCAAGGAACATAAACTATGGCTATTTCCTCCTTGCGTCGATGTGCATCTTTGCTAGCTGCTTCCACAATGATGGTCAGCACCCTGGTTGCTTGTAGCGGTGCTGGTGATGTTGTTGAGACAACAACTGGTGCAGTTGAAGATGCAGCCAGCTCAGTGACTGAAGGTGGCACCTGTGCAGCTGATATTGAAACGATTGAATTTGGTATTATCTCTACCGAATCTGCTGATAACCTTAAGCCTCAGTGGGAGCCTCTTTTGGCTGATATGACTGAGGCTGTGGGGCGTCCTGTAGAGGGTTTCTATGCTACTGACTATGCCGGTGTGATTGAAGGTATGGGAGCTGGCAAGGTCCAAGTCGCTTGGTATGGTGGTAAGTCCTATATTGAGGCTGCCGAGCGTTCTGAGGCTGAAGCCTTTGCTCAAACGGTCGCTTTGGATGGCACTAAAGGATACTATTCTCATTTGATTGCTAACAAAGAGAATCCGATTGTTAACGAGATCGACCTTGAGGTGGGTAACGGTGATGAGTATGTGGTGGAGAATGCTGCTGATCTGACATTTGCCTTTAATGATCCTAACTCTACCTCTGGTTTCTTAGTGCCTAGCTACTATGTATTTGCCCAGCAGGGGGCTAACCCCGACCAGATCTTTAGCGAGCTGATTTTTGCTGGTAGCCACGAAGCTACGGCTCTGGCGGTGGCTGAAAACCAGGTAGATATTGCCACTAACAACAGTGACAACTTAGACCGTCTGAAGGAAACAGCTCCTGATTCCCTAGAAAAAATTCAGATCATTTGGACATCTCCTGTAATTCCTAGCGATCCGCTTGCCTATCGTAAGGATCTGCCTGATTGTTTAAAGGATTCTATCAAGGACTTTTTTGTCAACTACGACAACAAGGAGGTTCTAGAAGGGCTGCAGTGGACTAAGCTGGATCCGGCTGGCGATGCTGATTGGAATACAATTCGCGAATTACAAATCGCTAAAGATATTTTGGATGTTCAAAACGATGAGAATCTTAATGACAGCGACAAGCAAACTAAGCTGGATGAGCTTAATACAAAGCTTGAAGCCGTTAAAAACTAAGGTTTCATTCACCTGACATTGGCGGCATGAGCAGCTTGCGGGCTGCCTGTGTATTTTCCTGTACTGTTTTTTTACTATGTCTAAGTCGGTTGTTACGTCCCAAAGTCATGATCACGGTGTTGTTTCAGCCGAGGTTATGCGGGTGCTGGCGCAAGAAAAGAAGCGAGTTACACCGATGCGGATTGTATGGTCGCTGGTTGCGATCGCAGTCCTTGCCTACTCCGCCCAAAAGAGCGACCTCAGCTTTGTCGAACTTGCCGAAGGCAGCGGCAACATGGCGGAATACATTAGCCGTTATTTTCCCCCTGACTTTACAGACTGGAAATTTTACCTGTCCGATACCTTAGAAACTATTGGTATGGGTGTTTGGGGCACACTGATGGCGGCTGTCGTTGCTGTCCCACTAGCAATTATGGCGGCTGAGAACGTTGCCCCCCTTTGGCTGGTCTTTATCATCCGTCGGTTTATGGATGCGATGCGCGCCATCAATGAAATTGTTTTTGCGCTGATATTTGTAGTAGCTGTTGGCCTTGGCCCCTTTGCAGGTGTTTTGGCCCTGTTTATCCATACCGCAGGTACCCTAGGTAAACTTTTTTCAGAGGCTATTGAAGCCATCGATCCAGGTCCTGTAGAAGGGATTCGCGCCACAGGGGCCTCCAAGCTCCAAGAAATTATTTTTGGTGTGATTCCCCAGGTGATTCCCCTGTGGACCTCCTTTATTCTCTATCGCTTTGAGGCCAATGTTCGGTCTGCTTCAGTATTAGGTATTGTCGGCGCAGGCGGTATCGGCGTCTCGCTTTATCAAAGCTTTCGTTCTTTCAAATATGGTAAAGTCTCCGCTATTTTAATTATTCTCATTGTTGCTGTGGCGTTGATCGACACAGTCTCTGCAAAAATTCGTCAACGGCTGATTTAGTCGTCTTTCGTTGCCAAAAAGATGCAGAGTTGGAAAATCATGCAAGAAGTCACCCTAATCTAATACTTGTCGCAGTTCGTTAAGTTTAGCTTGAGCCTGTTGTCGTAACTGTTGCGCCTCTGTTGAAACAGTCGTGTTTGCTGGGATTTTTTCAAGTTGCTGAATAATTTTTTGAAACTGTGCTTGTAAACCACGAATTTCACCCCGGTCAAACTGATCTACTAGCTGTACTATCTCAGCCTCTGCTAAGGCGAACCTGTCGACAGCCTTCTGCTCTCGCTCCTTTTGGGCCTTTATTTGATCTTTATTGCTGATATAATCTGCTCTTAGTGCTTGAGCCTCAACATAGCCAGGGCCTTCTTCTGGCACCTTGTCTAAGACAGTAATGGCCTCTTGCCAAAGTCGCTCAGCCCGTGCCCATGTGCTTACTGGATGCGGTGCTCCTTGAGAAGCTTCTGCTGCTTGGATACCGTAGTTTTTGGCGACGACGATTAGATTGTTGGACTGTTGCACGTTGGCGGTGGTCCCGGCGACACTATCGTAGTCTCGCTGAAATGCTTCCAGACGCTGTTGGGCTTGGCCCCCTGCCAGAGTTTGGTTTGGAATCTCGTTTAATTTAT
>JBCDFI010000134.1:0-11248 GCA_039178155.1 Cyanobacteria bacterium P01_H01_bin.105
AACAACAAGGCTAACTGGCCAGGTTGGGATGAGGTTGCGGCTCAGTTGCCGGTGGCTGAAATGCAAACCCTGATCTTGGAACTCCGCTCGTTGAGTATGGGTGTGGGCTTCTTTAGCTGGCAGTACGATCATCTAAGCACGGTGCCTGAGAGATTAAAGGAGAAAATTGTGGCTGAAATTAGCAGTCAGCAGTAATCGATATACTCTCAATGATTTGAAGATTTAGTGCGCTGCTATCTGTCTGGGTAGCAGCGTACCTATTATGATGAGTGCATCTATTCTCTATAGGGCCATGGTTACTACTGTTCCTACACCTCAGACTGAAGCAGAACATACCATTGTCTATCCGAGTTCTGACGGAGAACCTGTGGCGGAAACGTTTGTCCATCTTTATGCCATGTTAGTCACCATTGAGGTGCTAACCCAATATTTACAAGGTCAGCAAGCGACGGTGCTGGGCAACCAATTTCTTTACTACGCTCAAGGGTTTCCTCGCTTGCGCGTTGCGCCAGACGTGATGATTATCTTTGGTGTAGAACCCGGTGGTCGGGACAACTACAAGATTTGGGAAGAAGGAGAAGTCCCCTCGGTTGTGTTTGAAATGACTTCCCAAGGCACCCGTAGCAAAGACGAAGTTTTTAAGAAAACTCTCTATGCTCAGCTAGGTGTTCAAGAATATTGGCTGTTTGATCCCAAATCTGAATGGTTAGATCCGGCTCTGCAAGGATATCGTCTGCGAGGTGAGGAATACGAACCCATCCTTGATGGTATCAGCGAGCCTCTAAAACTACGACTTGTTCAAGAAGGACAGCTGATTGGTTTTTATCGTCAGGATACTGATGAACGACTGTTGATACCTAGTGAACTTGCCGTAGCTCTTAAGCAGGAAGCTCTAGCCCGACAGCAGGCAGAAAGGAGAGCTGATGATGAGCGCCAACGAGCCGAAATTGCAGAGCAGGCTCAACTAGAAACGCAGAAAAAGTTAGAGCAGCTGCAAGCAAAATTAAAAATGTTAGGTATTAATGCTGAGGAACTTGACGAAGCCTAGGTTTTTGCAGTTTATAGCTGGTCCTAATCATTAAAAATTGTCAGGAATTGGGGGGTCACAGACTGTATCTGACTATCACTAGGGAATGAACCCTAAGGAGATACTGTGCAGTCAATTTATTGGTTTTGTTTTGTTATCGGTGGCGTATTTGTTGCGATCGCAACCTTAGGAGGCACTGGTGAAGCCGATTTCGATGCGGATGCGGACTTCGATGCAGACTTTGATGCGGATGCTGATTTTGACGCGGACTTTGACGCGGATGCCGATGTAGAGCTAGGTGGTAATGCCCCAGATGCCGGTTTTGATGCCCAAATTGATACGGATCTTCAGCTTCTGCGAAAAGTCAAGGGAGCCTACGTCTTTAGCCTTAACATTCTGACCAGCTTCAAATTCTGGACCGTTGGCGGATTTTTCTTTGGCCTGACTGGCCTTAGCTTAGGCTGGGTACAACCAAACTGGCCTACCTCACTCATCTTCATAACAGCCCTGATGATGGGCATCTTGCTAGGAGGTACTTTAGCAACAGTACTGCGTCAGCTAGCCCGCCGCCATGCCGATAGCCTCATCCGCACTGAAGACTTTGCCGGACGAGTGGGCATTGTTGAACTGCCGTTTGACACTAAAAGCAAGGGTAAAGTCCGGCTGGAACTACGCGGTAGCGTATTACACATGATGGCTTTAACAGACGATACCAAACAGTTTGTTCCAGGGGACAAAGTACTGGTTGTTAATGTTGAAAACAATCGTCTTTGGGTTGTCTCTGATGAAACGGCTGCACAGCGCTGAACTCTAGTTTGTTAATTTGTAATCCATACCATGACACACACTCCATTCTTGCTAGGGCAGGCCACAGGGCACCTGTCAGCAGGTGAATCGGCTGATCAGGCCGACACGACCGAGACTGTTCGTTACGAAGTTGCCCAGGCTTTACCCATCCAGGCAAGTCAAAATACGGCTCAAGTAGGGGCTGTTTTGGGAGGGAGCGCCCTCGTACTTGGCCTGATTGGCGTAGGCGCACTGATGATAGTGCTTAAGACTTGTCTTCGTATTTGTAACCCTAATCAGATTTTGATCATCTCGGGCCGCAAGTATAAAAACAAAAGGGGGCAAAATGTTGGCTATCGCGTGGTCTTTGGCGGACGCACCCTGATCGTGCCCATCATTGAGCAGGTGCAAAGCATGGATATGACTACCATGCCGATTCCTGTAGAAGTGACTAATGCCTATGCGAAAGGGGGAACACCGCTCAATATTCAGGCCATTGCCAATGTCAAAATATCTAGCGATCGCAGCGTAGTGGGTAACGCCATTGAGCGTTTTTTAGGCCGTAACCGCTCAGAAATTCGTCGGGTTGTGCGCGAAACCTTAGAAGGTAATCTACGAGGCGTGGTGGCACTGCTTACACCTGAGCAAGTCAACGAAGATCGGATGAACTTTGCTGAGCGAATTGCGGCTGATGTGGCCAAAGACTTGAGCAAGCTAGGTCTGCATCTAGATACGCTCAAAATCCAAAGCGTTACTGACGATATGGACTATCTCAGCTCCATTGGTCGTCGCCAAATTGCCAACATTATTCGTGATGCTGAGATTGCTGAGTCTGAAGCGATAGGTGAAGCTGACCGGATCGAAGCCGACTGCCAAAAACAGGCTGAGGTGGCCAAGACTCAAGCCCTGACGGTGGTACAACAACAGCAAAACGAACTGCGCAAAATCAAAGCTGAGCTAGAGGAACGCGCTAAATCTGAAGAGGAACGGACTGCCGCTGCTGCTAAAGAAGCCCGTGCCCGTGCCGAGCAGCAGCTACAAACAGTACGCTCCGAGCTAGAGCGGCTACGGTTAGAAGCAGATGAGGTGTTACCGGCCCAAGCGGCGAGACATGCCCAAGAGCTATACGCCAGGGGGCAAGCTGCTGCCCTCGAAGAAAATGCAAAGGCGGCAGCTCTGGTGAATGACATGCTAGCGGCTGTTTGGGCTGAAACCGGCACCGATGCAACCCAGGTCTTTTTGATTCAGCAAATTGACATGGTGCTAAAAGAAGCCGCTAAAATTCCTGGTCGCATTCATCTTAAGAATGTCAATGTTATCGACAACGGTGACGGTCAGTCTATTGCCAGCCTTGTCAACGTCTATCCCGACATTGTGCGTCAGTTTCTCAAGCAAGTAGACGAAACGTTGGGTATCGATGTTACCGGTACCCTGCACCAAAAATTAGATTTTCAACGTCGATTGGAACCCACTGCAACAATGGCTGTAGAACCCACCACGGAGGATAACAAATAATGCCAGGTTTAATTCTTTTACTCGCTATTCTCGGAGGGGGGTCTGGAGTTATCTCCCTAATCATTCGCAATCTCTATTACATCTGTCAGCCCAACGAGGTGCTGATTTTTGCTGGTGCCCAGCAACGCTTGGGTCAAAAAACGGTGGGTTATCGTTTGGTTAAAGGCGGCAGCAGTATTCGTAAACCTCTGATAGAGAAAGTGCTACGCATGGATCTCACCAATATGATCATCGAACTCAAGGTGACCAATGCTTACTCTAAAGGTGGCATTCCTCTACAGGTAGATGGTGTTGCCAATATCAAGGTTGCTGGTGAAGAACCTACGATCCACAATGCTATTGAGAGATTGTTAGGTAAGAACCGAAAGGAGATTGAAAAGATTGCTAAAGAGACATTGGAAGGGAATCTTAGAGGGGTTCTCGCCAGTCTTACTCCAGAACAGGTCAATGAAGATAAAATTGCCTTTGCCAAGAGTCTTCTAGATGAAGCCGAAGAGGATCTTCAAAAACTAGGGTTAGTGCTGGATACCCTACAAATTCAGAACATCTCCGATAACGTGCGCTATCTCGACTCTATTGGTCGTAAGCAGCAGGCCCAGCTTCAACGCGATGCTCGCATTGCCGAGGCCGAAGCTAAGGCTGCCTCAGCCGTTCAAACCGCTGAGAATGAAAAGATTACTTCTGTGCGCCGGATTGATCGGGATACCGGTATTGCTGAAGCTGAAGCTGAGCGTCGGATTCAAGATGCTCTGACCAAGCGTGGAGCAGTTGTTGCGGAAGTAGAAGCGGAAATTGCTTCTGAACTGGTGCGTTTTCAGTCCGATATTCCTGTACAGCAGGAGCGGATTAAGCAGATTACCGAGCAGCTAAAGGCCGATGTAATTGCTCCGGCAGAAGCTGATTGTAAACGTGCGATCGCAGCCGCAAAGGGCGACGCTGCACAAATTATCGAAGATGGTAAAGCCCAGGCTGAAGGTACCAAACAGCTAGCCGAATCCTGGCGTACCGCAGGGGATAATGCCCGCGATATTTTCTTGTTGCAAAAGCTAGAGATTTTGCTGAAGACCCTGAGCGCTACGGTGCCCGATGTCAATGTACAAAATGTCACGGTGATTGACGACAAAACAGGGGGGACTGCTAAGCAAGCGATCGCAATCATGGAGCAGCTGAAGCAAACGACCGGATTAGATCTGGCTAATGTTGTAAACAATCTAGCCAGCGGCAATCCTCAGCAATTACCAGAAGGCAAGTAGGCAAAAAGAGAAAAACTAAAGGTTCAAGTCTTTTGGTCTTGAGCTATTAAGCAAACCAGCGATAGGTGGTATCTACCCGTCGCTGGTTTTAATGTAATCGTACCTAGGACCGGCAATGCTGTTTTATTTTGCCGATTGCTTCGCATCGTATTTGTCAAGAAACACAAGCACATCTGCGCACCACTGTAGCCAGCTTGTTTCATACGCAATCCCCCGCTTTAAGGTGAGGTACTTAAACTGCATTTCTACCGGCGGGTCTGGATGTGCTAAACACATCTCTTCCATAGCGTGATAATCGTCTAACTGAGCCTGATGTAGCGACTGACGATGGTGCAATTCCTTCAGCAACAGCTCACGGGGCATTTTGTAGCCAATCATCACTTTCACCAGCAAATCTTCTCGAATTTGGGTGCGCTCTGTGGGCTTCATATACCAGCGGGTAAGCTCTGACCAACCCGACTGAGTAATGCTGTAAATCTTTTTATCTGGTTTACCCGCCTGGGGTACTTTCTCAAAATCGACCCAGCCCTGGGATTCCATTTTTGACAGCTCCCGATATACCTGCTGCTGGGTGGCTTTCCAATAGCAGCTTAGCCCTTCATCAAAGCGCTTGCTAATGTCGTATCCGCTGTCGGAGTGCTGGGCTAACAACGCCAGGATGGTATGGGCTAGGGCCATGGAATTTATAAGCTCAAACAGATTTTGTTGACATATCCAACATGTTGAGTATACGCTATAAAATTATAAGCAACATGTTGAATATCAACTATTTGAATATCAACTGATTGGATATAGAGCAATGGTTTCGCAGGTATCTGATGCTAGAGAAGGCAATAGACATGTCCGCTGGCGATGGTTATGGCTGTTAGTGCTGGCAGCACCGGTTGTTTGGCTGGGGCGCTTTCGGTCTGAGTCAGCCGTGGCTGAGAATGAGATCGCACCGCTGCGCGTCCAAACTCAAACCCTAAAGCCCGTTGACGAATATCAGGTAGAGCGTACCTATACCGGGGAAGTCGTCGCCCGACGTAGCAGCGATCTGGGCTTTGAGCAAGCCGGAATGTTGATAGAAGTCTTAGCCGATGAAGGTGACATTGTTACAAAAGGTTCACCTCTAGCAACATTAGACATCCGCAGTCTGCAGGCTCAACGTCAGCAAATCGAAGCGCAATACCGTCAGGCCAAAGCCCAACTTCAAGAACTGCAGCGTGGGCCTCGTCAAGAAGATATTTCTGCTGCGGCTGCGGCTGTTCAAGATTTACAAGCACAGCTTGATCTCGCCCGCTTACAACAAGAACGCCGCGAAGACCTTTATAGCCGAGATGTCATTTCTCTAGAAGAACGAGACGAAAAAGCCTTTTCTGCCAGTGCATTGCAGAGTCGTCTTAACCAAGCACAAAGTCAGCTGGATGAGCTAGAAGCTGGTACCCGAGTAGAACAAGTCAGTGCCCAGGATGCTCAAGTGGACCAAATTGAGGCCAGCCTGCGAAACCTAGATGTCTCGATTGCCAAAAGCGTTGTGTATGCTCCTTTTGATGGTCGAATCTCTTTGAGATTAGTGGATGAGGGAGTGGTGGTCAGCCCAGGCCAAGCGGTCATGCGCTTAGTAGAAGGTCGTGACCTAGAAGCCCGCATTGGGGTGCCTAGTCAGATGGTCGATCGTATTGGCATTGGTAGCGAGCAGGTCGTCGAGGTAAATGGCGAATTGTTTAATGGCCAAGTGACAGCGCTGCTCCCAGAACTCGATGATGCTAGTCAAACAGTGACTGTGATTGTGACCTTGCCTCTAGACGCACAGCCAATCATTGGAGCGACTGCTCGACTAAAATTGCAAGATAACCAAGATGAAACCGGCTACTGGCTGCCGACGAGTGCTCTCGTTGCTGGAGAGAGAGGGCTATGGTCAGCCTATGTGCTTGATCTGCCAGATGTTGCAACTGACGAAAATCTCCATGAAGTGGTTCGTCGAGAGGTAGAAGTTCTGCATACAGAGAGCGATCGGGCGTTTGTTCGAGGCCTTTTACAGCCCGGAGAAGAGATTATCACAAGTGGTACGCATCGGCTGGTGCCAGGTCAGCTGGTTCAAAACTAGGGAAGACATATGTTTAATCTCTTTTTTCGTAATCGACAGCTGCTGTTTCTAACGTTGACGTTGGTCATCGTTTGGGGTTTATCTGCTTTTTGGTCATTGCCTCGATTAGAGGACCCTGAAATTGTTCAGCGGTCATCGACGGTGACTACGGTCTTTCCAGGGGCCAGTGCTGAGCGGGTAGAATCCTTGGTGACTGACAAAATTGAGGAAGAGCTTTCTGACATTGAAGAGGTTGAAGAGATTCGATCGTCGTCGAGTCCTGGTATATCGGTTGTGACGGTGGAATTAAAGGAAACTATTCCTGATGTTGAGCCGGTGTGGGCAAAAGTCCGTAGCCAGATTGATGATGTGATTCCGGAGTTGCCTAGTGAGGCAAGTCGACCAGAGTATGAAGACCAGGAAGTCAAGGCCAGTGCCTTGATTGTGGGGCTGACGTGGGAGTTGAATACTCCGGTCAATTACTCAATTTTGCATCGGGTAGCAGATGATTTAGAGGCTAAACTACGCAACTTGCCTGGGACGGACGGTGTGGAGCTGTTTGGGGAGCCAGATGAAGAGATTCAAGTGGAAATCACTCAGGCTGATTTACTGAAGTTAGGCATGAGTGCTCAGGGGCTGTCGCAGCAGATTGCGGCTAGCGATGCAAAAATTTCTACGGGCGAATTGCGGGGCAACAATACCGAGCTGCTATTTGAGGTCGATAGCGCGCTGAATTCATTAGATCGCATACGAACTATTCCAATTCAGGTGGGGGCAGATGGTCAGATTGCCCAGCTCGGAGACATTGCTCAGGTTTCAAAAGGTATACAAACTCCGGTTGCTGACCTGGCGTTGATTGCGGGTAAACCTGCTGTCGTCGTGGCAGCCACTGTCGAGTCTGACTACCGTGTGGACCAATGGGCACAGCAAGCCAGAAAAGTTCTAAACAACTTTGAGATTAATTTGTCAGATGGGCTAGGCATTAGTACGGTGCTCGATCAGAGTCGGTATGTTCAACAACGGTTAAACGGGGTTGTTGGCAATCTCATATTGAGTTCTTTGCTGGTGATTGGCATCTCGTTAGTCGTGTTAGGATGGCGCTCGGCTTTGATTGTGGGTATGGCGTTGCCCCTTTCCACGCTAATGGTGTTTGGCAGTATGAAAGTGCTAGGCATTCCGTTGCATCAAATGTCTGTGACTGGGTTGATTATTGCGCTTGGGTTGCTGATTGACAACGCTATTGTGGTAGTAGATGAGGTGCGAGTCCATCTGCAAGGGGGGGCTCACCCGGCTAAAGCGGTAGGGGATACGGTGCAGCATTTGGCCGTGCCGCTGCTGGCATCTACATTGACCACGGTACTGGCCTTTGTTCCCATAGCTACCTCACCGGGTGGAACGGGAGAGTTTATTGGCACCATTGGCAGCACCGTGATTTTGGCATTGCTGAGTTCGCTGACGCTATCGTTGACGGTGATTGCGGCCTTGGCTGGGCTGATTTATCGCTGGCAGCCGTTACGTTCTCGCTCGCAACATTGGAGCGTTGGCGGCTGGTCCAATCAAAGTCTCTCGCTTTTCTATGAAGACACTCTAAAAGTCGTTTTTCGCCGCCCTGGTTTAGGTATACTGCTCGCTATGATACTGCCTGTTGTGGGTTTTGTTCAATTTGCGGGGTTGCCCCAACAGTTTTTTCCGCCAACAAATCGTGACCAGTTTCAAATTGAGTTAGAGCGTCCGGCTTCTAGTGCGATCGCAGCCACGCGTACCCAAACCTTAGCCGTTCGTGACCTCATTCAACGGCATCCAGCAGTTAAAGATATCCACTGGTTTCTGGGTAAAAATGCGCCCTCATTTTTCTATAACGTGGTGGGCAGTCGTCGCAATGCCGCTGACTATGCCCAGGGTATTGTGCAGCTAGATTCGACAGATGATTTTCGAGGCACCATTCGCACCCTGCAAACCGAACTGGATAGCGCCTTCCCAGATGCCCAGATCCTTGTCAAACAGCTCGAACAGGGGCCGCCTTTTGATGCGCCCATTGAGGTGAATCTTTACGGTCCTGATCTAGACCAGTTGAGAACCTTGGGGAATCAGCTGCGGCTGATACTATCTCAGCTGAATGATGTCACCCATACTCGGGCGACGTTAACAGAGCTATCGCCTCAGCTGGCATTGGACGTAGATGAAGTTGCCGCCCGACGAGTGGGCTTAGATAACGGTGCGATCGCATCCCAACTGAGCACTCTGCTCGATGGTCAGCTGGGCGGCTCCATCCTCGAAGGTACCGAGGATATTCCTGTACGAGTGCAGCTGCCAGACCAAGAGCGCGGAGACCTAGCTAGCATCACCTCCGTAGATTTGCTCAGTGCTGATGGAACGACGATTCCCTTTTCTGCGGTAGCTTCGGTCAACCTGCGTCCAGAACTAAATACCATTGCCCGACGGGATGGGCAACGCGTCAATACGGTGCAGGGGTTTATCACGGCAGGTTCACTACCTAGCACGGTTTTAGGTGAGTTTCAGCAGGCCTTAGCAGATCAAGGGTTTGCGCTACCGACCGGGTATCGTCTCAGCTACGGTGGCGAAGCGGATGCCCGAGGTTCGGCTGTTGGTAATCTGCTGTCGACCGTAGGCGTTTTAATCATCCTGATGACAGCGACCCTGGTATTGTCTTTTAACTCCTTTGCGTTGGCCGGATTACTCGCTGTAGTGGCAGTGGCAGCTGTGGGCTTAGCCGCTATGGCGCTGTGGTTGTTTGATTCGGTGTTTGGCTTTACCGCTATTCTTGGCACCCTGGGCCTAATTGGTCTGGCTATTAATGATTCGATTGTTGTTTTAGCGGCTTTGCAAGATGACCCGCTAGCGAGAAAGGGTAACGCTACTGCGACTCGACAGGTGGTGCTCAAATCAACGCGTCATGTGGTGGCGACTACGCTTACTACTATTGTGGGGTTTACGCCTTTATTACTCGATTCAACTGGCTTTTGGCCGCCGCTGGCCATTTCAATTGCGGGTGGATTAGGAGGGGCGACGTTATTGGCACTGTATTTTATTCCATCGGCCCATTTATTGCTCCATCGTTAGCTAGCCCGTTGCGGTTTTGGTAACTCAGCGGACATCTGGGTTCAGTCTTGGCCATACTAGCGGCATCGTTGCCTTGGATGGAGAATAGCCTGTGGATAAAATTCGGTCGTGTTTTTGTCTGTTTAGCGATGCGCGAGACTATCAAATTCTGTGTCTGACGTTATTTCTTGGTTTGGGGGTTGCCATGCGGGACTGGTCGCTACAGCCAGTGATTGTGACGACGGCCATACTGACGGCTTTGATGAGCCAAGCGGTGCTTGGTTGGTTGATGCAATGGTTAACAAGGGAAAGCAAGCTAGGTGCGATCGCAGAATTTAACTGGCGTAGTCCACTGATTACCGCATTGGGTCTGAGCTTGCTACTGCGTACAGACCATATTGCCACCATGGCTTTAGCCGCTAGTCTGGCGATTGCTAGTAAGTTCTTTTTTAAAGGCAACAACAAACATTTTTTTAACCCAGCTAATTTTGGCATTATCGCTGCCCTTACCTTGACCAATGACGCTTGGGTTTCACCAGGGCAATGGGGTGATGAGATTTGGTATGGTCTCATTTTTGTCGGGGCTGGGGGGCTGGTACTCAAACGCGTAGGCCGTTGGGATACTACTGGAATGTTTTTGGTTAGCTATGCCCTATTAGAGGCTGTACGTAATCTGTATCTTGGCTGGACCTGGGATGTGTGGGCTCATCGGATGATGAGTGGCTCGCTGTTGCTATTTGCTCTATTTATGGTGACAGATCCGAGATCGATTCCCAATGCGCGACCAGCAAGACTGATTTGGGCCTTGGCAATAGCCGTACTGACGTTTGTCTTACGAAATCAGTTTTATCTCTCGACAGCCGTATTCTGGGCGTTGTTTTTATTGGCACCATTGACAGTTGTTTTAGATCAGCTGTGGGAGTCTCCAAGATTTGAGTGGAAACAGTTTAGAAAATTACAGCTATCGTCTGTCAATTAATCAAAAGTATCTCAAAAGAACTCTTCTAATGAACATCTGCCAGTTCGAGTTAAATCCCCCTCCTGAGAGGAGATGAGATATTGGCTTCGGATACAAGGACTGCATTAATCTCCGATCTTCTGTTTTTGAGCTAAGAACCCTGTATGACTAATCTGTTGCGGATGGCAATGGTCGCAATGATTGCCGTTGCTACGCTCATTATTCAGCCTCAACCTGCTCATGCCTTTTGCGGCTTCTACGTCGCCAAGGCCGATACTGAGCTATATAACAAAGCTTCCCAGGTCGCTATTGCTCGCGATCGCAACCACACCGTTCTCACTATGGGCAATGACTACCAGGGGGACGTCAGCGCCTTTGCCCTCGTGGTCCCCGTTCCTACCGTCATTAACGAAGACCAGGTAGACGTTGCCGAGAAAGTAGTGCTTGACCGTCTCGACGCCTTTAGCGCGCCTCGTCTGGTGGAATATTTTGACAGCGATCCTTGCGAGATCATGTACCGTTTTGCAGAAGAGGATTTCGCTCTATCGTCAAGGGCACAAGTACCCGCCTCATCGTCCCCA
>JBCDFI010000135.1:0-11164 GCA_039178155.1 Cyanobacteria bacterium P01_H01_bin.105
GCCTGTCGACTCCAGCATCATGGCATCTGCTGCCATGGGTGCAGGCGGTAAAAATGGCTGTTTCTGCTTAAGAGGCACCTGAATCAGCATCACCATGTTCAAGCCTGCTTTTTGTTCGGCATTATTAGGTTGCTCACCAGAGGGTTGTTCCTCGTTATCATTGGGAGGAACAATTTGAAAATCGCTGAGGCGCTGCCCTGTAAGACTCGCTCGCTCGCCATTTTGATTAAAGAATAATCGTTGCCCCCAGGTGAAGCCTGCGTCAAACCCATCTCGCTGATTATCAATAATGGTGGCACTCGTGCCTTCACGGGTAACCAACAGCGTCAATACAGCAGGATCGCCGGGATAGGACTGATAGTTAAATAAAACAGGATTAAAAGTAGCATTTTCACCTTGGGGAATCGGTAAAAATGCAGCCTGGGCACTCACCAGCACATGACTATCGCGATCGGCTAACAAGGAGTTTTCAGACCCAGCCCATGAGTCTGGCTCACTGAGATAGCTGCGTAAATCACCCAGCACATCTTTCAGTGAAGCCCGCTCCAGCTCATCACCTTTTTCATTACCGGTCAAAAGATAAAATTGATCAATCGGAACATCCCCGGTCAGGTCAGCAAAATTGGGATAGCGGATGACCGGCATGAGATGTAGCGAGTATTCGCCCGTTTCGGGATCTTGCTGCTGTACCTGAATTGTCATATCGCTGATGTTGGGACCGACAGCCGAGTTGTCGTAGCGACCGGTATCTTCCCAGGTCACATCTAGAATATCTAGACCCCAGCGATCGGCTAAGGTTTGACTACTTTGGTCATGAATCATTGATCGAGTTCGTTCGATGACCTGGCGGTAGTCTTCAAACTGTTGTCGACGCACAATACGAGGAGCCACGCTCTGATTAGCAGATGGTATATCAGACACCCCAGCTGTATCGGAGAGAAAATTTGCCTCAGCCTGATGGGGCATACCCATCATTGCTATTACCCCCAATCCTAATAGCCAAAGCCGTGTAGCCATCTGTTTGCCTTCCTTCTGTTCGTTATATTCAGCATATGAAGGAATACAGCCGCACTTGCCTGGGTTACAGAAAATGCAACGTGTTGGATTGCTGAAAGCTAATCTCTCAGAGCAACACAGAATTAGTCGTTAATGACTGGCTTAAATTTGGCTTAATTTCTACCGATTGGGATAGTAGAAAAAAGGAAAGTTACTCAACAACTCAACATTACATATAAATATTTATATAACCCTTATATATCAATAGTTTTAAGTGTTGAGTAGCTACTCAACACCTACTCAACAGCACTCAACAAATGCTGTCCCTCGGTTGAATAGTTCTATGAAATCCAAATAGGGTTCCTATCGGCAGTGCCTACCTAGAAACCGTAAAATCCCATCTCCTTATCTGGTCACTACCGCCAGAAACCTCAGAAATGGCCTGCTGAGATGGGATGGCAAAGATCAAGATGTACTACTACCGAGGGAGGCTTACAAAAGAAGAAAGGAAAAAACGGTCCATTCAGTCCATAAAAATACTAATAATAACTAAAACTATTGATATATATACTCTATAGCCTCTACCTATGGATAAAAAAATCGGTCCATAGTCCGTCCATTTGTATATAAAATCGGTCCATTTGGACCGTTTTTTCAGTCCACTCTTGCCCATCGGTTGATATCTATCAGTAACTGAGCGATGGGTGTACTACTCTTTTTCTTCCAGAATCGACTGTTAGAGTGACCTTAGAAGCGTGGTAAGAGGAAGTGGTGCCCTAGTGAGAGGTAATTTAGCTGAATCCTTTTCAGAGGTTGAGTTTGAAAGTGGTGCCCTGGAAGAGGTGCGACACTTTTGAAGGATAAATTACCTGAAACCTCTGCAGAGATTGGTTTTGAGGGTGCGACACTTTAGAGCGACCTTAGGAGCGTGGTAACAGGGATAAGGGATTGCTACTCCTTTCGGTTGGTATCGAGCGACCCTTAGGGAGCCTCGGTTGATGGAACCTGCGATCGCATATTGCGCGCCACCCGTTAGCCCTCGTTTCGGTTGATTTATCGCTACAATACAGGTGAACTATTAGTTATCTTTTCCTATGAATAGAAAACAGCGACGTGCTAATCAGAAAGCTCACCGGATTGCACTAAAGCGAACTCAGAAATTTGCTAAAAAACTTGCCTTGAAACGTGGCAGAAGTCTAGCTGAAGCTGATATGGAGGCAAGCCTAGTATCGTTAGCGTTCAAAGATGAATTCTGGCATCCTGAAACCCCTATGGGTGAATCAGTAGAGAACCTTTCAAAGGGATTTTCAAGTTAGAAAAAATTTGAAAAAATAAATTAGATAATTTTTGAAAAAAAATCTGAGAAATACGCTTCTTTGGGGTTATCTAAACTCACAGAAACTCGTTAATTCAGAACCTTAATTGACTTAAGAATAAATTGAGTTTAACGATTTTTCAGGCTAAATTTTACCCGATTATTTTTGGGGTAAAAATTTAAGAACTACGCGGTTTAAGGGTTACCCCACCCTATTTGTACGCACCTAAGTATCTTTTAATCAGAGGGGGGTACCCAGGTTAGTACGAACTTTTAGAACTATCTGAAACCCTTGCAATCTAAAGACTTACCCAGCATATAGCGATACATAAAAGGTGAATCATGGCACGACGACGGTGGACAAAGGAGCAGCGTGAACGGCAAGCCCGGTTGATCCATGAATGGCAACCTTGGAAGAAGAGCACTGGCCCGAAAACTGATGCAGGTAAGCAGCGCAGTGCCTTAAATAGTTCGTTCATTCCGCCCGACGCTAAAGGTCCGCTGGCTAAGCTTGCGGGTAAATGGCCACCGGGTTACATCCCCACTGCGTCTGAAATCATCGCAGCCCTCGAAGAAGATCGCCAAGTTGAAAAGCAGGAGGTTCTATCCCGCTGGGCGAAGCTTTTCCGAGAGGGTGTTGAGCAAAGAGCTGCCGCAAAAACAGCTACCGCACATCAACCTAGACCAGCCAAAGCAGGTCAAGCTTGGCACTGTAAATGCCCAGACTGTGTTGCGATCGCAAACCGGCAGAATCAATAAAAATGACCTGTCTGAATGAATCGGCTAAAAGTGCAGCTCTCAAACCCAATCCTGGTAGCACTTTTAGCGATTTTATACCTGAAAAAAGTGCGGCCTTTTTTAATGGCACTATCAAGGCTTACTTTGCTAGTCATCCTGAACTAGATGATTACGACCAGGGATATGGATTCAGTGTTCAGCATAACTGGGGCAAGGCTCCTATTTCTGAGCTGCCCTGGTTATTCCGATAGCCAGGGTTTCATTGCTGGCAGCTTGACAAGGATGACCCACCTTTTAGTTCATCTGTACTACAAAATCCCTGGCAATCTAAAAATAGAGGGTCCTACAGACAACATTTACCGAGCCCCTCTAGATGAAAGGTAGCCCTTGTTAATCAAAGGAGTTAGGGCAGTCGCTTATGGGTTGCTGGACGGTGGCAGCTGCACCTGTTCGATAGGAATGCCCAGCTTCTCAGTTAACTCAATGACGTTGTTGGTGAAATCGGTGAGTGAAGTTGCGATCGCAACCAGCTTTTTCAACCGCCGACTGATACGCCCCTGGTCTGGTTGATCTTCTTGTAGATCACGTTCCAGGTTATGAAGGGTATCGAGGGCTTCGTCCTGTTTGTCGGTAGGGAAAGTTTGGGCCTGGTCGCGTAGGGTTGTAAGTAGGCGAGTGATGTCTTCGGTGTTGAGACCATAGTTGTTGTTGATGCCGCCGTACTGAGAGCCTTGAACTGTGTCAGCTATGCTACCAGCTATTTGGGCACCACGCATGTCGTATTTTGGCCCTTGCTGAGTACTAGCCATGGTAGACATCACACCCATTAACGTTGCTTTGTCTCGGCGCTCTACTTCAATCGTCTGACGCGCATCCTCAAGATATTGTCCTTGTAAGCGCAATCGCTCTTCATACTGAGCCTCTAAAGCCTTAACTTGAGATGCATAATAGAGTTCTTTCGCTCGACTCTCGATAACAGTCTTATCAACCTCTGGTGGGACTTCTAAACGAATAACAAAGGCACCGCCCCGTTTCTTTTCAATAGCCTGGATAGAAAGGTCTTGAGTATCGTACTGACTGCGAAGGTCTTGGAAGGATTGAAAGAAGGCTTGCCAGTCGATGCCGTCCTTAAAGATCAGGTCTACAGTATCGACCGCTTGCTGAAATAACGCTGCGAACTCACCTGGTTGAAAGTTGTCTTCTCTGGGACGACGTTCTTGCTGATTAGCCTTGAGATAGACATACTCACAGACAGTGCCTTTAAAGATTGTGGCACTGTTGATGTTCCAGTCTTCTAAACAGGCTCCAGTCAATATCGATTTCTCAAAATTCGTCCCTAAGACTTGAGCTCTACTCAAGTTAGCTCTACTCAAGTTAGCTCCACTCAAGTCAGCGTTCTCCAAGTTGGCCTCACTCAAGTAGGCTCCACTCAGGTCGGCGTTCTCCAAGTTGGCCTCACTCAAGTAGGCTCCACTCAGGTCGGCGTCGCTCAAGTCAGAGAAACTCAGATTGGCATAACTTAAATCGAGACTGCCTAGATTGGCATAACTCAGATTGGCATAACTCAGATTGGCATAACTCAGATTGGCATAACTCAGATCGAGCCCACTCAGGTTGGAAGCACTCAAGTTGGCTCCAATCAGATAGACTTCACGCAGGTTGGAATCACGTAAATCAAGACCACTAAGATCAGAAGAACTCAGATCCGAGGAACTCAGGTCGGTTTCACGTAGGTTGGCTCTAATCAGACAGACTTCACGCAGGTTAGCATCACCTAGATTGGCATCGCGTAGGTTAGCATCACGTAGATCGGTTCGACGCAGATTAGCTCCATTCAGGTCAGGCTTAATCTCAGGATTTTTTTCTCTCCACTCATTCCAGCCCCTAACGCCTTGCCTCAGCAGTTCTAAATGCTTTGCATTCGCCACTCCATAACCCTCACCTCAGCAACTCAACCGACACACCCGAAACCTTGTAACCAATCACCTAGCAATACCTTTTTAACCCATCAAGCTTGGTTGGTGTTTGTCCTGATCGAATTCTGGGCTATTTACTAAGCTATTCAGCCAAAACCCTTGAAAATCTTTGTTTCCTTCTACTACTGCCTTGAGGATTGATCATGGAGGTAGCAAGGGGTACACAGGCTATCGGTGCAGCACGCATTCATCTGTGGCATCAATTCACTGTCCCACGTCAACTACTCCAAGGGCATCGCTGCAAAGTGTTTCCGTAGCAGATCATGCACAAAGCGATAACGACCACCCGTTCGTTGGATGAATCGATGTTTGACGGCATGGTCTAGGAAACGGGCATAGTTCCAGGGGGTGTCTCCGTTGATTGTTAGGAAGATACGGAGGATGAGATGTTGGATGGCTGTATCTAAGCCGCTAATTAGTACACCAAGCAGTCCAACCCTTAGTCCAAAAGTCAGTCCGAAACTCAGGTTGTCGCCGTCACTCAGCGCAAAAATCAGCTCCTCAATCAATACACTACTCCCCCCTTCAATCAACCCACTACTCAGCAAGAAGAGTAATCCGTTACCCAGCCAGACGATCAGCCCACCAAACAACCCAAAAATCAGCCCGCCACGAAGTGCATTTTGAATGCTTTTTCTAATGCCTTGATTTGGTGTTTCTTTTTCTATGATTGAAATGCTACTCAACCCGAAAATTAGCCCGAAAATTAGCCCCAACATTAGCCCACCGCTCAACCCACCAATAAGATGGTCATTCAGCCCACCAAATAGCCCGAAAACCAGCATGGTATTCAGTCCGAAATTCAGCCCCCTACTGAAAGACCACTGCAATTTTTCTCTTGGTTTAATAATGAACGGATTTACTCCAAAATGCGGCTTGCCCGTTATCCTGAAAAATACTACGACAGCCAGTCCTGTAGGCAGTCCAAAACTCAGTCCGACAAATAGCCCAAAAAGCAGTAAGACACTCAACCTGAATAGTCTTTTTTGTCTAGCTGAAGATAACCAAGTAGGTTGCAATCCCTCAATCAAAAATTCAGTTTCACTAATAGCTTCTAGTTTTTGAGCTAACCAAACCAGGTAATAACGAGTTTTATCTGGGGTAGGCTCTTTATCAGGTTTGTAAGTACCCTGATTACCTGGTTCATGAAGCTGCTTTTGAATATAGGAATTAAACAGTTCTTGCTCGTTACGAATCGGATCACCTTGATATGCCACCAGCAGCATGAACAGGAACAGTGGCTTCTCAGCTAAGTCCCGTAAAGCTAGATTACTCCTGACATTCTCCCAAAGGCTTAGTCGATTTAAGGTTGCAAAATACTCGCGAATCTGGTCTTCTTTCAAGGCCTCTAAATAGACGGCTCCATTTAGGCCATCTAACTCAATGTCACCAGCTTCATACTCCTCTCGGCGACAACAAATAACGAGTTCGGAGACACGATTCGTCTCTAAAAACTGATTAATCTTCTCGATACATTGTCTTTGTTTCGTCAGGCCTAACTCATCTAATCCATCCAGTAAGAGTAGTATCTGATTATTAACTAACCATTGCAGTGTGGTAGCTTCTGACAGGCTGTAGAGCATATTGAGTTGGTTAGTCGCCCACTTATCGATGGATTCCCCATCCCAACTCGATAACTCCAGGATGACCGGCACTGGTTGACCTTCATCTTGCTCCACCCGAGAAACCAAATCCTTGGCTAGCTGCAGCAACTCAGTTGTTTTCCCAGATCCCGGTTCTCCTAAAATCAGTAGCTTTCCCTGAATATCCTGACGTTCAAACACCTCAATAATTTTCTGGGTGAACTTTAAGTCCAGCGGTGGCTTATTTCCCTTTGGATGTAGTACCCGATAAACGGCCTGAAAACTAGGTTCAGTGTCCTCTGGCACCAGCTCATACTTCGGTGTCCCTACTCGTTGTCGTTGGTCTTCCATGTAGAGGTCCAGCTTGACCAGCTTATGTAAGGAGTTAGCCAGACGAAGATTGACGTTTTTCTTGACGATTTTCAGTAGCTGTTGACGAGTGCGTTCTAGCTGGTCTGTAGACGGTTGAGATCGCTGAAAGGGGCTACCAAAAATGCCAGAATATTTATCCGCAACATCGAGGGCCAATAGACACAGAGCTACCACTATAAAGAGCACGGCCCATAGCCAAGGCGGCATTAGATCCTCGAACCATTGAAGCAATTCTGACACCGGGGTAGATTCGGATTGCTCAGTCGATGCTAAGAGAAGCGCGATCGCAACCGCTACACCACTCCCTAGCATCACTTCTGAACCACCTGCTTCAGTATTTCTTCTGCCTTAAGCTGCCGAATCAACTCTTTGACTTGAGCCTCAAAGCGTATCGGTACTCTAACAAGCTTGGTGGTTCGGCCAGTGGCAGGTCTACTCATATCGATAACGGTTAACCGCGCTATCAGGAGTATACAGCTGGGTTATCGAGATTCCGTAAGCATTAAATAACCCCCGATGCACGGAGCACCGAGGGCTGGTTTTTATAAGAAATTTGAATAGTGGCAGGTTGCCTGCCATCTATACCTACAGTGCCCAGGATTAGATTCCTGACATCTATCAACTAAACTCGCTTTAATAGGTATACATACAGAAAGCGACTCTAACTGGCCGGTCCGAGTCGCTTTCAAAGTGTGATGTGATGTTAGCCCATTGTAGTCGATGGTTCAGATATTTTTGGCTCATGCCAAGGAAGATAAAGCGAAAGTATTTGAGTTGTATGATCGCCTCAAACATAAGGGGTATAAGCCCTGGCTTGATAAGAAGGACCTGCTCGGCGGGCAGCTTTGGGACGATGAAATCAAGAAAGCTATCGGCAGCAGTGACGTATTCCTAGCGTGTCTATCTACTCGTTCTGTAGAAAAGCAAGGCTATGTCCAGAAAGAATTTAGGATGGCCTTGCAAAAATGTGGAAACCTGCCAGAAGGCAAGATTTACTTGATACCACTGCGGTTAGATGACTGCGAAATCCCTAATCTGCGTCAGCGGGAATATGGGCTCAACATTAGGGATTATCAGTGGATTGACTACTTCGAGGATGATGGCTTTGAGCAGTTGGTTAGATCCATTGACTACCACTTCCCCAAAGTTGATACAGCACCTGACACCTCGTCAAACGAAGTCGAGAAAGAGGAGAAGTCGGAGCCTTACTTATTAGACTCACCGTCAGAAGTACCAGAGCTACCATTACCAGATGAGTACGGGAACCTTGAGCCATTAATGTGGTCTCATCCCGTTGAGTGGTCTCATCCCATTGAGGCTGCTAGCCCAGCACCTCAACAACCATCACAAGAGGTTGTTGTACCTACGCAAGAGCCTGACAATGTTCCTCGTCGTAGGGGCAGATTGGTTAGTAAAAGTAAGCCACGTGGTACTCCCCGCTTGAAAACCTTAGACCTAGGAAACGGTATCACCCTTGAGCTGGTATATATTAGCGCTGGCACATTTCCGATGGGTTCTCCTGAAGAGAAAGGAAAAGATAGAGAAAGACCACAGCATAAAGTAACAGTGCCTGAGTTTTGGATGGGGAAATATCCGGTTACTCAGGCCCAATACAAAGTTGCTAGC
Organism: Cyanobacteria bacterium P01_H01_bin.105; assembly: GCA_039178155.1. Lineage (GTDB taxonomy): Bacteria > Cyanobacteriota > Cyanobacteriia > Phormidesmidales > Phormidesmidaceae > Leptothoe. The sequence continues at coordinate 8,607 of JBCDFI010000135.1, forward strand.
GGTAAAAATCCTAGTAAATTCAAAGACGATAATTGTCCTGTAGAAACTGTGTCTTGGCATGATGCGGTGAAGTTTTGCGAGCAAGTCTCACAGAAAACTGGAGAAAACTTCCGTCTACCAAGCGAGTCTGAATGGGAATACGCTTGTCGAGCTGGAGCAACAACACCGTATTGCTTTGGAGAGAGGCTTGATATCGGTCAGGCCAATTATGGCAAAAATATAGATAAAACAACTCCTGTAGGAGACTACCCTCCCAATGATTTTGGGCTTTACGATATGCACGGCAATGTTTATGAGTGGTGTTATGACGACTGGCATAATAACTATAATGGCGCTCCTACAAACGGCTCTGCTTGGAAAGAAGGTGGAAACCCAAATTCCCGCGTCCTACGCGGTGGCTGCTGGTACCACTCTCCATGGTTTTGCCGCTCCGCTTACCGTGATAACGACAATCCCGACGACCGCGACTACAGTATCGGTTTTCGAGTAGTATGTTCGGCGCTCAGCATTCTTCAGTAGCCCTTTTCACTTTTTGCACTGTTACCCTTTTCAGAGTGAACCCGTCTCACGTCAATACTGCCGAGTCTCAAGTTAATACAAAAATTATAATTCTCGATTGTCACACTCACTGTCACATGAGTTGAGTCTTAAGTTGAGATAACTTGTCTCAATTCGACTTCATAAAACGGGTTGTGAGTGTGCCAGTTGCCCTAAAAACGATTCAAATTCTAGACTGATGGCTGTAACCCTTATAAATTCGTTGATTCCTAGTTTACGTTCTGTGTAAACGTAAACTAGAATGGAGGTGTTCATGAAAATCACGCCTAAAATGTTCACGACTGCGAATTTTGATCTGTCCGAGACCGTTGCGGCTCCAGCTCGGAAAAAAGAGGGTAAGGGTCAAGCTCGTCACTTGGGTGAGGAAGAATTGGTGACCTTTTTCAATCACTTGCCTGATGAGAAATGGCAATGTGTCTTTGCGATCGCATACTTCACCGGCTCACGTATCTCTGAAGTATTGAGCTTGGATGTAGAAGCTATTCAAAGCGATCGCGTTGTGATTACTGTGCTGAAAGCTCGCAAACCCATGACGCGAGAAATTACAATTCAGCCACAGTTGCAGACGTTTCTAGATGCCTACGACGCACCCGAAAATGGTTATCTATTTCCGGCCTACCAAAACAGTCAGCGAAAAACTCACGTTTCTCGTCAAGCGGCTCATAAGGTTCTGAAAGAAGTGATTGAAGCTGCACCCGAGTTGGACGGAATTAGTACTCATAGCTTCCGTAGATCATTCGCTACGAATCTTCAGAAAGCGGGCAAGTCAGCAGCAGAGATTAGCCGATTACTGGGGCATAAATCAACAACGATGACTGCTCGGTATATTGGCTAGTTCGTCTGTATCTAAATGAGGCTATGGCTTGTAAATTCAGCCTTAAGGGCATAGAGCGCGTTTGTTCGGTTTATGCGTTCTGTTCCATTTGAGTTTGTGTTTGGTTGCAATCTCAATTTATGTGGATAAATCTTGTAGTTTTGAGCAGTAGAATGCAATTCCCATAAAGTGATGCTTAAAGGACGCTCATCAGAAATTGAACGGCAGCAACGCCATCAACTCAAACGCACAGCCCAGACCAAACAAATTGCTTACCAGTTGTATCGTAATCGACAACTCTTAAAAAAGAAGGAGAATCCAACCGAAGATTGGCAAACCGCAGAGAATATTTCTGGTAATTTAATCAGATGGCTTCTCTTTAAAGTAAATCAGCCCTTTATCAAGATAGAAAAACGCTATTGGGAACCTTTATTACGATGGGCAGATAATCAATCGCTGTTAAGTTTTTTGGGAATAATCGGTAATATTAGTATTATCTTTGCTGTATTTATATATATTGGTTCGGAAAAACAGCGACGAGACGCAGAAATTTATCAAGCATGGCAGGTAATTACAAGTGCTCATGGGCAGGCAGGTAGTGGTGGTCGCCGTCGAGCTTTAGAGTTCTTAAATGCCTCTCCTGGAGCTAATTGGCGACGAAAGTTCCCATGGTTTTGCGCTCCTATGGCAATTTGCTTATGGCCACCCGAAAGTTTGGATGGAATTAATTTATCTTCAGATTCTGTTTCAAACTCTACAAGAGAGAACGATGACGATTCTCGACAGCCATTTTCAGGAGTTTACCTGTTTGATGTTTTACTTCCTAAAGCTTCTCTAAGATCAGCGAATTTTTCAGGAGCTGAACTGAAGTCCGCAAACTTTTCAGGAGCTGATTTGAGGAATGCAAAGCTTTCAAAGGCTATCCTCATAGATGCAAATCTGTCAAAGGCGGTTTTGCAGAATACTAATTTGTCAGAAGCAGTATTGCCTAACGCTAATCTTTCAGAAGCTGTTCTTGAGAACACTGACCTGTCAGAAGCTAATTTATAGCATTTCTCAGTTGTTTTGAGCATAGTAACAACAGTGAGTAAACCAACCAATAATATCGTTTTGATGGATCTCATCAATAGCATCAGCGATGGCATCGTTGAGCGCATCATAGGTTCGCGGAGCCTGAGACCGCACA
>JBCDFI010000136.1:0-11154 GCA_039178155.1 Cyanobacteria bacterium P01_H01_bin.105
AAGGACGATAGGGCACTCCAATCGAAGCACACCAGTCCCGCCATTTAAAGCTCAGAATTCTTGGACTAGTAACAATCGGAATCCAGGCTGTTCTGAGCGCGTCTGCCACAATTGCGCCATGCATTGCTTCGGCTAGTAAAACGTCTGTACGACTAATCGCCTCCAAAATCTGCTCTATGGGCCAACGAGGATCAATGTAGCTAATACCCACATCCTCACACAGTGTCTTCCAGACAACATCTGCAAAATTAGCATGGTGGATATGGGGCATAAACGCATGGGAAGTCGATTTTTTGCCATTTGCATTAAAACAACGTCGGACTAAGATACCCCCATCGGTGATTGCTTTTTTAGGGGATAGCTTTAAACGGCTAGCCGACAGTGGCCCTCTGACACAGGCAATATACCAATGTAGGGGAATCCCTGATAAGGGTTGTTCATAGCCTACACCGCTACTAAATATAATGAGACGCTCAGCAGCCATTGTGCGTTCTAATAAGCGATGATTTAGCAGCGTGCCTGTGCCAATAAATTGGGCAGATTCATCACTATTAAAAAAATCTGGTAGCAGTTGAGGCCATAGCCATGTGTTAAGCTCATCGCCAAAGTTAGGCTGACCGTCTCGTCGCCGATAATAAAAAATCTTCATTCGCTAACATGAACCGCTATGTCTATGTTCATCTTTTGATTTAGTGGGCACTTTAACCATAGCAAACCATCAACAAGATTAGAAATTTGTCTCTTGTGAGCCTGCATTTACGTGCCTTCTAATCTTGTTCTCAATCTATGACCATGATCCAGTCGACTTGATTATTGCATTCATAATGTTCAGTCGCTATTTTGTTTTTATTGAGGCTGTACGACCTCTTTTTATAGTCTTCTAAATATTTTATAGGAGAGTGTTAATGCTTCAGTTTAATGCCGAGCAGCTGGGCAGTGCTATTTTAGATCTCCAGCATACTGGTTTTTGTGGAGTCGCTTATGTAGAACCACTGTCGAGCACTTTAAACCCCCAGCAAACTAGAGTGCTGAGCTTTTATAATGGCGAACTTACCTATGCTGGATTATCTCTGCCAGAGCCTTCTAAACTATCTCGGAAGCTGGGGGAGCACTTTAACTTAAAGATTATGGATGCGGCGTTACAGCTGGCTAGTAAAAAAGTTGAAAAGCAGTCTTCTATTCGTCAATACTTAGAGCTTTATATTCGACTTGAGTTATTTAGCTGGCAAGATATTGAATCCTTTGTCCGCAGCCAAATTATTCAAACCTTAGAAAAAATCTTGCCCCATGGTGGCATGCTCAAACTCAACGATACGATTTCAGTCGATCTTTCTTTTGGAGAAGACAGTCATGGATTTACTTGGCAAAAAATAGAACAAGCTATTACCCAACGCCAGCGAGCATGGGCCTCTTTCTTACCTACAATTACGTCAACAGAGGCAATTCCCTATCAGGTACAAGCCACACAACAGACAATTACCGATCCCAGGGCACAGCAACATTTGCAGCGATGGATAGATGGTCAGCGGACCTTGGGTGACATCGCAATTGCAATTGATAAAGATCCTCTCGAACTAGCTCATAGCTACATGCACTATGTTCAAATGGGCTGGATTACCTTTAATCCCAATCCTAACAACTATAGGCCTGCCTATAAACCTATTGATGATAGGCCATCTATCACAAGCCAAAAAGCATCTGTCCAAAAATTACCAACTATTCTTAGCGTTGATGATAGTCCTGTAGTGCAAACCATGATCAAACGTGCCCTTGGCGAACAGTATAACTTGTTGCTAGCCAACAATGCCATGGATGCTCTAAACCTACTAAATAGAGAAAGCACAGATCTACTGTTATTGGATGTCACAATGCCAGATATTGATGGACTAGAGCTTTGCCGTACCATCCGAAAAATCAACAAATTTAGAGATTTGCCAATCATCATGCTAACTGCCAAAGATGGCATGTTTAACAAGATTAAAGGCCAAATGGCAGGTTCAACCCACTATCTAACAAAGCCTATTGATCGACAGAAGTTAATGGAAGTATTAGATCAATACATTCCCAATACAGTTATGTCATAAAAGATGCCTAATTAGAACAACAACTATGGAAACTCAAGCTTACTTAACGTTTGAACTAAATGACCTGCAGTATGGAATTGATACGGCTCAAGTACGGGAGATCTTTCAACTGCCTGAGCTGACTCCCATTGCTGATGCCCCTGGTGACATTATTGGTATTCTCAATTTTCGAGGCAAGGTTTTACCAATTATGCATCTTGCTACACGTTTAGGCCAAGACAAACTATCTTGTCAGCTCAGCGATAGTGTCATTGTCGTAGAGTGGCAGGGGCTCCAAGTGGGTATGGTAGTTAGTCAGGTTCATGATGTTCAACCGTTTCACACTTCTAGTATTGAAGCTGTACCTACTTATGAACTTAGAGGTCATGTTCATACAGCCTTTGCCATTGGCGTTGCTAAGACCGATGAGCAGCTAATCACCTTGTTGAATCCGGAGACATTAATTCGTCAAACCGATGAGGTGGCCCTAATGGCCTGGGAGGCAAAATTAAATGACTCAGAGAGCGATAGCACCACAGCCTATCCAAGTGAGCGAGTTTTAGAAGTTCAAGAAATACCAGTTCTCACAAACTTTTTCTCTCTTTATTGCCCTGATAGCACAATAGAAGAGCGGCAGATTTTCCGACAACGTGCTATTAACTTAAAACAATCCTTAGGAGGCTCTAATGCTGACAGTTCAGTACCTATAGCCGTTATAGGATTAGGGGAAGAGTATTTTGGCGTGGAACTACATTGTGTTCGAGAATTTATTAATGTTCATCATGTAATGTCAATTCCCTGTTGTCCTTCCCACATTGTGGGCAATATGAACCTACGAGGAGAAGTGATGACTTTAGTGAATATTTGTAATGCCCTAAACCTCACTCAGTTAGACAATGCTTCTAAAGCAATTGTCATTGAGATAGACAACATTGTTGCTGGTATCACTGTCGATCAGGTATTAGATGTTGTTTACCTACCACCTTCAGATATTTCTTCCATGCCCACAGCGTTACCACAGCGATATCGAGCCTTTTTTCAAGGAGCTGCCCGCTATGCTCACAATACGTTGAGCATTCTTGATCTGTCAAAAATCTTTGCCCAAGGGGGGCTAATCGTAGATCAAGTCGCTTAATAAATGGTGTGATTCTGTTCCCGTCATTTTTCAAAAATATAGTTTTATCCACTGACTAGGAGTGATTGTATGAAGATTACTACCCAATTAAAATTGACCGTTGCAGGTCTTGCTAGCTTTGCTGTTGGCACCACTATCTGGGCTTCTCTGAATACACAGAAAGCGGCTTTAGATGCAAGTATTCTAAATAAATCAGGTCTTGTTCGAGGGGCTACCCAGCGTTTGATTAAGTTAGAAACTAATGGGCAACCCAACGATGAGCTGAGACAAAATATAGACCGATTGATCCAAAGCTTGATCGATGGTGATAAAGAGTTGAATCTCCCTAAAGCAAGCGATACAAAGTATTTAGAAAAAATTCAGATAACAGAAGAAGCTTGGCAACAGCTTAAAACAAGTATCGCTCAGTATCGTCAAAATCCCAACCTCAAAGCCAAACTGATTGAAGATAGCGAAACCTTCTTTACACTGACCGATGAAGCGGTGTCTGCTGCCGAGGAATTTTCGGCGGCAGATATTACACAAATACAAAGGACGCATTGGGCGATTTTAGTTCTAAACTTAGGGGTGCTTGCGTTTGTTTTCTGGACTATTCAACAGGCCACTAAGGTGCTACAGCAATCAGTCATAACGGTAGCCGATAGTTCATCAGAAATTGCCGCTACGGTGGAAATGCAGGAACGCTTAGTAGCTGATCAAACATCTTCTGTAAATGTTACTACATCCACCATCGAGCAGCTGGGAGCTTCCTCATTGCAGGCGGCTCAGAAGGCGAATTTCTCAGCTACGGGAGCACGTGAGGCTCTAGATTTATCTGAGACTGGTAGTCAGGCGGTAAAAGATACCGTGCAGGGAATTGAGGATCTGAAAAATAAAGTGGGTGCGATCGCAGATCAGATCATGCAGCTGAGTGAACAAACCGACCAAATTTCAACCATTTCTGGTCTAGTAGCCGATGTCGCTGACCAAACCAATATGCTGGCCCTCAACGCTGCAGTAGAAGCCGCTCGAGCTGGTGAACAGGGTAAGGGTTTCGCTGTAGTAGCGGGTGAAATTCGTAAACTGGCCGACCAAAGCCGCGATTCTGCAGGCAAGATTAACATTCTAGTCGACGCCATTCAGTCCTCAATTAACAGCACCGTGATGGTAACCGATGAGGGAAATAAAACTGCGAAAGCAGGTATTGAAGTTGCTAAAAGTACCGCCGATGTATTTAAGCAAATTACGACAGCCGTCAACGACGTATATTCAAACACACAACAGATTGCACAAACAGCTAAAGAACAAGCAGTGGGGGTACAGCAGGCTGTCTCTGCGATGAACGCGATCAACCTGGGAGCCAAAGAAACAGTAACCGCTGTAAACCAGGTGCAGAATTCTACCGAAGAACTAAAGAGCATCGCAGAAGAACTACAGGTCGCCGTTTAAGCTATGTATATCGAAGACGAAGAGCTACGCACGCTCTACCGAGATGCTAGCAAAGATCATTTAGACAACCTAGAGGCAGGTTTTCTCCACTTAGAAAAACATCCAGATGACTTGGCTAAACTCAAAGACATGCTGCGAGCGACCCACTCCCTAAAAGGGGATTCTCGTATGCTAGGAGTGCAGGATGCCGAGACCCTGACCCACCAGCTAGAGGACCTATTGAGCAGTGTAGAACAAGGTGAGCGTAGGTTGACCCCAGCGTTTTACGACTGTCTCTACCAAGGGTTAGATGCCATCCGTAAAATAGCCCATGAGGCCGTTACAGGCGAACCTTCCAACGTGAGCGTATTCCACGTCTTAGCTCAACTCATGAATGCTGGGGAAGCCACTGAACCTGAATCTAACGATTCAGAACTAGATGAGAGTCAAATGGGGGCTGACGCTGATCCGAGTTTTTATTCAGATAAGACGGAGATAACGACCACTCCAACATTCACCCTGACAGAAGGGTTAGAGGAGATAGGCCAGCTAGCGCCTGAGGTGGTTACGTTAGAAAAAACTCTTTCTAAGACAGATGAGCCTAATGATAACTTTAATCAGTCATATCAGATTGACACTGTCCGAGTTCCGTCTTCAAAGTTAGATACCCTAATAACCCAAGCTGGTGAGTTAGCTGTTACTAAACGGCGCGTTGCCCGCCGCATGGATAACATCGACAAGGTCTTGCTCTTCTGGGAAAGTTGGACCCGAGATAGCTTAGCAAACCATCTCGCCTTTGATGATATTGATCTTCAGACAGATGCTAAAGCTCTAGCACCACTGCAGACGTTTCAACAGCTGACCGAAGAACGGCTAGATCAGTTAGGTAGTCTATTAAAACAGCTGCGTTCTAATGCCTCTGAAGACTCTGCTCGCTTAGACACTCTTTCTAACAGTTTAGAATCAGACATTCTCAAACTACGCCAGCTACCACTGTCTAGTATGTTTAGCCTTTTCCCACGGATGGTCCGTGATTTGGCCAAACAACAGGGAAAAACTATCAACTTAGTCATTGAAGGAGGAGATGTTCAGGCAGATAAGCGGATTTTAGAAGAGATGAAGGCTCCGCTCACTCACCTCATTCGCAATGCCATTGACCATGGGGTTGAGACACCTAGCGAACGCATTGCGATGGGAAAATGCCCCACAGCCACTATTTGGCTCAAAGCTTATCAGCAAGGTAGCCATATTGAGATTGTTGTGGTAGACGATGGTCGTGGTCTTAGCCCAGAGAGTATTAAACGAACTGCAGTGCGTCGGGGGCTGTATACCGAAGCTGAGCTGGCTAAGCTGAGCACTGAACAAATTCAAGATCTGATTTTTATTCCTGGCTTTTCCACTCGCAACGCTGTGACAGAAATTTCGGGCAGAGGTGTGGGCTTAGACGTAGTGCGCGTTAATGTTGAACATCTAAAAGGAACAATCCAAGTAAAATCTAGCCCAGGGCAAGGCTGCACGTTTCAATTTATTCTCAATACTAGTTTAGCTACAGCATCAGCCCTGATTGTAGAAGTTAACCAAACTGCCTATGCCTTACCTGTAGAATTTGTTGAAGTGATGATGCGAGTTGATCATCAGGAGATTTTTACTCTTGAGGGCAGTCCTACCATAAACTTTCAGGGGGCTCCTCTCTCGGTTGTACGATTAACAGAGCTACTGAACCTGCCCGTGTCTGTAGCCACGTCAGCTACACCGTCTCAGGTGAGCATAGCCCAACAGTCTATCCCCTGCGTAGTTCTTAAGGTGGGCTCAGAACGATTAGGGATATTTGTCGATGAACTAGTAGATCAGCAAGACATTGTGCTTAAACCCCACAGTAAGCTGCTGAAACGAGTCCGCAATATTGCCGGGGCAACTATTTTGGGAGCTGGTGATGTCTGTATAGTACTCAGCCCCCAGGACTTGATTCAATCAGTTCGAGGCAAAGTCGTTGAGACGGTGACGACCGATTGGGAGCCTATCATTTCCCAGCCAAGAGTGTTGTTAGTCGAAGACTCTATTCCTATTCGCACCCAGGTACGACGAATTCTAGAAGGAGCAGGCTATCAGGTTACAACAGCCACAGACGGACTGGATGGCTTTAATAAATTACAGGAGGAAGAGACTTTTGATGTAATAGTATCCGATGTTGAAATGCCCAATCTCAGCGGACTTGAGCTAACTGAACGTATTCGACAGGAAGCAAAATATGAAGATCTACCCATTATCTTAGTCACCACATTGGCTCAAGATGACGATAAACAGCGCGGTGTCGACGCGGGAGCTAATGCCTACATCACCAAAGGTGATTTTGACCAAAATTTACTTATCAATACTCTTAGGAGCTTAATTTAATCATGGCTAACCCCATCAAAGTTGTACTTGTTGAAGATTCTGCCATCGCACTGCAAATTCTACAGCGGTTGATCGATTCGTCGCCGGAAGTCGATGTTGTCGGGACGGCTCAGGATGGAGCTGATGGTTTGAGAGTGATCGCCCAGACTATGCCAGATGTTATCTGTACCGACTTGCAAATGCCTAAGATGGATGGCCTGGAATTCACCCAAAAAGTAATGTCTGAATTTCCGCGCCCTATTCTCGTTGTCAGTAATACTGTTCATCCTGCCGATGTGGATAATATTTTTAATCTAATGCAGGCTGGTGCATTGGACTTTTTCCCAAAACCAACATCTGGAACAGCCATGGATTATGAAAAGCTCAAAAATTCATTAATTACTAAGATTAAGGTCTTGGCAAGTAAAAAAGTTTAGGGTTTTATCAGGCTTAGAATTTTGGATAGAAGGGTGAGCCGTGTGAACGATTCCATAATGGTTCATCGAGCAATAACTTCAACCTGAGACTTTAGGCTGATAAAACATTGCTTTTTTGCTCCTTTGGTTCCATCTATTTACTTCTATATTCCATCGACGTTCTGGCCTGCTCAGCTACCAGCCTCAAGCGCTGAAAATTGGGCAGGCTTTGGGCTGGGTATATATACGTGGACAATCCAAACCTATCTAAAACTACGTGAAGCGGGGGTTGCCTGCCAGCTGACTAATCAGCTACCTGACGAGGGTATTGTTCTATTTCATGCAAATGCAGTGCGAGGGGCTGATATCTGTCCTGGTCCTAAACGCTTACTCATTTGTCTAAAGGCAGAAGCGACTCTGTGTTTACAGGCACAGCTTCACGTGGTGCAAAACCCGTGTGAGACATCTAGATGGGCAGGCTGTCATTTTATCCCTCACTGGCCTCAACCTAATCTGCAGCCGCGTTTGCCTGAACGACAGGATCAGTTTGAAACTATTGCATTTTTAGGACATAGCAACAGTTTAGCGGCTGAGCTGTTGGAACCAGCCTGGGAAAAACAGCTGCAGCAGAGAGGATTGCACTGGCTGCCTGTAATCAATACCAATAGCTGGAATAGCCATCAATCTATTGATACCCGTTGGAATAATTATCAGCATATTGATGCCGTTGTCGCTGTCCGGCAATTTAATCTGAGGCGTCCTGGCTATCGAAGAAAACCGGCTACAAAACTCTATAATTCGTGGTTGGCTGGTGTACCAGCTATTTTGGGTCGAGAGCTGGCTTATCATGCGACAGGTACCGCCAATGTTGATTATTTAGAAGCTAACTCCATAACAGAGTTATTATCTTGTCTAGATAAACTGCAACAGGACGTTGTGTTTCGCAAAAAGCTGGTAAAAAAAGGACAGCTTCGTTCTATTCACTACACTTCAGAGGTGATTACTTACCAATGGCAACAGTTTTTGACTGAGGTTGCTATCCCCGCATACCAAGCTTGGTGTAATCATTCCCATTGGCAGCATCGGCTACAGTTTTGGCAGGCTAGGATGCTTAGTTATTGCGATCGCACCGCACGTCGCCTCAACCTTTCATAAATCACACCATCGCCACAAAACAAAACTGTCCACCTGCAACAATTGTCACAGAAACTATTCCGTAAAGCCCCTAGGTTAAACCTTGACCTTTGTGATCAGGATATAGCGATGAGCGGACTGGGCGGCCTCAACAAAACTCCAAACGGTGTTGTATTAGGCATGGTGCAGCTCCAGCTGCCCAACGTAGCCACGCCAGACCACCTGGCAGCCCAAACCCAGCGTATCTGCGATATGGTTGCCAAAGCCCGTCGCAACATGCCCTCGATGGATCTGGTCGTATTTCCAGAATATTCGCTCCACGGGTTATCTATGGATATCAATCCAGATATTATGTGTCGGCTAGACGGGCCGGAAGTCGCTGCGTTTCGGCAGGCCTGCATAAGTAACCAGATCTGGGGTTGTTTTTCAATTATGGAATACAACCCCAACGGCAATCCCTACAACAGCGGCATCATTATTGACGATCAAGGTGAGATGCAGCTGTACTATCGCAAGCTCCACCCCTGGGTACCCGTAGAACCCTGGGAACCTGGGAACATTGGTATTCCCGTCTGTGATGGACCCAATGGTAGCAAAATTGCACTCATTATTTGCCACGATGGCATGTTTCCTGAAATGGCTAGGGAATGTGCCTACAAAGGAGCCGATATCATGATTCGCACAGCCGGGTATACGGCCCCAATTCGCCATAGCTGGCGAGTAACGAATCAGGCTAACGCCTTCTGTAATTTGATGGTGACCGCCTCGGTATGTATGTGCGGCAGTGACGGTACGTTTGACTCCATGGGTGAGGGAATGATCGTTAACTTTGATGGTGAGCCCCTGGTTATGGGCAGCCATCGCCCCGATGAGATTATTACAGCTGAAGTGCGGCCTGATTTGGTCCGCGAGGCCCGCAAACATTGGTCTGTTGAGAACAATATTTACCAGTTCGGTCACCGGGGCTATGTGGCGGTCAAGGGCGGTGCGCAAGACTGTCCCTACACCTATATGCAAGATATGGTAGCTGGTGACTATCGGCTACCTTGGGAAAGTGAGGTAGTTTACACAGATGGAACCTCGTGTGGGTTTGAGACACCTACTCGAACCTATCAGGGGGAGGAACTGCCTGCCTCTGTTTTGAGTAATGCACAGTAACCATGTTTGAGCTGACGCTGGATTAGTGTAAAAAACTTGGCACTGCTGCGCCTTACTGGATAGCAAGTCTATAGTCGATGGCCTTAGCAAACAAAAAAGTTGTATAAAACGCTACACTTTAATATGTTTTAAAATAAAATAACATCAGTAGATAAAGGTAAACGTTGACCTATGAAAGGGTACTTTTCCGCTCTCATCGACCGTGACCTCAGTTGTGATGCCATCAAAGTCGCCCTGGTCGTTGGCACTGTTCTGTTCAGCATTAATCATGGTCCCGCCCTTGCCAATGGCAAAATGACCCCTACCCGTTGGTTGGCTGGATTACTCACCTACGGTATTCCCTATTCCGTCAATATCCACGGGCAATATTCATATCGTAAAAAGCAATCAGCTTAGTGCGTAACCATTTACGGGATAGGGCTTAAGCGGTGTACAGATCGCAGATTGATTGAAACCTGCGGTCTGCCCTGCTTTGATCTGCTAAACCCAGCGTAAAGGCTGCTCGCAGTGTCGCAGAAACTAAAGCCTAAACTCCGCTGCCTGCCAGTGCGGGTTCCGCTAGCGCCCCACGCATATACCCTAACCATTCGATTAAATTCTCTAGCTGCTTATCAGGTTTCATCACACCTAGCCCCCGTACCGTTACTTTGCCTGATGCATAGATAAACCGAGACTTCAAGTGTCCTGGCACTTTCTCATGCAGCAGCTTCCAGGCTGGTGCTTCCATGGGTGTTTCCATCACCACGTGCTGTTTGCCCTCTGGTTTAATCTTGGCAAAACCTAACGGCTTGGCAATCTGTTTGAGTTCTAACATCTTCACTAGCTGTTCTACCGCAGGTGGAATTGGCCCAAACCGATCGTTCAAGTCGGCCACAATCTGCATCAGCTCTCGCTTGGTATCTGCGGCGACTAGCGACCGGTAAATGCCCATCTTCTGATCGGTTTCACTGATGTAGTTATTAGGAATAAAGGCTGTCAGTTTCAGGTCAATCTGAGTTTCATCTACCTGTGGAATCTCTTGGCCGCGAATCTCGGCGATGGATTCCTGCAGCATGTCCATATACAGGTCAAAGCCGATCACCTCCATTTGACCTGACTGCTGCACTCCTAGCAGGTTACCAATCCCACGAATCTCCATATCTCGCATAGCGAGCTGATAACCAGAGCCTAGCTGAGTAAATTCTTGAATTGCTCGCAGTCGTTTACGGGCTTTGTCCGAAAGTTTGTCCTGTCGAGGAAAGAATAACCAAGCATGGGCCTGGATGCCGGACCGGCCTACCCGCCCCCGTAGCTGATAGAGCTGAGACAGACCAAATTTCTGGGAGTCTTCGATCAAGATAGTATTGACCCGAGGAATATCTAAACCTGATTCGATAATGGTGGTACAGACCATCAGGTCTGCCTCGCCGCTGCTAAAGGCCAACATTGTTGCCTCTAGCTCACCTTCCTGCATCTGGCCATGGGCGAC
>JBCDFI010000137.1:0-11119 GCA_039178155.1 Cyanobacteria bacterium P01_H01_bin.105
AGGATGAACAGCGCGTCCTCACCGCCTCGTCTGACGGCACCGCTCGGGTCTGGGACTTGACCACTGGCGAGGCGCAGGTACTCGAAGGCCATCAAAACTTGGTCCGAAGCGCGGTCTTTAGCCAGGATGAACAGCGCGTCCTCACCGCCTCGGATGACGGCACCGCTCGGGTCTGGGACTTGACCACTGGCGAGGCGCAGGTACTCGAAGGCCATCAAAACTGGGTCCTAAGCGCGGTCTTTAGCCAGGATGAACAGCGCGTCCTCACCGCCTCGTCTGACGGCACCGCTCGGGTCTGGGACTTGACCACTGGCGAGGCGCAGGTACTCGAAGGCCATCAAAACTGGGTCCTAAGCGCGGTCTTTAGCCAGGATGAACGGCGCGTCCTCACCGCCTCGTCTGACGGCACCGCTCGGGTCTGGGACTTGACCACTGGCGAGGCGCAGGTACTCGAAGGCCATCAAAACTTGGTCCTAAGCGCGGTCTTTAGCCAGGATGAACAGCGCGTCCTCACCGCCTCGTCTGACGGCACCGCTCGGGTCTGGGACTTACAGGGGAGAGAACTCAATATTTTTGACGATCATACGGGTGCTGTGATTGATGCTCGGTTTAGCACTAATGGCCAGCAAATTCTTACGGCATCAGCTGATGGAACAGCTCGAGTGTGGCATGCGGATACACTTAAACCGCTTCTAATTAGAGCCTGTAATCACATGAATATATATTTAGTAAACAATCCAGACGTGTTAAAAGATCTGACCGTATGTCACACCCCTCAACGCTTGAGCGCAGCTAGTCGCATGTTAGTCCAAACTGGCGATCGCCTGGCACGTCGAGATAATCCTGATGCAGCGGTTGAAAACTATCAGCTAGCCAACATATGGTCCCCAGGCTTAGTGCCTAATCCAGTACAGCGGGCTAATGATTTGTTAGATGCGGATCGCTGATGCATTTCTGGGTTACCAACAGCATTATATTGTCCCCACTCTGGAGTGTCCCACCCCCACAACAAAACTAAATCCTCTCATATCAATTTTTATCGATATGACTTCTGGAGATTTTACGTCCTGTTAAACCCACTAAAAATCTCTTGACCTCAACAGCGTTTCGCCGTAGGCTTTTGCTTAGGTTAAATTGTTAACCGAATTTCCCAGAACTCAGTTTGCTTTTGCGCCATCGGCAGGTGTTTCCACCACCGTACCGATGACTGACCCCGGAGATTCCGTAGCAATCCCGAGGCTTAGGGTGAGTTTACCCCTTTGCCTGACTGTATTGCACATCATCCCTCGGTTAGGCTAAGGCTCACTCGGGTTCTGGTTTCCTTACCAGGCTGCTAACTCCCTTGATGGAGTTGCAATCATGGCTATCCACATGCAACGGAGACCAGATCACCATGTTTCAAAACTTCATCCCGGACGACAATGACCCGTCCATCCCTCAACCTGCCAATTCTCCTGAAAGTCAACCAGACCCTCAATACGAGACCACTCGCCATATCCTCTTTGGCAGCCTCACCGCCATTCGCAATACTATTAACCTGTTGCACAAACTCCACTACGCCGAACCCAACGACTGGAGCAAACCCTTGCCCACTGGTCGGCCCAATGAGCTGATGGCTATTCTCACCAAACGCGTTCGGGTAGAGTAACCCTGTCACCAGCATAAATATCGGCACTGTTGGGTTGTCGAGGTGTTGTACTCTGACAATTCTTTTGTAAGGGTGCAACACCAACCTACGATGTGGAGGTGACATCGCTTGGGGGAACCATGATTCTAGAAGTTGCTATTCTCGACATTAAGTCGGGAGAAACAGAAGCCTTTGAAAAAGCATTTCAGCAGGCGCAGACAATAATTAGCTCAATGGCCGGCTATGGTAGCCATCAGCTGCAAAAGTGTATCGAGAAAGACAATCGCTATATTTTGTTAGTAACCTGGCAAACTCTAGAAGATCATACTCAAGGTTTTCGAGAGTCAGAGGACTATCAACAATGGAAAGACTTGTTACACCATTTTTATGATCCGTTTCCCACCGTGGAGCATTATCAATTAGTAGCCGGTGACAAAACAACAGAAGGCGAAGACTCTTCGACACCATAATCGCGTAGGTTGGGTTTCTCCTTGGCAAAACACTAACAATCAGAAACATCTTCTCTAACCCAACATCTTGGAATTGTTGGTTTTTGTGAGGTGATGATGGTCGTGATGTGGCAATAGGAGAATCAACCCAACCTGCGATTGTTTAAATCTCTTTTAGCACTTTGCCCAGAGCTGAGAGAACTCGATCTACATTTTCTGGCTGACTGTTATAACCCATAAGGCCAATCCGCCAGACTTTGCCACCCAGTTCGCCGAGACCGTTACCGATTTCCATGTTGTGGTCAGTGAGCAGCTTGCTAGTAACCGCTTTGGCATCGATACCATCGGGCACCTTGACCGTGGTCAGCGTCGGCAAACGATAGTCTTTATCAACATGGCAGCCCAGGCCAAGGTCTGCTAGGCCATCCCATAGTTTCTCGGCTGTCTTTTGATGGCGCTCCCAGGAGGTTTCTAACCCTTCTTCGATGATCAGACGCAGAGCTTCGCGGATGGCATAGGTCATATTGACGGGGGCGGTGTGGTGATAGGTACGTCCTTTGCCCCAATAGTTGCGCAAAAGAGAGATATCTAAATACCAGTTAGCTACTTTTGTCTGACGCTTATCTAGTTTTTGTAGAGCCCGCTCGCTCATGGTAAAGGGAGAACTTCCGGGAGGGCAGCTGAGACCTTTCTGGCTGCAGCTGTAAGCCATGTCTACTTTCCACTCGTCTAGGAAAATGGGTACGGCACCCATGCTGGTGACGGTGTCGATTAGCAACAGACAGTCAAACTCACGACACAGATCGCCCACGCCTTCGAGGGGTTGACGAGCACCGGTAGAAGTTTCGGCATGGACCAGGGCTAAGATGGCCGGACGATGCTCTTCGAGGGCAGAGCGGAGTTCACCCAGACTAAAGACTTCACCCCAGGGCTTGCTGATGCTGCGCACATCGGCCCGGTAGCGACCGGCCATATCCACTAGGCGATTGCCAAAATATCCGTTAATACCCACTAAAACAACATCGCCCGGTTCTACGGCATTGGCCAGGGTGGCTTCCATGGCAGCTGAGCCGGTACCACTGATGGGCAGCGTCATTTTATTTTCAGTTTGCCAGACGTAGCGCATCATGGCCTGTACTTCATCCATCAGGTGGAGATAGGCCGGGTCCAGGTGGCCGATGGGCTGACGGTTCATGGCGGCTACAACATCGGGGTTGGAGTTGGAGGGGCCAGGACCTAGCAACAGCCGCTCGGGAATGTCTAATGGGTTAAGGGTGATACGAGAGGCTTCGTTGACCTTGGGTCGAGATACAGTCAGACTCATGGTAATTTACGGATTTACGGACAGCGATGGGTACAGCTAGCAAACAGTAGCTAATACAACAAAATATGTTTTCATTGTCTGATGGAATGGCTCATTCGTTAACTGCAGGGGTTAAATCAAAGCTGCCATCAGAAGCCATAGCACTTTGCATTAGAGTAATTTGAGCGTTCTGTAGACAGGGCATAAACAGGGGGAAAGTATGGGGCAGCTTGAAAGCTTGCAAGCACACTGGCGGTTGGACTCTAAGGCTGAATATCGGTGCGATCGCACCCTCAACCTCTACAAAACTCCCGATGAACCTGGCCTAGTCACCCAGGCGGCCACCGGTTCCCAGCTAAAAATCACAGCCATTGCTCCAGACGGCATCCACGTAGTCCTCTGCGCCGATCAGTATCCAGGCTGGCTACGGTTAGCCGATGTTGATGCCCTGAGTTTAGCCACTACCCCCTATCAGCCACCCACTGTTACACGTCAGGATATTGAGCAAGCGATTCCAGGTGCGATCGCATTTGCCCAAGCCGCCATGAATATCCCCAATCAATATCTATGGGGAGGAACGGTGGCCCCAAACTACGACTGCTCTGGTCTAGTTCAAGCGGCGTTTGCCTCAGCCGGGGTGCCCCTGCCTCGCGACTCCTACCAGCAAGAAGCCTTTACAGACACAATCTCCAAAAACGACCTGCGACTCGGAGATCTAATCTTTTTTGGCACCCCAGAGAAAACCACCCACGTCGCCCTCCACATCGGTAAGGGTCGCTATATCCATAGTTCTGGTAAAGACCAGGGCCGTAACGGCATTGGGATCGATTCAATTGTTGACCTCACGGACCCCATCAGTCAGACTTACGCTGAACAATATCGATGCTGTGGCCGAATTGTGAAGGGCTATCGGCCTGAGGAAATATCCTAATCAACAAGGCATTTGGACTACTGTGTGCTAAACCTATATCCAAATAATCGACTCAAATTAAAAGTCTGGGTTACAAACTCTAGAGTTTTAATTGTGAACGCGGTTTAATACTCGTTACCACAGCTCACTGTTTCACACCGACGCAACCGGCTTTCGGCATCTATGGTTAAACGCATCTTTCGCTGGTTTTTATTTGGCGGCATTTTATTCTTTCTAGCCAAAACCCTAAAAGATCATTGGCAAGAGGTCAGAACCCTGGAAGTTACCAGTGCCACGCTGGCGCTGCTGACTATTGCCTTGGGCATCACCTTGATTGCCCATATTTGGTCGGGGTGGGTATGGCACCTGATTTTGCAGACTATTGGTCAGCCCCGTGATGCCCGCTGGTCTACAGCGGTTTATCTCAAAACCAATATTGCCAAATATTTACCTGGAAATGTATGGCATTTCTATGGGCGAGTGCGAGCGCTAAAGTCATCCGGGTCCTCTACCGGAGCGGCCATTGTGGGGGTTTTGTTAGAACCCTTGCTGATGGCGGCAGCGGCCCTGGGGTTAGCGGGCATCAGCTTTAGCTTAACCGTGGGTAACCAGTGGCTGGTGGCCATTCCGCTGGGAGCCTTGGGAATGATGCTGGTGGCCATTCATCCGCGTTTTTTAAATCCTGTATTGCGCAAACTAGGAGAGGCAAAGGCTCGCTCCCAGGGATTGAGCGTCATTACCAGCACGCTACGACTGCAGAGCTATCCGTGGAAGTCCCTAGTAGGAGAGCTGGGATTCGTCATTCTGCGGGGCCTGGGTTTTATGATGACGATTGTGGCATTGCAGAGTCTGCAGCCCGGTCAGATTTTCCCGGTGTTAGGTGCATTTAGTGTGGCTTGGTTATTGGGGCTGGTCGTTCCTGGTGCCCCTGGAGGGGTGGGTGTTTTTGAAGCAGTTGCGATCGCGCTACTTGGCAATCAGCTACCCAATGGCGTCTTGATCAGCAGCGTTGCCCTCTATCGCTTGATCAGTACCCTAGCCGAAGCCCTGGGAGCGGGACTGATCTGGCTAGAAGAACGCATTGCCGACCTGATGACACCGATAACAGGGATGAAAAAGCGGCTGTTGCTACTGCCGCCCGCCAACGATGAGATCTCGCTAGACGATGAGATCTCACTAGACGATGACACACCAGAGGACACACCAGAGGACACACCAGAGGACACACCATCTAAGCTATCAGCACCTGTACTCCAAGAGACCCCACAAGAGACCCCGCAAGAGACCTCACAAGAAACCCCGCAAGAAACCCCGCGAGGAATCTCAGAAGTCTCCTATGTGATTTCGCCACAGCCAGCCTCTCTATCTGAGCCCGTGACGTTGCCAAAAATCACCCCTAAAATCACCCCAGAAATCACCCCAGAAATCACCATGTATGGTGAGGATATGACCTCTGAAGTACTAGAGGATGAACCTGCCAATGCCCCCGCTAACGAAGAGTCTGGTATCGATGCGGCCACACCGATAGATTTGGATAAACTGGATTTAGACAAACTGGATTTAGACAAATCAGAGCCTGTGCTGCCGTCCTTTGCACCTCAGTCAAGCAAAGGCGAAGGAGAACCCACCTCACAGTCTTTTTCACCGAGAAACGGTGGCTAAGCCAAGAGAGCCTTTCTTGGTTGTTCAATCGAGAAAAGTTTACTCATTGCCCAACAGCCCTGCTACCCGCTCCACGACATAGTTCGCTGTCCGCTCTAGAAATACCAAATCCAAGCTTTCGAAAGTATCGCTGGCCCGATGATAGTTGGGATTGCGAAAATTAGCTGTGTCGCTAACCATAACCGCGCCAATCCCATTTAACCAAAAGGGGACATGATCACTGCGAAATAGATCGGGGACAAACGGCAACATGCCGATGGGAACCGGTAACGTCACGGCCCTCAGGTCTGGCTCAGCGTTATCACGCTCACCCTCCATGGCAAAAGCCGCTAGCAGGTCTGGATGATCGGTGTCACCAATTACTCCAATAAAGTCTCCTTGAGTCGGGAGATCCTGTTGGTCTAAACCCGATGGATAGGTCTGACAGCCCGGTTCATAACAGGCGTAGCCCAGCATTTCTAAAATAACGGCGCTTTCTAAGCCATTTAGGTTATCCGCCTCATTGACAAACGCACTGCTTCCTAGGAGTCCAGCTCCTTCTGGCTGCAGTTCTTCTTGGTCAAAAAAGACAATTTGCAACGTTTTGTCCGTGGAGTAGTCGGCAAAGATCCGGGCAATTTCCAACGCGACGACGACGGCGCTAGCGTTATCGTCTGCGCCAGGAGACCCTGCAACTGAATCATAGTGGGCTCCGACTAATATTGTTTGCCCAGGGGTGCGAGTGCCGGGGCGCACCACACTCAGGTTGGTGCCGCTACTCTCCCCAGAGCCAAATGATTGGGCAGAGGGCTCATAGCCGTAGTCGCGGAGCTGCTGTGTTAAATAGGCGCGGGTACGGGCCAGGGACAAGTCGGTATAGCGTTCGGTAGATAGGGTTTGGAGGTGCGATCGCAGCCGTCCGCTATCCACCACCAAGTCACTCAACTGCGCCTCAGAAGAAACCTCATAAAACACCACCAGGCCAATGACCAAAAGCACAGTTCCTAACCATAGTCCTAGCGCATGCCTTAGTTGATTGCCCATGGCCCAAATCCCACATCAACAGTGATTGGTATATCCGATATCCAGACGCTGGCTACTGTAGAGCCCAGGTAGATTGCTATACTCCATCGTCTCTCGGCCCTATCTGCCGATAAATTCTATTCTATGAAAACGTCATCCAAACAGCCTACCAGTGTACTTTTGCTGGCAGTAGGCTATGGCAGCCTGTTCCTAGGAATTTTATGGGCGGCCTACACAAACAATTTGCCCCTCGATTTGCTGGGAGCCATTCCCCACTACGACAAAATCGGCCATGTCGTACTGTATGCCCTGGCCAGCTATCTCGGTCATCGGGTCTTCAATCGGCACCACTTCAAAGGGCATCGATACTTACCTATTTTTCCTACCCTGTTTGGTCTGGCCATGACCGTGGAGGAAATTGTCCAAGGGGTATCTCCCCATCGAACGTTGGATGGCTTGGATTTAGTCTGCAGTTTGAGTGGTGTGGTCCTAGGCTACGTTTTAGCCCAAAGAGGCAATTCCCAACATCCCTAGGCGATACCCATCTCATGCATCGCAGCTAAAATTTGAGCCGATACAAATGGCAAAATATCCTCATTGTTGCTGTGTTCCGCCCCCTCAGTAAAGACAACCAGTAAATAAGGGTGCGCTCCATCCGCCTCAATATAGGCCGCATCGTGACGAACTTTGCTAGTCAGCCCTGCTTTTGACCACACCTGGGTTTCAACTGGTACGCCTGCCCCTAAAAAGCCAGTTACCTGATTTTCTGGATCGGCTGCCAGCACCTGCGGATCGAGGTCCCGCGTCATAAACCGCATCATCGTCTGACACCGAGCAGCATTAACAGCAACACCGCCCACAATACTATGGAGTAGCCGAGCCGAAGCTTCGGTAGTCAGCATATTGCGATTTTCATACCCTTCGCCTAAAAACGCACGCTCGCGACCGTAGGGACCGTCACACCAGGTTTTTTGATTTGCATTAATTGTGGCTAGCTCAGGCCATTTCAAGCTTTTTAGATAGCGATTGACCAGGTTGCGCTGATGTTTCCAAGTTTCAAAAGGACCAGGCGGTAATTCTGGGCCACTGGTGGTACCGGTCAACACGTCCACCACATAGCCGGTCGCATCATTGCTAGAGTCAACAATCATGTCGCGGATGGCCCGCTCCAGTTCCAGACTTGTTTGCACCATGCCCCGCTCCAGCCATTCATAGATCGCTACCAGATAAAACAGCTTGATAACGCTGGCCGGGTAAATCCGCTCCACACCACGATAGCTGGCCCCCTTTGGCTGCTGTTGCCAAAAGTCAGCCGTGCTCAAAGCACCGCCTGTATTGACGATATAGGGAGGCTCATAGGCGAGCCAGGTGACGGCGATCTGGTTTTGGGCCAGGGTTGGAAACCTGCTCCAGGTAAGGTCCAGCAACTGATTGAGCTTTTTTTGGAGCGAATCGTCGGATTTAAAAAATTTAGCGGTCATAGGTGGAAGAAATGTTTAGTAGGCGGGCTCTAAGCACAGTAGAAAGGACGCTGGGTTGTCACTCATCACTCAAACCCCAAATTTGTGCCTTTACCGGCATGGACCAGGGCCAATTCCTCATACTTTTTGGCATGGTCGATGAGGTCATCAATTTGTTCGACTGACAGAGCTTTTAGGACTTTGCCAGGAACGCCGACAACTAAAGAACCCGGTGGAACATCTTTATTAACCACTGCCCCCGCACCGACAATACTGCCTGCACCAATGCGGACACCGTTAAGAATAACGGCCCCAATACCGATCAGGCTGCCTCGTTCAACATAGGCACTATGCACTACAGCGCGATGGCCAATCGTAACGTAGTCTTCGAGAACGGTGGGCTGCTTTGGATCGCCGTGCAGGACAGCACCGTCTTGCACATTGGTATGGGCACCAATACAGATCCGTTCGACATCGCCTCGAACTACTGCGCCGTACCAAATATTGGCTCCTGCGTACACCTCCACATGGCCGATGACGGTGGCATTAGGAGCGACAAAAGCTGCCGAGGATAAGTCTGGTTTGGGCCAGAAGTTGCCAGGGGTAGTCAAGATAGGAGATAAGTTTGCCACAGTATGATTTAGGAATCGTAAAGCTATTGATGTTTAACTAAGGTGGCTGGAATTAGCTATCAGGGTGGGGATAACTCTCTGGAATAATATATTTAAGGGGGAAAGCGCGCTATTTTGCCTCCCGTTATAATAAGGCGAGCGCAAGCCTAGTTGAGGGAGTTGGGACCAGCCAATTGGTTTGGGCATCAATGTTGTAATAAACCCGCATGATAAATTCTGCTTCTCAGTATCCGCTTTATGGGCCAGAGATAAAATGCCCCCACTGTCGGCAGACAATTCCGGCACTAACGCTCACTGATAGCTATCTTTGTACGCGCCACGGTGCGTTTGAGGTTAGCCTCGAAACCCAGGATCTGGTCCATGTGCAATCGGGGCGTCACTGGCGTCAATGGGAAGGCGAATGGTATCGCCAACATACTCATCCCGATGGGATTCGATTTGAGATTCATGAGGCGCTAGACCGGTTATATACCGAGGGATACCGGGCGACGCGGGTAATTATTGCAGAGCGCTATCGACCTTTAGTGAAGTCGTACCTAGAGTACAGTGCTCCCTGGCGTGGTCAAGTAGATACAGGGACACCTCGGTTGTACGGTCTCCCTGTGGCGTTTAGTCCGTCTTCTCAAGAAGTGCCCCAGTGGGAAGTAATCAATTTTGATTTAGAAAAAGAACCCGGTGTACCAAACAACTATCGATATTTGAAATTTTTTGAGTAAGCTGCGTAGTTTTTTGAGTTATGTGAAGGCGACATGAAGGCGACAGATTGAAGGCGACAGAACTACCATGCACCATGCCTCGATTCGAACGGCGGATATTCACCAAGCCATTGCTTTCTATGAACTGTTGGGATTTGAGGTAGTAGAACGGTTTACGGCTGGCATTACCTTGGCGTGTTGGATGGAAGGGCTAGGCGGACGGATTGAGCTAATGCAAGTACCAGAGCCTAAGCCAGCGGCGGATGCCTTTAGCGATGAACACTATACGGGGTACTATCATCTGTCATTTGATCTGACCCAGGTGACTCAAAGTCTACCGACTTGGCTGGATCAGCTTAGACAAAAGGCAAGTACGCAAGCAAAAGCGTTGACTGTCCTTTTGGAACCCCAACAGCAAATGATCGGGTCTAGTGTGTATGAGGTGGCTTTTCTAGCAGACACTGACGGGCTGCCACTTGAATTTTTACGCCGTTTAAAATAATTTGCGTTAACGACAGATAATTAATGGGTTCTGGGATTCCGTTTGCAAATAATTGGGCGTATTTAGAGACCGAGCTTCGCTGGTTAGAACGGCTGCTGCTGGTAGCTGTTGCGCAGCAACGAAAAGATTTAAAGTCGGTGACTCGGGTTGCTAAAACCCCATCAGACAAGGCAACGAGCGACTGGTGGCAGGGACTAATCGCGGTTAAAAATCGTGCCTATGATGACACTGCACCGAAACCCGCCGAACGACCATCGCTGGGCTATCAAAAAACTCTAGATCAGCGAATTTTGTTAAGTCAGGCCAATAACATTTCGTTGGGTTTGCCAAAGATGCAAAGGGTTCTAGGTCTGAGCCTATTTGAACAAAAGCTGGTATTGATGGCACTCGCACCAGAGGTGCAGGTCCGCTACGGACGGCTGTACCACTATTTGCAGACGGGGACACACTGTACGACCGGAGCTTTACCCACGGTCGAGCTAGCACTGCGGATACTGTGTCGGAACGATATGGAGCGACGGCGATCGCGTACTCGCCTATCAGGGACACATTCACTGTTGCAGCGGCAGATTTTACGCTGTGTTGAAGGTTCACCGACCCTACTCGGCGCTCAGCTGCAGTTAGCGCCTGAGTGGGTTAACTATCTGCTGGCAGAAAACCCTGACCCCAACTGGCCGAATCAAGCTATATCGGCTGACCAACTGGTTCAGGTTTGTCGAGAGCACGTGACATGGTCAGAACTAGTCATCGCAGATGCACCCAAACAACGACTACAGGCAGTGGCAGAGCAGTCACAGTCAAGGTTGCTATTGATCGGTGAGCGAGGCAAAGAAAGCGCGATCGCACTTGCCACTCAGCTCAAACACCCGCTACACAT
>JBCDFI010000138.1:0-11099 GCA_039178155.1 Cyanobacteria bacterium P01_H01_bin.105
AGGTGATCTCGGCATTCCTATCGTAGCCAACCTTTCCTTCGGCCACGATGGTGTGAATGCGGCTCTGCCATTTGGTATCTCTGTCAAATTAGAAGCCAGCACTAACGGTCCCGGCCTCCTATCATTTCCAAACCATATTCACTAATCGCACATAAAAACAAAATCCCGCGTAGGGACGCCATAGAACGGCATTACGCGGAATATAGTTTTTATAAGGCCTTGAATTTACAATTACGCCTTAACCATTTCCTTTTCACCTTTACCCACGGTAACGATTTCCGTTTCCATTTCGTTCATTACCGTTTCTGACAAGGCAGGAATCGAATCATCGCCCGTAATCAGGCGAGCACCTCGCTGAGAAGTGAAATAGTTCCAGCCCCACTGAAGCAGTACCAACAATTTGTTGTCAAACTCAATCAGGAAGTAAATATGAACAAAAATCCAGATAAACCACGCGGGGAAGCCAGATAGCTTCATAAAGTTCAGATCTGCTACAGCCTCATTCCGGCCAATTACAGCCATGCTACCCTTATCTTTATAGTTAAAGGCTGCAACGGACTTCTTAGCGAGCTTAGTTTTGACAGTCTTAGCGAGGTAACTCCCCATCTGCATAGCAACAGCTGCTGTACCAGGCAAAGGTTTACCCGCATCACCTTGATGAGCAAAGTGAGCCAAATCACCCGCGATATAGAGGTTAGGGTAGTTAGGCACACTCATATCAGATTCAACGATTACCCGACCAATACGATCGAGTTCAGCTCCAGTTTTATCGGAAATCGCTTTACCCAAGGGTGACGCTTTGATACCAGCTGCCCACAGCACTGTGCAAGCTTGCATTTCAGTCACGACACCATCGTGCTTTATAGAAACGGTATCGCCATCAATATTCGTTACTAAAGTTTTTATACGAACCTCGACACCCAACTTTTCCAAGGACGATTGGGCAGCTACTGAGAGATCGGCAGGGTAGGGAGGTAAAACCCGATCCATACCTTCTAGCAAAATAATCTTAGTTTCTTGAGGATTAATATTAGTAAAGTCGTCCTTAATAGTTTCATAGGCAAGTTCAGCCAACGCTCCAGCTAGCTCTACACCAGTCGGCCCCGCTCCCACAACCAAGAAGGTCAATAGAGCTTTACGACGTTCAGGATCTGTTTCCTTCTCAGCGGCCTCGAACGCCAAGAAAATACGACGACGTACCTCTAGAGCGTCCTCAATCGTCTTCATACCAGGAGCAATATCAGACCAGTGATCGTTGCCGAAGTAATGGTGACTGGAGCCAGTCGCTAGAATAAGAGAGTCGTAGTTGATAACCTCATTACGTTTGAGGGTAACCTTTTGACCATCAGGATCGATGTCCACAACTTCACCCATCAGTACCTTGACGTTCTTTTGGCGGCTGAGCACCGAACGCAGAGGGGATGAGATGTCACCTGCCGATAGCCCACCGGTAGCGACCTGATAAAGCAGCGGTTGAAACAGGTGAAAATTACGTTTGTCAATGAGCGTCACCCTAACTGGGGCCTTGCCCAAAGACTTGGCGGCATAAAGTCCCGCAAAGCCTCCACCGACAATCACCACATGGTGTAGGGATTTTTGCTGAGCTGTCGTCTTTTGGGCTACAGGAGCCGGACTAGAAAGGGCTGCTGTCATAGCATTAAAAACTATTACGTATAATTAATAATCTTATATCGTCTATCTCTAGGTTGAGTGCATAAAGAAGTATCTTCTTCAAAATTTATTTATATACTCAACTCGTAAAACAAGCCATATAGAAGGGATTTTCATAGTCTGAAGATTCCCTTTTTTGGGGGATAAAAAACTGGAAATGCTGCCATAATCAACTCCTACATTCAATGACGTGTTCGCTTCTCAGAGTGTTTCGTAATATTTCAGGGGATTTACATAATTGCTTTTGCAATGTGCGATCCGAAAGAATATGTTTCATCCAGATTAGTGAGGCCTACATTCCAAGACGGAACTTCACTTGGTAATCTGATTAATCAAGTCGATAGAACGGCGTTCTGGTGGTTTGGATCATACAAACTATCCAAAGAGCGACAGAGGGCACATTGACTGCGTAGGTTTGAGAGGGGGCAAAACGATGGCTTTAATTGTCCAAAAATACGGTGGAACATCGGTAGGTAGCGTTGAGCTGATTCAAACCGTGGCCAAACGAGTGCAGGCGACCGTACAGGCTGGCAACTCAGTGGTCGTGGTTGTGTCAGCCATGGGTAAGACCACCGATAGCCTAGTCAAACTTGCTAGCGAAATTTCTAGTCAGCCTAGCCGCAGAGAAATGGATATGTTGCTCTCAACTGGGGAGCAGGTATCTATTGCACTGCTAACAATGGCGCTCCAAGAACAGGGGCAAGCAGCTGTATCCATGACCGGTGCTCAAATGGGCATTGTGACGGAGGCTCGCCATAGCCATGCTCGTATTTTAAGGATCGAGACCAAGCGGGTAAAACGTTATTTGGAACAGGGTCAAGTTGTCGTAGTTGCTGGTTTTCAAGGTATTAGCGATGCCCCTGATTTAGAAATTACGACCCTCGGTCGCGGTGGGTCTGATACATCTGCCGTAGCGATCGCAGCTTCACTCCAGGCCGATGCTTGTGAAATTTGCACAGACGTACCTGGAATTTTAACGACAGATCCCAGGTTGGTCCCATCCGCTCAGTTGATGACTGATATTACCTGCGATGAAATGCTAGAGCTGGCTAGCTTGGGGGCCAAGGTCTTACATCCACGAGCAGTGGAAATTGCCCGTAACTATGGGGTTACTCTAGTCGTGCGCTCTAGCTGGACTCAAGATCCTGGAACACGGGTAACGGCTCCCAGCAGGTTGCCGCGCCCATTAGAAGGTCTAGAGCTGGCCCATCCAGTCGACGCCATTGAGTTTGATACCAACCAGGCTAAGGTAGCTCTGCTAAGGGTGCCAGATCGGCCTGGAATTGCAGCTCAGCTCTTTGGTGCGGTAGCTCAAAAAAATCTCAACGTAGATCTAATTATTCAATCGATTAACGAAGGTAATTTCAACGATATTGCTTTTACCGTTGAAAAAGAGGTCTTAGCAGACGCAACTACACTATCCTCCTCCCTAATACCCTCACTACGGGGAGCCTCCGACGACAGAGATACGGTTGCCTTGGTAACTGATACTGATATCGCCAAGGTTAGTATTGCTGGAGCGGGTATGATTGGTCGCCCCGGTGTAGCAGCTAAGATGTTTTCCACCTTGGCAGCGGCAGACGTAAACATACAGATGATTGCCACCTCAGAGGTCAAGGTGAGCTGCACGATTACGGCGTCGGATTGCGATCGCACCATTGCTGCACTCTGCACAGCCTTCGACCTCAACCAGTCACCCGCCCGCTTAGAAGATAAACCCACTTCTATTATGGGTCCTGCAGTACGAGGAGTTGCCCTAGATCGTAACCAGGCTCGCCTAGCCCTACGCTATGTCCCCGATCAGCCTGGCATGGCAGCCAAACTCTTCCAGATACTGGCCGATCGCGGTATCAGTGTCGACATGATTATCCAAGCTCAGCGCTGCCGCAAATATCACGGAGTGACAACTCGCGATATTGCCTTTACGGTAGCCCAGGCTGATGCCGACATGGCAAAGGAAGTGCTTCAGTCCCTGGCTAGCGAATTTGGTAACAGCGAAATTGTTTTAGATAAGGACATTGCTAAAGTTAGCGCCGTCGGCATCGGTATGATGACAGAGCCGGGTACAGCAGCCAAAATGTTTCAGGCTCTGGCTACCAGCAACATCAACATTCAAATGATTGCCACCTCAGAAATCAAAATTAGCTGTGTCGTCGCTGAAGATAATGGCATTGATGCACTCAAGGCTGTACACACTGCCTTTGGCCTAGCGGGCAGTCAAGAAATTGAGGTGCCAGCCTAATTATCTAGCTCGCTCTAGCGACAAATGTGAAGCAACCGTCTCGATTGTTTGTATCGACTTTGACAAGCGATTAAACAATTCCCAAAGAACCGCATTGGCATCGGTTGTAGATTGTGATGAACGAGAGAGTAAAATATCCCGACATACCTGTCGAAATTCAGCATCATCTGCCGACACATCAATGCCTTCACGCTGACAGACTTGGGCAATCATTAACTTAGGTCGTAAACTAGACTGCCCCTCAGGAGACACTTGTCGAAAAAACTGCTGCACAATCCTAATGACTAAGTTGGCAGATTCATTTGAAATGCCCACTAGCTCTACTAAGAGTTGCTGCTGCGCCAAAATATTGGGTTCTGGTAAACCTATGGTCACTAATCGATCAAGCAATGCACTTTGAGCACCATAGGTGCCGCAATATTCCTCCGAATTAGAAGTGAAAATCACTCGAAATTCAGGATGTATCGGTACATATTCCGCCCCATGCTCACTGGCCATTACTAAAATCCGTTCCTCTAAAGCAGAGAGCAAAATCGTATTTAGCTCAGGGCGAGAACGATTAAATTCGTCATAGATTAGCGTCCATCCTTCACTACAGGCTAATCTCAGCCAGGAATCTTGCTGACCTGACACTGTTAGCTCATGACCACCCACCACAAGCAGCATCGGGCGTTTTCGACAGTCAGCCAAATGCATTGCCAACGTGGTTTTGCCAATTCCCGTTGGGCCTTCTAAATGAACGGAGTAGCCAGATCGCAAATATCGTAGCGCCCGCCTCATAATCTGCTCAAGTGCAGCGGTCTTTACAAACTGCCGAGGGCGCACCTGAATTACCGTGGACACCAAAGATACCGATCCTTTGTAAGTGGAGTGTGAGCTATAACATGTACACTGCCCACACATGAGTTAATGCTGCTGCTCAATCTGCCTCAATCTGCGAAATACATGGTGGTGATAACTAAAACTGCAGACAGAACTATCCGAAAATCAGCAACGATAATTTGCCTTAGTATTCCCCAGTGAGGTATATCACTCTCTATTGTCCCCTTGTACACCTATTCATCACTTACTGGGTACTTTCCGCATTTTTCGCACTCAGTCATATTGGTCCTTTCCCCAAAAACCAAGTCTTTTAACAGACTAACCAAATGCACGCTCGCCTTGTCTGAATGATGGATTCTGCCTACATTGATCGCCTATTACAGGCATTAAAAAATTCAGATGAAACCGTCCGCAATCAAGCAACAGGCGAACTCTGGCACATGTGGTTTCATCAAAAAGGCATGCAAAGTGCCCAGCGTTTGATTGAGAGCCAAACGCTGGTAGAAGCGGAGCGGAATGATGAAGCCAAAACAATCCTAGATGAACTCATTCGTATCCAGCCTGACTTTGCAGAGGCTTGGAATCGTCGGGCTGTACTGAACTACATGCTAGGTAAATATTCAGCTGCGATTCATGATTGCGAAAAAACTCTTGAGCTTATTCCATACCACTTTGGTGCTCTCCATGGGCTTGGACTATGCCATGCATCCGTTGGTAACTATCTAGAGGCTATTCAGTGCTTTCGTCGTACCTTAGACATCCAGCCCTTTTCTTTAATAAATCAGCGGCTGATTTTGGAATGCACCGCCAAATTAAATTGATACCGTTAGCTACCGACGTATGTATCTTAATCTATTGAACAGTGTACCCACCTTCCATATTTTGAATGTTGCTTAGACTGCCAGTACCTGTTTGCATTTTGTGGGACTCTAGAGAAATATAATGATGGATAAATAGACGTAAATCAGTTCGTTTCTCGACGCATGCAAGTCTTAACACCCCCTCCTATTCAAGCTAACTCAAACGAATTAGTTGAAACTAAAATCATTCGTCGCAAAACGCGCGCGGTTCCCGTTGGTAGCATCACCATTGGGGGTGGAGCTCCAGTTGTTGTGCAATCGATGATCAATGAAGACACGCTGGATATTGATGGCTCTGTAGCGGGCATTCGTCGTCTGCATGAAATTGGTTGTGAAATTGTCCGAGTAACCGTTCCGAGCATTGGTCATGCTAAAGCATTGATCAAAATCAAGAAAAAGCTTGCAGCAACCTATCAGTCAGTACCGTTGGTAGCCGATGTGCATCATAACGGTATGAAAATTGCATTAGAGGTAGCTAAGCATGTAGATAATGTCCGCATTAATCCTGGACTTTATGTATTTGAGAAACCTAGTGATGATCGCACAGAGTATACCCAGGCAGAATTTGATGCCATTGGGGAGAAAATTAGCAAAACTCTAGAACCCCTGGTAGTTTCTCTCCGGGACCAAAATAAGTCCATGCGGATTGGGGTTAACCATGGTTCCTTAGCTGAGCGAATGCTTTTTACCTACGGAGATACTCCCGAAGGTATGGTGGAGTCAGCTCTAGAATTTATTCGTATTTGTGAATCACTAGACTTCTATAATCTGGTTATTTCCTTAAAAGCCTCTCGAGTACCTGTCATGCTAGCGGCCTACCGTCTAATGGCTAAACGCATGGATGAGTTAGGGATGACCTATCCACTACATCTGGGTGTAACTGAAGCTGGAGATGGAGAGTACGGGCGAATTAAGTCCACGGCAGGTATTGGCACTTTATTGGCCGAAGGAATTGGCGATACCATTCGGGTCTCTTTAACAGAAGCTCCCGAAAAAGAGATTCCAGTTTGCTACAGCATATTGCAAGCTCTGGGACTACGCAAAACCATGGTTGAGTATGTTGCCTGCCCATCCTGTGGACGCACCCTATTTAACCTCGAAGAGGTTTTACATAAAGTGAGGGCTGCTACGGATCATCTAACAGGATTAGACATTGCTGTGATGGGCTGTATTGTTAATGGCCCTGGAGAAATGGCCGATGCTGACTACGGATATGTCGGTAAAGGACCAGGTCAGATTGCCTTGTATAGAGGTCGTGAAGAAATTAAACGAGTACCCGAAGATAGTGGTGTAGAAGAATTAATTAACCTAATCAAAGGTGATGGTCGCTGGGTAGAACCGGAAAATTGAAGCATCCCTTAAAAAACCACATTGAATCGGCAGAATCCAGAGCTTCAGGTTTTTCCTGACTAAAACCTTAAAGCTCTGGATGTATTTTAAGTATTGTTCAAGAAAAACTTCATCTTCATCTCAGTCTTATTTGTTAACTTGGTTTACTAAGACTGTAGTCAGGCCGTTGATTTCTTCAAGAAATTGCTAAGCTGCATAAAATAACTAAATATTTCTATGACTCCTACGTCAGCTGAGCAAAGCTTATATATTTGTAGAGGGTGCAGGTTTTCTATTTATGCTGTTTGACTAAGTTCGTATCGTCCTATTGTTCTGGATCTCTTTTTTATGGCAACCAAGAAGCATGGCCTGATTTTGGGTGCGGCAGCTTTAGCAAGTATGGCTATTGTCGTTGCAGGAACAAGCATTCACTGGTCTCAGAGTCAGGCATTCTTTAGGGAGAGCCCAAAAGAGGTAATTGATGAAGTTTGGCAGCTTATCGATCATGAATATGTTGATGACACATTTAACGATCAAGACTGGCAAGCTGTTCGAACTAACTATCTAAACCGTGACTATACTGACAGCGGCGCGGCCTATGAAGCCATTCGCGAAATGTTGGATACCCTGGAAGATCCGTATACTCGCTTTATGGATCCTCAGGAGTTCCGTAATATGCAAATCGACACCTCAGGTGAGTTAACGGGTGTCGGTATTCAAATTTCCCAGGAAGAGGAAACTGAAGAGATCATCGTGGTGTCTCCCATTGAGGATACTCCTGCGTTTGAAGCTGGGGTGCGCTCCGGCGACATCATTATTGGTATTGATGGCCAACCCACAGAAGGAATGGATCTGAGCGATGCGGTTAATTTGATCCGAGGACCGGTTGATTCTGAGGTTACGCTAACGGTAGTTCGCGACGGTGAGGAAATCAACTTTGATCTAGTCCGTGCTCGGATCGAGATCCATCCCGTCCGATACGCGTATAACCCTGAGCAAGAAGGGGGTGTCGGGTATATTCGTTTAACTCAATTTAGTGCGAACGCGGCCTCGGAAATGCGTGATGCGATTCAAGAGCTGGAACTGCGCGATGTTACTGGCTACGTACTTGATTTGCGCTCTAATCCTGGTGGTCTGCTTTACTCCAGTATTGATATCTCGCGTATGTGGCTAAGCGATGGCACGATTGTCTCAACGGTGAATCGTGAGGGTACAGTCGATGAAAATGTAGCGAGTGACCGAGCCTTGACGGATAAACCCCTCGTTGTGTTGGTTGATGGTGGCTCTGCAAGTGCCAGTGAAATTTTGTCTGGAGCACTGCAGGACAATAATCGAGCTGTGTTGGTCGGTACAAAAACCTTTGGTAAGGGGCTGGTGCAATCGGTGCGTGGTCTGGGTGATGGCTCAGGTATTGCAGTGACTATTGCTAAGTATTTAACGCCGAGTGGTCGCGATATCAATACGTTTGGGATTGAGCCTGACTTTATGGTAGAGCTCAGCGATGAAGAGCGAGAATATCTTAGCGAAGACCGTGAGCGCATTGGTACAGAGGAAGATCCTCAGTATGCTAAAGCTATTGAGGTTCTAAATGATGTTATTCGAGGGCAGCGAGAAGCTGCCAATGCTGGAACGGTTTCAGTTAACTAAGTCTAGAATGAGTCTTTACTGCGGCAGACATTTTCCAGAGCGAATCAGACCAACACGTTTGGCAATGGCTTCGGATTTGCTGACAAATGGGCCCCAGGTTTGAGATTGCTCTGCTATTTGAGATAGTTCAGTTTGATCAACAATTTCACAGTGACCATCAGTCTGCTGTAAAACATGCCAGGTATTCGTTTTCTGGACATTTTTAGGGTTGCTGCTTGTTGCAAGAGTCATTACTCAAGTGATATTGGAAGAAGCTGTTAGATAGATTAACCCAGACCACCAGGTAAGTGCTACGGCTAGCCAAAATAGGCCTTGGGAAAATAATGGATAGGTTTGAGACAGGGGGGAGATCAGAAGTGCGATCGCACCGATCTGCACCACCGTTTTCACTTTGCCCCACCTATTTGCACCTATGATCATCGACTGACTTACTCGCCAACCAGCAACTGTCAGTTCCCGCGCCAAAATCAAAAATACTCCCCAGGCTGGCACCGTCCCCAGCTGCACCAACACCATCAATGGTGCCAGCACTAACAACTTATCCACCAACGGATCCAAAAACTTACCCAAGTCAGTCACCTGGTTAAGCCGTCGCGCCAAATAACCATCCAGCCAGTCAGTACATGCCGCTACCAGAAACACAGTGACGGCCCACCAGCGATGCTCGTTTGAAGAAGGATCGGCCAGCAGACCAAATACCAATGGTATTGCCACCAGTCGCGATACTGTAATCCAAGTAGGTAAGTTCATATCATCGGTAGCTAATGTGTTCTTCCCGATAGTTAGGAGGCTCTACATGGATAGTGACTCGGATCGGACCAAACGCTTGTTCTAATGTCTGCTCTACCAGCTCAGTAATATCGTGAGCACTGACCACATCTTTGGGCTCCACAATTAGATGCATATCAATAAACACCTGACGTCCCAATAATCCTCGAGAAGCAATGCTATGACAGTTTATGACTCCAGGCACTCGCATTACTTCTCGATGAATAGCCTCTGGAGCAATGGCCATCTCGTCTACCAGCCAGGGTAAATTTGCCGATAGAACGATCCAGCCACTATGAAACACAAGAATGGCCACTGGCAATGCCATGACAATGTCTAACCAACCCAAACCTCTCCACACACCGATCAAACCAGCAATGACAACGATGGTGATCCAAATATCGCTCATCGTATGGTGAGCATCAGCAATTAAAAGCTTGCTGCCCAAACGAATACCTACCCGTCGCTCATAAAAAGCAACAAGGATGTTAATGGCCAAAACCACCAACATGATCCAAAGAGCAGCAGGATGTAGTTTGACAGGAGCTGCCCCCATCAACAGTCGGTCGAATGCTCCCTTGAGAATTTCAAAGCAAGCAATTCCTAAAAATGCAGCAACACCCAAGGCCCCAATAGCTTCATATTTCTGATGACCGTAGGGATGCTCTCGATCAGGCTCTGGTAATGCCAGATGATTTGTGACCAACCCCAGAATATTGTTGGCACTATCCGTAATACTATGAAGCGCATCCGCCAACAAGCTTAGGGACCCTGTCCAAAAACCGACCAGAATTTTGAGGCTCATCACTAACAAATTAAGAAGCAGGGTGATGAGTAAAACCTGCCTCACTTCAGACCGATAGCTAACACCAGAAACTTCAGTAGACATGCACGAGTTCTCCGCAGCATGTCTAATAGTAGCGAAGGTCGTTACTCAGCGGAGCACTGCTTTACGTTCAGACTTGAAAGGGAGCAAGCAAGACGACTACTTACCCCTCTTAAGCCAACTGCTGTCGCTGTTGCAAGCTGTGCATGTGATCAAACAATTGCCAACAATAGGATTCTGGCAACCCACATGTGAGCGCTCCCCGCATGACCACATCAAAATACCAATCATTAGGAGCATGCTCACGGCCCAGCTTATCTAAAACCGTATACGTGCGCGTGTTAGGAAATCGTTTACCCTGACATTGAATGGTCATTGGATGGTGAATATATCCTTCTTCGCGGCGATCAAGCAGAGCACTCAAATGTACAGGTAGTGCGTAGAGTACACCATGCACCACTGCATTCGACGAAGGCACAATATCTAAAACACCGCACTGACGACGGCGAGAATATCGAAAAAAGCCCAGCCGGTATTCCTTTAACTGGGCTGGTCCAATGACATAGTGATGGGTCTTTTCATGTAAAGAGCGCTTTAGATCGACGGGGCACATGCACGAGCCATAGGCAAAATAGTAGAATCGAGCCAAATCTCTAGAGCATGTCATTGTCACTGCGAGTCTTCCTTAATCAGGTTAGAAATCAGGTCAGAAATTTAACGGGGTCAGCCTGATGAGCCACCCTATAAATTCAAAAATATAAGTAAGTATAAAAAATTAATAGACCTTTTCTAGAAAACGGAAAATCACAACTATTGCATAGGATTTTATAGACTTAAGGGGACAATGCCCTCGATACCGATGCCCTCTTTTGTTGCTTTGTTAATACTAATAGCTAGTCTATGGCTGTGTCGTATTATTGATGGTCTGCCCCAT
>JBCDFI010000139.1:0-11057 GCA_039178155.1 Cyanobacteria bacterium P01_H01_bin.105
TTCAAAAGCACCGATTCAAAAGCTGGCGGACCAGGTGACTGGAGTATTTGTACCGGTGGTGGTTGCGATCGCACTCTTTACGTTTCTCCTCTGGTTTAATCTAACGGGAAACACCACCCTGGCCCTGCTGACCACCGTAGGAGTATTAATTATTGCCTGTCCCTGTGCGTTAGGCTTAGCCACACCTACCTCCATCATGGTGGGCACGGGTCAGGGAGCTAAAAACGGGATCTTAATCAAAGATGCTGAGAGTTTGGAGCAGGTCCACAGACTCCAGACCGTTGTGGTCGATAAGACGGGAACTCTCACCCAGGGACAGCCTACGGTAACAGATTACGGAGTCTGCCGTATGCTCAAAAATACGGTGTTGCAGCTAGCCGCAGCAGTTGAAAACAATTCAGAACATCCATTGGCCACGGCGGTTGTCAACTATGCTCGATCTCAAGGAATAGAGACGCTCCCCAAGGTCGATGACTTTGAAGCTATTGTCGGCTGCGGTGTCCAGGGAACGGTTGATGGTCAGCAGATCCACGTCGGTACCGCAGATTGGTTGCACAGCCTGGGTATAGAGACTCAATCGCCTGAGACTCGCTCTTTACAGTCCCACAGTCAAGCCTGGACAGCCGCTGCTAAAACCACGGTGTGGATTGCCGTTGGGGGTCAAATCGAGGGGCTGTTGGGAATTGCCGATGCGCTCAAGCCGTCTGCCCCTGGCGCGGTCTTGGCTCTACAGCGTCTGGGATTAGACGTGGTGATGCTAACTGGAGACAATCCTCAAACAGCAGCGGCCATTGCTAAATCGGTGGGAATCCAGCGGTATTTTGCCAGCATTCGCCCCAATGAAAAGGCGACCTATGTTAAACAACTCCAGACCGAAGGAAAACGAGTCGCCATGGTGGGCGATGGCATTAATGATGCCCCGGCACTGGCCCAGGCGGATGTGGGGATAGCGATGGGCACCGGTACCGACATTGCGATCGCAGCCAGCGATATTACCCTAATCTCGGGCGACCTCAATGCTATTGTGACCGCTATTCAGCTAAGTCAGGCTACTATGGCCAACATTCGCCAAAATTTGTTCTTTGCCTTTGTCTACAACGTGGTGGGTATTCCCGTTGCTGCCGGTATCCTTTACCCTCTACTGGGTTGGTTTCTAAATCCAATGATTGCCGGAGCCGCAATGGCTTTTAGCTCAGTATCTGTAGTGTCCAATGCACTACGGTTGAAAAACTTTAAACCGCAAGGAGGGTGATCGTGAGCAAGTCCGTGAGCAAGTCCTTTGGGCTGGGTATTTTCTTGAGTCTTGGATGGATGGTCGCTATAGCCCCAGCTGCCATGGCGAATGCCGCAGACTTTCAACGGATAGAACACCCCCTAGCCATAAAAGTAGGGGTCACCGCTGTCGGACTTGGGTGCGTTGGTTTAGAACTGTGGTGGTTTCTCTTTAAAGAGAAATAGTCTTTCTCTTTTTATTTTTCTTCCTTTCTTCTTTTTTCCTAGCGCAGAGTCAAACAACGAGGCTAGGCAGACTGTTCGATCATAATGATAAAAATCGTTTCTAAGCCATTGTCGAATCGTAGGGTATTGACCAAATCATGTTCGATAGAAATAGCCGAATCGACAATAATCATATCGGGTTTAATCGCTAAGGCCTTTTCAATACCGTCCTTACCAGTGGTCGCTTCAGTAACCGTATAGCCTCGCGCCAGCAATAGTTCTGTCAGGGTTCGAGTAGTGGGAACATCCATATCAACCACTAGCACTTTACGATTAGACATCCCCTGGTCCAATAGAGTTCGAATATCGTTCAGCAAAGCATCTGTATCAATGGGTTTAGTTAGATAGCGATCTACCCCCAGACGATAGCCGCGCTCTTGATCTTGAATAATGGAGAGGACAATAGTCGGAATCCCCATCGTCAATGGATCGTTTTTGAGTACAGCAGCTAGATCAAAGCCGCTGATAGTGGGCATCATCACATCTAGGATAATTAGGTCTGGAGGCTCTGCTTTAATCTTATTAAGACCATCCATGCCATCTTTAGCTGTTTTGACCTGATAGCCAGCCGCTTCTAGCTCTTGACGCAAAAGCTGACGAATGTGAGGTTCATCGTCAACAACTAGAATTGTTTTTTGGGATGCTTCTGTCGGAATCACCGTCCGCTCTAAATTTTCTTTCAGCTGTTCTACTAGAGATTCTAAGCTTAGGTTAGAAGTCTCCGGTAAGGGAGTCTCTCTGATAGGTATAGAAAAGGAAAATGTGCTGCCTTGACCGAGGTTACTTTCAGCCCAAATACGGCCCTGATGGTGCTCGATAATTTGTTTGCAAATAGGCAATCCCAATCCTGTCCCTTTAGGTTTGTTAGTCATGATCTCTCCTACCTGAGTAAATTTCTCAAATACTTTTTTGAGATCGTTTTCCGATAGACCAATACCGGTGTCTATAACACTAATGATAATGTCGTTGTCTTGCTGACGGGCACGACAGGTGACAGAACCTGTCGCCGTAAATTTAATGGCATTGGCCAGCAGATTAATAATCACTTGCACTAAGCGGTTGCGATCGCAAACTACTTCCGGTAATCCTGGTTCAATCTCACGAATCAGCTCTAAATCATCGTCTTGGAGCAACACAGATGTTGCAGCAATCGCCTGTTCAACAATCTCTACAACAGAGGTTAGCTGCATATTCCATTCGATTTTACCGGCCTCTATTTTTGAGATATCCAGTACATCGTTGATCAAATAAGTTAGACGTTCACCCTCAGATACAATAATGCCTAAATTTTCACGTACCTGGCGCACCGCCCGCTCCGTTTTTTTAGTCTCAACACTCACCACCGGTAAAACAGTATCTTCCAATTTTTTTTGGATCAGTTTGGCAAATCCTAAAACCGAAGTCAGGGGAGTACGTAGCTCATGGGAAACCGTAGAAAGAAAGTCAGTTTTCATCTGGTTAACCTCTTTCTCAGTCGTAATATCACGAATCAAAACAACAGAACCATTAGATTGGTTAAATTCTGTTGAAGATTGGGTCTCCTGATCAGAGGTAATTGCTGTTATTAGAGCCTGCCCCACTCGGTTGCCCAACAGCTCTACTTCAATACTAAGATTCATCTCTGGAGCCGTTTGATTTTGCAAGATAAGTTCAGTAATCGATGGATCAAACACTTCATGCATTGGCTGATTCTGCAATAAAGTCCTATCGAGTCTAAACATCTTTCTCAGCATTGGATTTGCACGGGTGATCAGACCCTCAGAGTCAATCACCAATAGACCATCACCCAAATTATCAATAATTGCATTAAGCTCTTGCGCTTTATTTTTTAGATCCTGCTGAGTCATTTTTAGGGCATGGGTATAGTCTCCTACCCACTCGATCAGCTGATTAAGGGACTGAGCCAAACTGCCAATCTCATCTTTATTACTCGCATCCGCGCGCAAATTAAAGTTTTCTTCCTGGGTTACTTGTAGCGCTATTTTTTCGACAGCCCGGAGAGGACGGCTGATCGTGCGACTGATAAGATAGGCTAGCCAGCTAGCTAACATTAGCGACAAGATGACGCTGATGAAAATTATCCGAATCCGCAGATAAGCAGACGTTTGAATAATTTCTCTAGCCTCTTGCAGCTCATCTTCTTCAATAAAGTCAGCTAGGTCAGCTAGTTTTTTGGCAAATTCCTCTAGTTTAAGGGCGGCAGGGCGACGATTTAGATCAATGAACGACTGACGAGCCTGCAGCAGTTCTCTACCCTGAAGATTAGCTAGATCAAGGTCTTGTACAAATTGTTCAATTTCTTGTAAATTGTCTTCAGCGATACCATCGTAGCTATCAATCAGGTTATTTAACAGTTTCAGCTCATCTTCTGTCTCTGGCACCCCTGTGGCAATATCTTTTTCGTACTCTCTTAAGAACTCAGCCCAATCTCCCTGAAAGTCTCTACCACTGGCCCGATAAAGATCGTAATTAGCTAAAAATTTCTCCGGGTTTTCGAGCCAGGTAATTAATTGACGTTCATAGGCAATAAATCGATTGAGTGATTTCTCTAAATTTCTAAGACCTAAAATTTCTTCAATGGCATCATCATTGCCTTGATACGCTTGTTGCTCATAACGTCGAGCAATGGCAAGACCAGTCGTTGTTCCACCGACTACAATACCTACAATCAAAGCATATCCCAGACCAATTTTTTGAATCATCTTGAGACTGTGTAACCAGCCTTTAACCTGCTTTGGTAGGGTACCAAGGGCAAAATTAACAGATGATGATTGGGGAGTCATAGGGTATTCGATTTATAGGTTAAGAGCTAGAACTTCTGCAGCTTTTTCTAATATCTCATCGGGATCAAACGGCTTAGTCATATATAGGTTGGCTCCTACCTGATGCCCTTGTTGCTGGTCAAACTCCTGGCCTTTGGCCGTCAGCATGATGATATAGGTATCCTGTGTCGCCTTATCTTCTTTGACAATTTGGCAAACTTCAAACCCATTCATTTTAGGCATCATGACATCTAAAAAGACCAAATCGGGCTTTTCTGAACGAATGAGGTCCAATGCCTCCACACCATTGGTCGCCGTGAGTAGTTCTACGCCCTCATCTTCAAGATCTTCTAGGGTTTGTTCCATCAGTATCCGAATATGAACTTCATCATCAACGATTAAAATAAGCTTATTCATTAGAATTACTCCAACAGATTAATAGCTAAAAAAGAGATAAATCGTTTGGCGGCAATCATGAGTCAGTTTTTTTGAGAGTAAGTTTAGATGAGCAGTTTAAGGCTTGTTTGCTAGGATAATAAAGATATTTGCTATTTCCTTATTAAACTGCACGGTACTTAATAAAGTATGCTCCATAGAAATAGCTGAATCAACAACAATCATATCGGGTTTGAGGGAAAGAATTTTTTCAATGCCGCCGTTGTCAATCGTCGATTCGGTGACAGTATACCCTTGAGACAGTAAAAACTCGGTTAATGTCTTGGTTACCGAGG
This sequence comes from Cyanobacteria bacterium P01_H01_bin.105, assembly GCA_039178155.1. Taxonomy (GTDB): domain Bacteria; phylum Cyanobacteriota; class Cyanobacteriia; order Phormidesmidales; family Phormidesmidaceae; genus Leptothoe. The sequence continues at coordinate 4,991 of JBCDFI010000139.1, forward strand.
CATTCATGTCTACGACAAGTACCTGACGGTGGGAATTATTGCAGTCCAGTAGAGTTTTAACGTCATGGAGTAATACATCAGTATTAATAGGTTTACTAAGATAGCGATCGACACCAAGCCTATAACCTCGCTCTTGATCTTGGATAATGGAGACTACAATAATGGGAATTCCCATGGTAGCTGGGTTATTTTTAAGTACCGTTATCAAATCAAAGCCGTTGATATTAGGCATCATCATATCTAGCACAATCAGATCAGGCGGTTTTACCTTGATCTGTTGCAGAGCATCCATCCCGTCTTCTGCAATTTGAACCTGATAGTCTGCAGTCTCTAGCTCCTGGCGTAAAAGCTGGCGAATATGAGGTTCATCATCGACTACTAAAATTGTTTTTGGTAGGGTGTCTGTTGAGAGTAGAGAGGGAAACGTTTTTTGTATATTAGCCTTGATCTGTTGTATCAAGATAGGGATATTGACACTGGGGGTCTTAATCTCTGGGAACCTCCTTAAGGGGAGGGTAAAAGTAAAGGTACTGCCCTGACCTAGGGCACTTTCGGCCCAGATCCGTCCACCATGGTGTTCAATAATTTGTTTACAGATGGGAAGTCCTAAACCAGTCCCTTGGGGCTTATCGGTCATGACTTGCCCCACTTGGGTAAACTTTTCAAATACTTTTTCGAGATCGTCAGTCGCAAGACCGATGCCGGTATCAATAATACTGATGGATATTTCGACATCCTGACGACGGGCGTAGCAAGTAATCAGTCCCCCAGACGTAAATTTAATGGCGTTGGAGAGAAGATTGATCGCAACTTGGATGAGACGGTTGCGATCGCACACTACTTGAGGCAAATCCGGCTCAAGATCACAAATAATCTCCAAGCCACTATTTTGAGCCAACACAGATGTTGCCGCAATAGCCCGATCAATAATCTCTGAAATCGATGTTGGCTGCATATTCCACTCGATTTTACCTGCCTCAATTTTAGAAATGTCTAGCACGTCATTGATCAGTGAGGTTAGTCGCTCTCCTTCAGCCACAATGATATCGAGGTTGTCACGGACCTGACGCATCGCCCGCTCTGTTTTTGGGGTCTTCACCGTTACAGCAGGCAACACTACACCTTCTAATTTTTTTTGGATCAGCTTAGCAAAGCCTAGCACTGACGTCAGCGGCGTTCGTAATTCATGGGAAACCGTAGAAATAAAGTCAGTTTTCATCTGATCAACTGCTTTCTCGGCTGTAATGTCGCGAATTAATACAATAGAATCAAAATTGTTGCCCGCAACAATCTCATCATTATTGTTAGCAACAGCGGTTACTAACGCCTGACCAATCCCATTGTTAGGAAGTTCCACATCGGTAATCAGCAGCTGTTCAGGGTTTTGCTGATTTCGAGCAATTAACTGAGACAGATCGGATTTAAATACGGTATGGCAAGGTTGTCCTAGAGTTGTTTTTGCATAGAGATTAAACATATGGACGAGTACAGGATTGATGCGAATAATCGTGCCAGCCGAATCAATCACCAACAGTCCCTCTCCCAGATTGTCAATAATGGCATCGAGCTGCTGCGTGCGTTCTTGCACCCGCTGTTCTAGACTTTCTTGGCTTTGCTCTAATTCGTCTGTGTACTGTCCTGCCCAGGTAATGAGCTGATTGAGAGACGTTGCCAAGAGGCCGATTTCATCTTTGTTTTTAACACGGGCTCGAATGTTAAAATGCCCTCCCTGGGTAACTGTCTGAGCTACTTGAGTAAGATGTTGAATGGGTCGAATAGCGCGGTTGGCAATATAGGCGGTAATCGCACCCACGGCAACAGCTGCAACGCCCGTACCCAATGCAAAAATACGCAGCAAATTATATTGTGAGGCAAAGACGATCACCGTATCTGCAGTAATTAAAGCTCCTATGGACTGAGGGGCAAAATTGTTGCTCAAGGTGATCGGAGCGTAGGAAACTAGCTGTCTTTTTCCCTCTTCTTGAACATTGGTAAAGACATCTGCTTGCCCCTGCCTACCTTGTAGCAGGGGCATTAAATCTGGATAATAGCTATCCACAGGCTGAGCCAGGTAGTCCTGTCTTGCACCCGCAAAAATCATCCCTTCTGAATTTATCAAGTGCCAGACCCGTTTGTGATTCTCAAAAATCTTAAAGAGTCCATTTAGATAGTGACCCGGTACGCGAGCTCTCAAGATATAGATGATATCTTCTGTGCCTGCATCCTTAACTGGAACGGCGTATTCTACCCGAAGTATGCCTGAGCTAGGAGAAAGACCGGGACCATTCATCGTGGATTGACCTGTCTCTAGTGCTGTTTGAAAATAGCTGCGATCGCCATAGTTGCCATTAAATGGTTTCCCCGTTGTTGCCTGAGCCACAGGGTTACCCTCTGGATCAAACAAAATCAGACTATCGAAGTAATTAAGTGCGTTAGAAAATTCTGTTAGAATCAGCTGCTGTTGCGTTGACGATGCGCGGTCGCGTAGTGCTTGCTCTGTAAACATGGGATTTACAGCTAACGACTCGATTTCCTGTAGTCGACTGACCAAAAACTGATCTAGCTTCTCGCCAATAATTTCAGTTCGTTGTACCTGGTCTTGGATAATTTGCTGGCTGATCGAACGACTTGCATACAAATAGGCTGTCGAACCGGTGAGGAGGACAGGTAAAGTACCCAGGGCAATCGCTAATGCTGTCACCTTATGCTGTAAACACTGCTGTTTTCGCGGTATGGGAACTGATTGATCGACGGAGGGTTGAGACGATTGCGAGCCAATATCCATAGCGGTTACCTGAGATCTTTGGAGTGAAATATTCCTACCAATGAGCTACCCTGAGACCAGCTACTCTGAGTCAAAAAAACTATAATTCTCTTGATCCATCGTTATCTTTAGATACATGAACGGCTAAATCATCCTGTTGAATCGGAATTTCAATCACAAACGTCGTCCCCTGTCCTAGCTTAGAACGACAGAGCAAGCTACCGTTATGACGTTCGGTAATAATTTGATAGCTAATAGAAAGCCCTAACCCTGTACCTTTGCCGACATCTTTGGTAGTAAAGAATGGATCAAATAACTTGTTTCGAATTTTGGCAACAATACCGGGACCATTATCGATAATTCGAATCTGTATGCGGTTAGTATCAATTTGCCGAGTATAGATCGTAATTGTCGGTGCATCGATGAACGGTGGGACTTCGAAGACATCAATGGCATTAGCCAACAGATTCATAAATACCTGGTTTAGCTGGCTAGGGTAGCAGCTAATCGAGGGCAAGTCGCCATACTGTTTAATAATTTTGATTCCTGGGAAATCAGCCTGGGGTTTAAGACGATGGCGCAAAATTAGCAAGGTGCTGTCAATCCCCTCGTGGATGTTGACTGACTTAAATTCAGATTGGTCTGAACGGGCAAAGTTTTTTAGAGACAGGACAATATCGCGGATGCGTTCAGTGCCGACGGCCATACTGTTAAGGGTCTCTGGCAAGTCTTTTAATAAAAAGGGAAGCTCTACGTTTTCGATGGCATGTTGTAAAGCTGTGGATGGAGAGCTGTATTCTGCCTGATAGAGCTTGACCAAATCCATCAAGCTCTGGGTGTATTCCTGCACAAATTCCAGATTGCCGTAAATAAAGGTAACCGGATTATTGATTTCATGGGCTACCCCCGCCATCATTTGACCGATGCCAGACATCTTCTCACTTTGGATGAGCTGAAGCTGAGTTTGTTGTAGCGTTTTGAGGGTGGTTGCTAGCTGCTGAGCTTTGTCTTGAGCAAACTGGGCCGCCCGACGGCTCTGTTCATAGAGTTCTGCTTGATCGAGGGCAATCGCTAGCTGATTGGTAACAGCTTGTAATAGCTCAACTTCGTTATCGCTCCAATTTTTAGCTGTTTGCTCCGTCCCACAACAAATAACGCCAATGTACCCAGAGCGCGTCCGTAGGGGAATGGCTAACAGGGCCGCAAAGTCATGGTTTTTGAGAAATGCTCGGGTCGATTGATCGTCTACATCATTGACATCATTAATTCGTACTAAGGTCTGTTGACAGAACCACTGTGTCAAATGACCAACGCTGTGAGACTCATAGTCCCCGACTAGGGGGCAGAGGTGACTGCGTCTGGACTCGGTAACGATTTCTAAGCTTCCTCTAGATGAGACCGGCCCCATCCTGCAGTGCGAGTTGTCTGGCTTAGATAAGGTTTTGACCCAAAGAAAACAACACCGCTCTAGATTGAGCGCTTGATAGATTTCACGGACTGCTGCGGAGAGAATGATATTGGGCTCTAAGGATTCTCGAATCTGACTAGAAAGTCGAAAGATGAGATCGTTCTGGCGGCTTTCTTTAAGCTGACGTTCATGCAGTAGGGCGTTGATCACTCCAGCCACTTGAAATGCCATCGTAGTCAAGAGTTTTAGCTCTTCGGCATTGTAAGGGTCGGTGATCGGGCGGCTAAGTGCGATCGCACCAATGGTAGATTCCTTACTCTTTAAAGGCACACACATCAGAGCAGCCTCATGTTTAGTCAGGCATCGCCCATCGGAGGCAACATCATTCACAATTTCACCGCGACCTACCTGAGTAATCGCTCCAATAATGCCGCTGCCCACAGGAATCGTCGCTTGAAACAACTCGCTCTCACCAAAGCTAGCAATACGATCCAGCGACTCCATATTTTGCAATAGCATCAGCGCGCCATGGCCTGACTTTAGGAGCTGACGTGCTTCTTCAAGCACCAGGGAAGCTACCTCCTGAATATTGGAGCTATCAATAATTTTTTCTGACAGCTTAAATAGGAGAGAAATTTCCTTATATTTACCTAGCAGTTCCTGAGCCAGAGCACGCTTTTCAGATTCTCGATGGACCAATCGGGAAATGACGTTAGCAATGACCTGGGCATTGTGATCACCATGGACCCAACCCAGAATGTGGCCATTGAGCGCAATGGGATAGCGTTTGCTACCGTCAGCATGATGTCCTAACAGCCGCTGTCCATCAGCCGTTTCCACACTAGCGACAGAGCCTGTAGCTTTGATCACCTCCTGAATCAGGGAGTATTCCTTTTTTAGAACAAGCTTTTTTAAGTCAATACTCACGATTAAAGAGGACATCCCCGAACTTTTTAGCCCCTAGCCTGCAGTTTTAACGATTAAGACGCCGGTTTTATAGTATTTTCCACGTAACCAGCATAAAACTATCTATCCTTTCTAAGGATTCCCGCTATACAAGACCCCTGTAGCAGATTATTCAAACTTATGCCGGGGACTGGCTTTATATTCGCTAGGCACCTCCAAACAAAAATCAACTGTGGCTGAATTAGGGACTGAACTAAGTCAAACGCACTGTGCTAAGAACGTGCAAATGAAAACATTTCGATGAAAACATACCAAGGCTCAGCAATACTCCGAAAAGTATTCAGAATTCAATCCATCCATGTTTCCTAATTCCAGGCATAATAATCCGGACCTAATCAAGAGTTTTATGAACTTAGCAAGGCTTTGTATGAAGCTGAATTTTTAGGCCAATGGCTGCCTGCTAGGTGTATCATTCCAAAAAGCGACTTACCGCAGCGTTGTAGGCCTGGTAGGATTTTACGCCGGTCAGGGTCTCTACTAGCTCTCCGCCTTTAAAGAACATAACCGCTGGCATCCCTTTCAGACCAAATCGCTTGGGTACTTGCTGATTTGTATCGAAGTCTATTTTCATAACATTGATGCGATCGCAATAGGCCTCAGCCAGCTGATCAATCAGCGGCGTTACCTGTTTGCAAGAGCCACACCAAGAAGCCATACAATCAACCACCAGCAGTGATTCCTGAGCCAAAAGAGAATCTAACTCCGATTCATTACTAATAAAACGAGCTGCTCCAGCTGCCTCTTGAAATAACTCAGTTAGGGTATGGGTTACTTCGACAGCAGACAGGCTGGCGTTAATTGTTGATAACTGCCCTTGCTGTCGATAGTAGTCAAGTAGCGGTCCAGTCTCTTCTTGATGATGCGCCAATCGACGACGAATAGATGGAATGGGTTCATACTCGTCGTTAGCAGAGAGTCGATTGATCAAA
>JBCDFI010000140.1:0-11036 GCA_039178155.1 Cyanobacteria bacterium P01_H01_bin.105
AATACTGAATCTTAGATATGAGATAAGGATGGCCGATGCCACTATTGAAAGAGACTTGATCTAAAAACCAGGGAACAGGTCAGTCTCTATTTTGCTGGGCTAGTAGTTGGGAAACTTAAAGATAGACTTGAAGTCATCTTTCATACTGACAATCAGCCAGTTATCACGCTCTTCTGCAACTGCCAAGGAGCAATACTGTTGATCTTCACTTTTACAAAAATCTTGATGAATTTCATCATCAGGATCTGTATCAGCAATACCAGCGGCCACATCATTGTTATAGGCATACTCACAAGACTCATCCCACACATTTGTGCAGCCATCATCATGATTAAGCAAAACAATGAGAGGTTTTTCTCCAGTTGCTGACTCTACAGCCGTGTTGCTGTCAGTGTAGTCAAACATGAAGAAATCTCCGTCAGAATTTCCCACAGCCATAATCGGTTTCTTGCCGAGATAGCGCTCAAGACCAACGGGTTTGCCTTCTTTATCGTTAAACGGATTTAAGATGACAGACTGAAGTTCTTGAGGTGGCGTAGGATATCCACCGTTGGCATAGTCTAAGTCTGTATATCCCTGGCTTAGGTGTTCAGGTTCATCACCACTATTTCCACCAGAGTGTAGCACTTGTTTTTCTATAGGATCGTAAACGTTGATTAAGGCTGAGCCCATCACATTTTGTCGAGGAATCCCATAGGATTCTTCAGAAAACGCTCGGACAAAATCGATCCCACCACCAGAGCAGATATAAACATCAAAATCATTGGCCTGTAGATACTCAACCAGCTCGATCATTGGCTGATAGGTTAACTGGATATATGGAACGGCAAAATCCGTTTCACCATTACCTTTGGTCGTATTTAGAAACTGTCGGACATCGTCTCTATAGGCTTCTACCTCCATAGATAAATCTTGAGTACCATAGGCTTCTATAAGCCTTTCATCTTCAATCTGGATTGATTTTCTTTCAATCAATTTAGATTGAATATAGTCGACTTGAAAATAATTAGGCCACTCAGCCCACAGTGTGCCATCGTTATCGAAAACCGCGATTCGATCTTCAGGAGGGATTGTCTGCTTAGCGGCTTCTACGAAGTGAATGATTCGCTGCTTATTGCTGTCTGGGCCTGTGTCTTCCCATAAAGACAGTGGATCAAGCGCGCTATTTATTTGAGGGGTGGAACCTGCTTGTGGCTGAGATAAGGGAAAGGCAGATGCTGAAGGACACGTCAAACTGAGAACGAAACAGTATATACAAAAGGGTATTAGGACCCTAGATATGAAGATTTTCACCATAAGATATGACTTTCCAAAGAACGTCTACTGGGTTCATCAATCGAAATAATGGCTGCAGTGGAATAACAAATATTGCCAATCGCTAGTCAGATGTCAGGCTTTGTTAGGAGACAGGAACAATCCTTAGAGGCTGTTTCTCATCAATCTCCTACTTTGATGTGCGTACTTATGGTTGTAGCACATAAAACACCTAGAATATTTGATGATAGCGATATGGCTTAGAGAAAAGTGTATTTTTACTGACACCCATCTATCTTAATAGAGATTCTTGATGAGATTTTGGATCTCAACTTAGAAAGCGCGCACTGAATAATCTTTAAATTAGCTATTCAAACGTGTCATTGATAAGGTGAAAACGATGGCTTCAGAACTCTCAAAAATGGCTATGAATGAAAAGGCAAGCGCAATTGATAATAAAGCCAGTATTTAATCGCTTATATATCGTAAATATCTTATTTTTGAATATTTTTAGCTTTTTAGTCGAAATAGAAAATTTATAAATTCAGTACACATACTCTCTCCTCACTTACAACTTTATTTAGGGGGATTGAAAAAAAAATGATGCTTTTGGTGCTCCCTGACTGATCCAATTGATGGTGATATTGGTTTAGTGATCACTTTCCCTACAATTGGCCGTATTATGGGTGAAAAGGAGCATGAATTTTAGCTTGTTGGCTAAGTAAGTCCTTGTTGGACATAGCTCTCAAGCTAAAATTTACAACCTAACAATAATTCTGAAAATCAAGCACTCAACAAGATATTGGGATCTCGTTCATAAGCACTAATTTATTCTCCATAGTCTTAGTTCGTCTAGGTAATTGAATCTGCCTTGGTCAGAGACAGATTCAATGTTTGCTTCGCTTCTCGTCCATTCTCTTATTTACTCATATCCATAGTTAAGGGTGTCTAAATTTCAAAGCCATGGAATCCAACTTTCTAAATGCAATATTTCTACCTCTAGCTTCATTTATCATTATGTTGGGTATGGGGCTGAGTCTGACTCTAGATGACTTTAAACGGGTTCTGATTGAACCTAAACCAGTCATCTTGGGTCTGTTTGCCCAATTGATTATTCTTCCAACAGCTGGCTTTTTGTTAGCAAAATTTTTCTCCCTTTCTCCCGAGTTGGCTATTGGTCTAATGATTGTTACTGCATGCCCAGGAGGTGTTACGTCCAATATATTGACCTATTTTGCCGAAGGGAATGTTGCCCTATCGATCACGCTGACTGCAATCAATAGTCTAGTCACGATATTAACTATTCCGCTGGTGGTCAATATCAGCATGCAAACATTTATGGGAGGAGAGATTGCACTACGTCTGCCGTTTCTGAATACAGTGATTCAGATTGCGGTGGTCACCCTAATGCCAGTTGTCTTGGGCATAGTAACGCACCGCTACAGGCCTCAATTGGCGGCAAAGATCGAAAAAGGGGTGAAGTATTTTTCACTGGGTTTCCTGGCCGTTATTATCATGAGCATCTTAATTAGGGAACGGGCTAATTTATCGACCTTTTTTCTGCAGGCTGGTTGGGTAACGCTGATATTGAATGTAGTTGCCATGGGCTTAGGCTATGGCATCTCGACCCTGGCCCAGTTGCATCATCGCAGCACAAGAGCGATTACGATTGAAATAGGTTTTCAAAATGTGACATTGGCACTTCTCATCGCCAATGGCCCTACCCTCCTCAACAATTCAAGTATGGCTATTCCTGCCGTTACCTACGGCCTCCTGATGTTTGTTACCAGTGGAGCTTTCATTGCACTGATAAAGCGCTATTCCTAGAGACCTGGACAGTTTTTTCAGTTATGAATTTCGTGACCCATGACCCATGACCCAAGTAATGCAATTCTTGGTAATAGTGGCTATCTGTATGCGATGTTTCCATTGGTCATATCAACCTCAGATTTTTCTGCAATTTTATCAGCATGATGCGTTGTAGAAAGTTCAGAAATTCCAACTTTGGCCGTTGCAAAGGACGCTAAAATGCTCTGGAGGTTGGTAGTGGTAGTAGGCACGTGGCATCGGAGCATCAGGCAACCGCTGGCACAGCGGGAAACAATACTGCACAAGAAGGAGCCCAGCAATTTATCCAGACGACTGTCGGAGATGTGGACGAACTGACCGCACTTTTCGCCTATCAACAGATGCAGTTTACTCAATTGCAGACGGGTAACTTTACTACTGATTTTTTGGGGATAGTATGTCAGGATTTCGCAATCACGCGTGTTCACGTGGGGCTATCATTGCAAGCCTGTGGTGCAAAACCTGCAGATGCTATTCTTTTTCTAATCATGTTGGAAATGCCTGCAAGTGCTGTCTATTCTTGCAATTTAGCCATCTCACCTGAGCGCAGTCTCTTTGGTTTTGACAACCAAAATAATGACTTCATCTGCCAAGGAACCTGTGTGTTTGCACAAGTATCTATAAAGACAGAGACCTTTTTGCGTTACACGCATCAGCTGCAGCGTGATGACTTAGATGAGCGTTACCTCTCTAGTAACCATGTACTTTTAACCCCGGACCGGAGCAAAGAAATCCGAGAATATCTACAAGGACTGTTTTGGATTTTAGAAACGATGCCTGAAAGGTTCCAAAAGCCCAGGATCACCGCGCTAATCGCTGAAGATTTAATCCCATTACTGATCTGTGCACTGCCGAGGCGTTCTAAAACTGGTTCATCGAATAAACCATTCCGCCGCCACCTGTTAGTGGCTAAAGCTAGGCAGGTGATTTTAGAGAACCTGGAAAACCCATTGACTCTCAAGCAGTTGGCACAAGGGTTAGAGTCAAGTAGTTCGGCCTTGTCATACGGTTTTCAAGATGCATTTGGCATCAGTCCTATGCGTTATCTCAAAGTGCAACGTCTGCATGCGCTACGCCGATGTCTGAAAATAAGTGATCCTAAAATTCATAGCATCCAGGCTCTGTCTAACCAATTTGGCTTTTGGAGTGCAGGTCATTTTGCAAGAGACTATAAAGCGATGTTTGGCGAACTTCCCTCAGAGACATTGCGAGAGTCTGCGTAAACACACGCATCAAGATATTTCATTTTTTTACAATCAAAAAAAGTTGGAATTTTTGAATCCTCAAAAGACGTTCTCATTGATAACCTCGGTGAGCGTGCTTTTAAGATGTTGGTGCAATGGTTTTCTTCACTAGATTAAATCTAATAACGACTTGTTCGCAGCATATATTTTCTGAGGAAAAGTGTCTTCTATATAAAGCTAAAACCTTTGTATAGAGGCTGTTTTGGATGTCTTAAATCATTGGGTTGCATTGATGGAAAGCCCATTTTTTTCTATCCCAGGTCTGCTTGGGACTTATCTGTCCTGCTTTGATTACATAGGTAAGTTGCTCCCAACAGACACTAGGTGCTGTTATTACCGCCAATCTATTGGTTGAGGCAGTACATTGATCAGGCAGTAGACACTTCAGTAAAAATGCTGAATTTGACCAATGAAAAATGCGTGTTTTAGGATCTTGTAAACAGTATCAACCAAGTTGTACTCATAGGTAAAGGTGATCATCATCGAAATTTGTTCTTGCACTTTGAAGAGATACCGATGCTCTTTGTCTGAAGAGTACTGCGGTGTTGTGTACGAATTTAGATAAAGTAGATAACAGCATTTTGAGGCTTTAAGTTGTTTTGGCGAGTGTTTTGACGAGCTATTTCAGTATACTTGCTAACATTTTGTTGTCGTTCTGATAAGAACTTCTTTGCGAGATTCAAAGAGATTTTAGTAACTGGCTGTTGGCACAATGTGTTTTCTCTCAGAACACATATCGATTTTTCTGTTCGCTTATTTCGGGTTTAACTGTGAAGATTTTACTGATGGGAGCTACTGGGAATTCTGCAACACCTGCGATTAAGGCGTTGCAGGAGAAAGGCCTCCGGCCTGTTGCCGCAGTACGGGACATTCCTAAAGCTAAGAAGCACTTGGGTGGAGATTTAGACTTTGTTCATTTTGACTATATGGATTCAAGCACGTTTGCTCCTGCACTAGATGGTGTAAATCGGTTATTCCTGATTGCACCACCAGGTACAAAAGATCCTGCTATTGTGCGCAATATTATGCAGGTAGCCAAGGATAAGGGGGTTGAACTAATCTTGTTTCAGTCGGGACGGACATCCAGCAGTGTTGAGGGGAAGCCTCTTAACCAAATTGAGAAAGATATTGATAACAATGATCTTAACTGCTGTATTGTCCGTCCTGCCTGGTTTATGCAAAATTTCCATACATGGACTGGAACAACTCTCGAAGATAATGAGATTTGTCTGCCAGCTGGTGATGGCAAAGTAGCATGGGTGGATGTGAATGATTTGGGAGCTGCGATCGCAACCATCCTCAGCAGCGACGGTCATGGAGGCAAACGCTATGACCTGACTGGTTCAGAAGCATTAGATCACAATCAGGTCGCCTCTATCTTTTCTGAAGTCACTGGCCGTTCAATTCCCTACAAAGATCTGTCCGATGATGCCTACGTTCAGAAAATGATAGAAAAAGGTTGGGCAGAAAAATCGGCAAAATATGTTGTCTGGCTATGCAAGCGTGTCCAAAATGGTTCAGAAGAGAAACTCAGTGACGACTTGCCAAACCTGTTAGGGCGTCCACCTAAGAGCTTTCGCGAGTTTGTGAAGGATGAATTTATCCGCTAATTTTTTGATCCCTGGTATCAGACTAAAAATAGAACTGAGAAAAATCATGAGGACATGTCAAGGAGTGTATGACGGTGCGTAAATTCTTCGTTCGGTTCAGATTACAAGCGATTGCTGTCACAACAGTTCTGTCATTTTTTATTGCATTGGGAGCCCCTGCCCTATCTCAGGAAGTTTCAGAAGAAGTACAAGCTGAAACAGTTGAGACGGCTTTAGATCCCGTCAACCCCACTTCCGAAGCAGAAGAGACCGCAGAAGAAATTGAAGCAATCACAGCAAATAACCCAGATATACCTGCTGATCATCTAGAAGTTTTGCTGAAGCCTCTATCAAAGGAGCAGCTGGAAGCAGAAGCTAATGCCTGGTTTCTACTCTTGCAAAATAAAGCCCAGGAAATTGGCGACCTAGAATATTCTATTAAGCTAAAAGAGCAGGATATTGGCGGGGAAGTAGATACGCAAGCTGAGGAACAGGTGATTGAATCGACTGAACTCAATGCAGAACAGACTGTTATTGCAAGCCGACTGACAACTGTCCTAGATTCACTAGATGCAAAGGGTGGTGATACTGAATCCTATCGACAATACATAGCGGCTGTCAGTGGGCTTGAGTTTAATATTACCGATACCGAGGGACTGGGACTAAGATTCAATACGTGGCTGCAATCTGAGGAAGGTGGCATCAAATTAGGGATTAACCTGCTGAAATTCATCAGTATTCTGGCTGCTGCGTTTATTGTCGCACCTCGACTTGGCAAAGTCGCTGATTTAGCACTCTCTAGAGTTGAAAATATTTCAACTTTGTTCCAAGACTTTATTGTTAGACTTGTGAAACAATCGACATTGGTGGGTGGGGCACTGTTGGCGTTAGCCGCTATAGGCGTTAACCTAGGGCCTGTCTTGGCAGTACTTGGTGGTGCTAGTTTTGTCTTAGCCTTTGCTTTACAAAGCAACTTGGGCAACTTTGCTAGTGGCATAATGTTGCTGATTAACAAACCGTTTGACGTTGGCGATGAAGTTATAATCGCTGGTCACCATGCAACTGTTGATTCAATCTCGTTAGCTAATACGAAATTAACAGATTTCAACGATAATCACGTTATTATTGTGCCAAATAATACAGTTTGGGGTAGCGAGATCAAGAACTATACGTCAAGAGATATTCGACGTGTAATGATAAAAGTCAACGTGAGTTTCAGTACGGATATAAATTATCTGACTGATATTTGGCGAGCTATTTGTGCAGAAAATCCAGATGTACTGGAAGATCCTAAATGCAGTGCATTTCCTTACACGAAAAGCTACGACTACTATGTAACGGTGAACCTGAAAGCATGGACTCCAACGAAACGATTTTGGTTTGCCTATGCCGATCTACTTAAAGCCATTCAGATTCGCCTACCTGCAGAAGGTATTCAATTTGTGAGTCCTGAGCAATATCGTAATGTTGTTCAACAGTCTGACTTCAAGGCTCTAGGTAATGGCGAACGAATTGATTACAGTTCCAGCGATAGTGATCAACGCTTAGAAAGGGTTTAACACGACTTAACTGAAAGAGTAGCTGATTCGATAATATTTTGCATACCCTCAAACTGAATCTCATTTCTTAGCAATAGAATCAGCCACTCTTTTATTAGACTCCGATGTAGTATAGGTTTCTCTTTGTTATCTAATGCAGACTCTTAAACTTGGTGTTTACTTACCACAGAAAAGCCATGAAAACGATCATGGATCGATTCACACACCCTTATCCAACAGAATGCCTAACCAGGAAATACGGTCTCTTTTGGAGTTGCTAAGCAACAGTGGTAAATTCGAACTAATTGAAATAGCCAATTTAAACGATCTCATCATTATCAATGAAACTGTGTTTTACAAAGACACAGTTTTAAATGACTTAGATGTCTTCTTTTGGTACGGAGAAGTTGGTAGAGATAATGGAACTTATTCTTTAGATGTTTTGAAAGCACTTTCTCATACAACAAAAGTAGTTCCCAATCCTTACAGCTTTGAGGTTGGGTTGGATAAATATATCTCTCATATCCTTTTAAAGCGCATGGGGGTGAGTGTACCGGAATTAGTTTTACTTTCTAGCAGTAATGTCCATCTTGCAAAACCTATCTTAGATGAGTGGGGATACGGGTTACTCAAACCAAGAAAAGGTGGATTTGGCAAGGGTGTAACGCTAATTAGCAACTTTTCAATGCTGCGTGACATCGTTGAATATACCGAGAGTATCCAGAGTGCCAACTCCTGCGAAGGACTGCTGTTAGAACGATATTACGAAAATAGTCTTGATAAGTTTGTGAGTGCAACGCTTATAGATGGAGAGATCATGTATGGGTATCGCAAACGTCCTTCAAAACTAGCAGATTTAGGAAATGGCCTAAAAAAGATCTACGATGCTAATGAAATTGGTGGTGAAGTAGACCTCTGTGATGTACTGCCAAAGCATAGAAAACAAGCATTGAAAGCCAGCAGTGCCCTAGGATCAGAAGTGATCGGATTTGATATGATCTGGCATGACAACACGCCAATTGTTGTTGACGAAAACACATTTCCAGGTCTTTACGTGGATTTATTTAATCAACAGGGTATATCATTGGCCCAAAAAATGTATAACTTAATCCTGAAAAGTTCCTCTGTAGATACGCTCCAATTAAGTAGAGTAGCTTAATTGAAATTTTCGGGCAATCATCACCAGGTCAGTCCTTCTCAGGATAACCATCGTCAGTACAACGACTGTTGGCGACCCAGAATTATGGACAATTAGAGCATTCTGATACGTATTCAAGAGGACACTGCAATGCTACTAAAGGGATTTGAAGTAGAAGCCTATACTGGAACACCAGATGGTGACATTGTGGGGCTTTCGCATCATATTACCGCTGATCTTGACGGATTTGTGCGCGAACCAGATAGCCGCAATGTAGAATATGTGACTCCACCTCGCCAGTCTTACGAGCGACTGCTTTGTGATTTGGTGACACCTCGGCTGCAGTTACGGCGCTATCTCAAAACTCTTGGAGAGTACACCATTGTGCCTGGCAGCACGCTCTCTATGGGCAATAGTCATCGCTTCTATCGCTCTACCCCAAACCATCCTTATCACGATTACATTGAGAAAACTTATGGAACCCACGTGGTAACCGCCAGTATTCACATTAACGTAGGTATCGAAAATCCTGAAGATCTGATGCGGGCTTATCGATTGCTACGATTAGAAGCACCACTCTATCTAGCATTAAGTGCTTCATCACCATTTTTGGATGGTCACATAACAGGTTACCATTCCACACGCTGGGAGCTGTTCCCTCAAACACCAGTCCAGGTACCGTTATTTGAAAATCATGTGGATCATATTCAGTGGGTAGAGCGTCAGCTTAGTCTAGAGACAATGCAGAACATACGTCATTTGTGGATATCAGTACGCCCAAATGGCGATAATCGACCCCATGACTTGAATCGTCTCGAACTACGCATCTGTGATCTGATCACTGATCCAGTTTCGCTACTTGCCATTACGGCTTTACTGGAAGCTCGTATACAACAGCTTTTGGACAATCCTCAGTTAGATCCACTCCAGCAGAGCCAGTTTCCCAGTAGCAACCGAGCCGAAGATTTACTAGAATTGACTGCAGCCAATGAAGCAACAGTAGCAAAGCATAGTCTAAATGCCCGATTACGCCATTGGCAAGATGGACGATACATCCAAGCACGAGACTGGATTCAATCTCTTTATGCTGAAGCTATACCCATTGCAAAGCAAGGTGGTTTTTACGATGTACTCTACCCTCTTCAGGGTATTCTCAAGCGAGGTAATACAGCACAACAGTGGTTATCTCTTTGTGAAAAAGGATTAGCACCACGTCAAATTTTACAAGGTGCCATTATTGAGATGGCACAACAAGATCAAAAGCTATCGAAAGAACTGTGTCAACCAATGGTGGCTTAGGAATATATTAGGGAAAATGTATATTCCGAGCAGCACAAAATCTAATCTTTCAGAGACCATTATTTTAGACAAAACTCTCATGTCTATTGAGAACAACTTGAGATTTCCGGATGCTTGGACTCATAATAAAGACTATGCCAATCGTTATCAAAGATCCGAACAGATTGCCGAGGTAATAGGTCACTTAGAACTTAACACAGCAAACACTCTTCTGGATATAGGTTGTGGGAATGGAGCATTTGCGGTAAGTGCGGCTAAACAATTTCCACAATGTCAGATATTAGCAGTTGATCCCCTCAAATCAGCTGTTGAAGAGTGCAAGACACGAATAACTCAAGCTACTCTCACAAACATATCAGCAAAACATGCATCGATTGAGAATTTACCTTTTGATGACGCCTACATTGACCGTGTTTTAATACGTAATGTTATTCACCACTTAATGAGTATTGATCGCGCCCTTGAAGAAGCGTGTCGTATACTTGTACCAGGTGGCTTAATAGTGATTGAGGCACCCTGTACTTTAGGTGATCAAGAGCTAGGACAGCTTCTGAGTGAAATTTACTTCCTGATGGATAACTCTCATAGGAGAAGTTATTTTCATCCGCAATTATTATCCTCAGTGTTGCAAAGATGCAATGTCAGTGCAAGATCAATAATTATGTGGCGGTGCTTATCACAAATTTCACCTCAAGTGGTGTCATTCATCAATCAGCACAAAATTGGTGATCAGCTTATACTACACAAAAACCAAAACGATCAATGCACAATTGAATTAGACTTTGTGCGTATCATTGGTCAAAAGGAACAATCCGATTAATAATACTGACTTAGCATCTATGACCTGCTTCAATTCTAATTACGAGATAAAAAAGGCGTATCCTTCTGGTAGAACGACAAAATGACCAAGATAGAAGTCCACCATTACGGGCCATAAGCCAAGAGTTTGAGGCCTTTATAAGGATTTTATTGTACGTGCTGTTTTATTAACACCTAAGAAATTATCTCAGGTGTTCCTATAGTTCCGAATTGCTAGAGATTGCTAACCTCTCCAAGCTGGCCTGCATGATCTCATTACTTTGGCCCGATACCGAAAACACCAGCGCCTCTCCATACACCCGCTGAG
>JBCDFI010000141.1:0-10943 GCA_039178155.1 Cyanobacteria bacterium P01_H01_bin.105
CCATATTTTACGAGATGTCGATCTCACTGTGCCTAGGGGGCAAATGATCTGTCTGATTGGCCGTAACGGTGTGGGTAAGACGACCTTGTTAAAAAATATCATTGGGCTGTTGTCGCCGCGTAGGGGTGCGATCGCATATGATGGACAACCGATTACATCATTAACAGCAGACAATCGAGCCCGCATTGGCATTGGCTATGTGCCCCAGGGCCGAGAGATTATTCCACGCTTAACCGTCAAAGAGAATCTTCTCATTGGCCTAGAAGCCTTAGGCAAGAGAGCACCCAAGGCAAAAAAAGAAGTTCCCGAGCTTATATATGAGCTGTTTCCAGTGCTAAAAACAATGCTGTCGCGTATGGGGGGCGACCTTAGCGGTGGCCAACAACAACAGCTATCCATTGCCCGTGCCTTGATGGGGCAGCCTCAGCTGCTGCTGTTAGATGAACCCACTGAAGGCATCCAGCCCTCGATTATTTTAGATATCGAAAATGCGGTACGGCGCATTATTGAAACCACCGGTATTTCTGTCTTATTGGTAGAACAACATCTACACTTTGTCCGTCAAGCTGACTATTACTATGCCATGCAAAAAGGCGGTATTGTTGCCTCCGGGTCCACAGACCAGCTCAGTAATGATGTAATTCAAGAATTTTTAGCAGTTTAAAATTTATTGCGAGGATACCTGGGTGCTAGCGGTGATCTAGCTAATGCTGTAATTCCTTGCCAGAAAACCCGAGTCCAGGCGTTCATCTAGGCCCAAAGGTTAATGCAACCTGAACACTTGGGACTTTCTGAAAAAACACTGATATACTTCCATAATTAACTTTGGTAGCAGAAAAACGTGTAAAGGCATTCTCTGCCTTGCCTGCTGTGCTACTAGCTCTGCCTCAAGGTTATTTGGCCTACACACTGGCCTCTCTTCGTTAAGGAATCTGTATCTATGGTTAGCAATCAAGCTCGCTCCCGTGCGGTCAACTCTGCCGGTAGTTTTATGACTGACTTTCGTGATTTTTTGCTGCGGGGTAATGTCGTCGACTTAGCCGTAGCCGTGGTTATCGGTGGTGCTTTTGGTGCTGTCATTACTTCGTTTATTGAGGATATAATTACTCCTCTATTGCTGAGCCCTGCGCTCAAGGCCGCCAATGTTGAAGATATCGCAGCTCTTTCTGCTAATGGCATCAAGTATGGTCTCTTCTTGTCAACCGTCATCAACTTTGTGGTGATTGCCTTTATTCTATTTATGCTCATTCGTACATTTGAGCGCATGAAGCGTACTGAAGAAGTGGACGCAGGTCCTACGACTGATGAAAAGCTCAACGATACCCTAGGTCGTCTAACTGGGTTCCTTGAGCAGCGCATGTAAGAATCTGATATAGCGAGTCAGAGAGATAGTTTTTTTGACTCGCTGTTTAGTGCGGCTGGGCTGTTAAAGTCAGAACGGTATAAATTCTTGGGAGATGATACTAGGGTTATGTGTAGGAACTACTAGCTGTGACCTCACCCACTGCAACACTTCTGATTTCTTGCCCCGATCAGCAGGGTCTAGTCGCCAAAATCGCTAATTTTATCTACGCCAACGGCGGGAATGTCATCCATGCTGACCAACACCGAGATGAGCCGTCAGAGCTGTTTTTGTCTCGAATTGAATGGCAACTAGAGGGATTTAACCTGCAGCGAGAGCTAATTGGCCCAGCTTTTGACTCAATTGCTAAACCGTTAGGAGCGACCTGGCAGCTGCACTTCTCCGATGTTGTCCCGCGTATGGCTATTTGGGTAAGCAAACAAAATCACTGTCTGTTGGATTTACTATGGCGATATCAGGCTGGTGAACTAGCGGCAGAGATTCCGCTGATCGTGAGCAATCATGAAACCCTGCGGCCCATTGCTGAGCAATTTAACATCGCTTTTCATTACATTCCCATCACTAAGGCAACTAAACCTGAACAGGAAGCCAAACAGCGAGCTTTGTTACAGGAGTATTCTATCGATTTGGTCGTACTCGCTAAATATATGCAAATTCTTAGCCCCGCGTTTGTTGACCAATTTTCTCAGGTGATCAACATTCATCACTCGTTTTTACCCGCGTTTGTAGGAGCAAATCCCTATCATCGTGCCTATGAACGGGGGGTGAAAATCATCGGGGCGACAGGTCACTATGTGACATCAGACTTGGATGCTGGGCCGATTATTGAGCAGGATGTCGTGCATGTCAGCCATCGCGACCAGGTTAGCGATTTGATTCGTAAGGGCAAAGACTTGGAACGGTTAGTGCTAGCTCGTGCAGTACGACTACACTTGCAAAATCGTGTTTTGGTGTATGGCAATCGCACGGTGGTGTTTGCCTAACAATGGCCGGTTGAGATCTGCTGACGGTTGCTGACTATGATCCTTTGTATCTTTGAACAACATTTTTACCGTCGATGTCAGTCTGTGACTTGGCTGGGATATCCTTATTTACAAATAACTGATACAGCTCAAGTAACTGAATACAGGAGATCTGCAAGTGGAGAAAGAACAGCTTTTGGCTCAAACAATGGCGTTTCTGTTATGTACAACCCCAGAAACTACTCTGGGTAAGCTGTTAGGACTATGCTTGGCGTCTAAAGTGGATGCTAAAAACTCAGGTAAGAGCCCGCTAGAGTTTGCTGAAGAGCTGCTGCAAAATCCTGAAACAATATCGAGCTGGATTTCGGATGTAGTAGACAGTGATGATTACTATAGCGTGGAAGAAATGGTAGCACTTTCAGAGATGAATCTGAAGGAGCCCAAAAAGTTTGTGAAGAAATTATTAGATGAAATGACAGCGTTAGATACCCAGGGTTTGTAAGTAGGCCATAGAATTTGGAAACTGCCACCTATAAAGAGATGTCTGAAACCAATCAAAAAAGGTCATCGACTGAGATTGAGGCCTATGTAAAACACTCGGTAGAACTGTTGGGACTGTCTATCCCACCGGAGCAATGGGTAGATGTGGTGGAAAACTTTGACCGATTGCGACTGATTGCTCAGCCGGTTTTGGAATTTTCACTACCTGACAATCTGGAATCCGCAACGAGATTTAACCCATGATGTTGGCGAGTGCGATTGCCCAGCAGGTAACCCGAGGAGAGATAACTGCCCGGTCAGTAGTGGAGGCTACATTAACTCGAATTGAACAACAGAATCAACAACTCAACTGTTTTACTCAAGTGCTGCCTGAGTCTGCGCTGGCGGCAGCCAACATGATTGATCAGCGGCGGTCTCAGGGAGATTTGATCGGACCTTTAGCTGGAGTTCCCTTTGCCGTTAAAAATCTTTTTGATATTGCTGGAACGGTCACACTAGCAGGCTCCAAGATTAACCGACAAAATTCTCCTGCTGCTGCTGCCGATGCGACGGCGGTGGCCAGACTCAAAGCGGCTGGGGCCATATTGGTCGGGGCGCTCAATATGGATGAGTATGCCTACGGATTTGTTACGATCAATCACCATTATGGTGTGACACCCAATCCCCACGATCTGACCCGTATTTCCGGTGGCTCCTCCGGTGGTTCAGCGGCTGCGATCGCAGCTGATTTAGTGCCACTGACCCTAGGTTCAGACACAAACGGCTCTATTCGTGTCCCCGCATCACTATGTGGTGTATACGGATTTAAACCCACCTATGGTCGTCTCTCTCGGGCTGGAACTTATTTATTCTCTAGCAGTTTGGACCACATTGGACCTTTTGCCAAATCTGTTGCAGACATTGCTCTAGCATTTGATGCCATACAGGGGATCGATCCGCTTGATCCCGTCTGTTCTGATCGTCCTAAGATATGTCCCGATTTGTCAGGAGACCTTACAGGACTTCGCATTGCGATCGCTGGAGACCATTTCGCTCGAGGAATGACGCCGGTCGTTACCAAGGCTTTAACAACAGTTGCAGAGGGCCTGAATGCAACCCATACGGTGACACTACCCGAATCGGCACGCGCGCGCGCCGCTGCTTATATTATTACAGCGAGCGAAGGCAGCCAGCTGCATTTATCTCGGCTACAGACCCAACTGCAAGACTTTGACCCAGCCACCCGCGACCGATTTGTAGCGGGCGCTTTGATCCCCAACAGTTGGTACCTTCAGGCCCAACGGTTTCGGCGCTGGTACCGAGACCAGATACGACAGTTGTTTAATACAGTGGATCTGATCTTAGCGCCGACAACCCCTTGCCCTGCCCCGCTAATAGAACAAACTACTATGGAGCTAGAGGGAGAGTCAGTGTTGATTAGACCCCACCTGGGGCTCTATACCCAGCCCCTGTCATTTATTGGGCTGCCGGTGCTTTCAGTCCCGGTACAGTTCCCTGGAGAATTACCCGTAGGTGTGCAGTTAATTGCACCTCCTTACCATGAGAACACTATTTTTCGAGCGGCAACGGCTTTAGAAAAAGCAAAGATTACATCTTAATCCTCTGACAAATTTAGAGAATTAGTGAGGGTGTTACGTCTTGATAACAAAGTGTTGAGAACGCAATAAACTGGCCTGTAACCCTTGTCCATCGGAACACTGATCGCTAAGTAAAGAACTAAACGGGCATTCAAAATTGCTCAAATACTGTGTTTGTAGTAAAAACCGAATAATTATGGCTTGTTAAGACCCTAGGCAATTTCCGAAGACCTATGTCAAGATTGTTACAAGATACACAAAAGGCTAAGCGGAACGACTGGGTTATTTGGAAACGCTAGCGATTCGACTGTAGTATTTCCTACTTCCCTATTTTCTTCGAAGGCTGAACTGGTTAGACCTATTGAGGAGATTGTTTATGTTGCTACGTAGCGCACTGCTTGGTTTTATTTTGCCCGTTCTTGTTATTTTCCCGAGTCAGGCTGCTTCGGAAATAGATTTGCAGCGTCTCCAACTAACAGGAAGTTGTTCTGATTGTGATCTTTCGGGTGCAGATTTGTCGTCATCTCACCTGATCGGAGCTGATTTACGCGGGACTAATCTGCAAGGGGCTAACCTTTCGACCAGTAACCTAGAGGGGGCCGATTTGACAGGTGCTAACTTGATCGGGGCTAATTTGAGCGATGCCTTTTTGACAAATGCCGTGTTTGAATCAGCAGTTTTAGACGGTGCAAATCTATCGGGGGCAGCTATCTACTTTACGGATGTAACCAATGCCTCACTTCAGGATATTAATATCGTGGGTGCTCAGGTGATTGGTACCCCCATTAGCGTAGGTGGGCCCTATGAAGACTATGAGGAAGACGGAACTAGCGAGTTCCGGTAGGCGAGTAGAGGATACGGCAGGCTGGTAAATCATCAATCTATGGACAGTACTGGAATTTCTGTCTACACAGGCATGATTGAACGCTGACAGGCTGGACATACCGCATGAATCAGCAGCTGACAGTCTAGTAAGTGATAGCCTGATTTATCAGCCATTTTGGCTCCGGCCTTTAGGACGGAGTCATTTTTAAACTCAATCGTTTTATTACACCTGACACAAATCAGATGGTGGTGGTGGTGAGGAGATGGCTGATTAATTTCATAGCGCTTTTGACCTTCGGCCAGCTCAAGCTCTCGTAAAATCCCCATGCGAGACATGAGCTTAAGGTTGCGATAAATGGTGGAAAGACTAATGGGTTCGCCTTCATCTTTCAGGAGTTCGCAGAGTTCCTCAGCACTCAGGTGTTCTCCCTTGGCGACATTTTGAAACGTATTTAAAATCGTTTCTCTCTGAGGAGTCATGCGCCACCCACGTTCGTGAAGTTCAGCTTTCATCGCGGCGGGTGTATAGGCAGCCATGGCCCTATCTCCGTTTAATATCATTAATAAATGCTTAATGAGAATGGTAGCGAAGTTTTTGACAGTTTGCAATAGTTTCGTCTTATTGAGAGTCATATCTAAAAGCTGATGAAAAAATATGAGCCACTGCTTGGTAGTTATGGAGAGTTGATCGCCATCATTCGCCTGGAAATTATTGGTTTATATGGCCGTCTACTTACTCTGACGAATAATTTTTCTTAATTTAGTTGAGTTCACCTAATATTGATTGGGATCCTTTTGCATTAATTGACGCTCATGTCTTACAAATCTGTTTTCTTATGTGCTGGTGTACTGTCGTTTGCGATCGCAAGCTGTAATAACCAGTCGCAAGAGGCGGCTGACCCAGATGCCGTCGTCAATGTCTATTCGGCCCGTCATTACGATGTAGACGATGACTTGTTTGACAGCTTTACAGAGCAAACGGGCATTGATGTAAACGTGGTTGAAGGCAAGTCAGACGAGCTGATCGAGCGGATTAAGACAGAAGGTGATGCTAGCCCTGCCGATGTGTTTATTACCGTAGATGCCGGACGGCTGTGGCGAGCGGAGCAGGCCGATATTTTTGAATCGGTGTCGTCCGATGTGTTGGATGAAAATGTGCCTGCTAGTCTGCGGCATCCCGATGGACTGTGGTATGGCCTGACCAAGCGAGCGAGGGTTCTAATCTATAACGTGGATGCGGTGGAGCCAGCTGATCTATCAACCTATGAGGCACTAGCTGAACCAGAGTGGAACGGTCGGGTGTGTGTGCGCAGCTCTGGCAACATCTACAACCAGTCTTTACTTGGGTCGTTGATTGAAACCATCGGTTTAGAAGACACAGAGGCCTGGGCGCAGGGGCTAGTCAACAATTTGGCTCGCGATCCTGACGGTGGAGATGTGAATCAGATTAAGGCGGTGGCGGCGGGGCAGTGCGATGTGGCTATTGCTAACCATTATTATTGGGCGCGGCTGGCCAAGTCCGATGAGCCGGAGAACCAAGACGTTGTGGCTAAGACTGCTGTGTTTTTTCCTAACCAGGATGGCCGGGGTACCCATGTCAACATTAGCGGCGTCGGTGTGGTGGCTGGGGCTGAGCACCGGGAAAATGCGATCGCATTTCTAGAGTTTCTAGTCGGCTCTGAAGCCCAGGAAGTCTTTGCCCAAAGCAACAATGAATATCCAGTCGTCGACGGGGTTGCCATGGATCCTATCGTGGCAGAGCTGGGAGAATTTAAGGTGGATGAGGTCAATGTTTCGGCCTATGGTCGTAACAATCCTGAGGTGGTGAAGCTAGTCGACCGAGTGGGTTGGAAGTAAGGCCATGCTATTTCAAATTCCTGATGTACTCTCGACAGATGAGCTGACCCATATCCGTGACACCCTGGCTAAGGCTGAATTTGTCGATGGCAAAACCACAGCTGGCTGGTATGCCAAGCAGGTTAAGCACAATCAGCAGCTTAAACGAGGTACCGGCCCAGAGCTAGAATCTATCGTGACCTCTGCTCTGGGGCGTCATCCCTTATTTCAAGTGGCGGTGCGACCCAAACAGATTCATAGCCTACGATTTAGCCGTTACGGTGTGGGCATGTCCTACGGTACCCATGCCGACAATGCCATGATGGGCAGCTACCGTTCAGATATTTCCTTCACCTTGTTTCTTAGCGAGCCCGCTGACTACGCAGGCGGGGAGCTAGCGATCGAAGGAGCTGATGATGAACAGCTTTACAAGTTAAATGCTGGAAACGCTATTGTTTATCCCTCATCTACCCTCCATCGGGTAAACGAAGTGACCCAGGGAGAGCGACTGGTAGTGGTCGGCTGGGTACAAAGCCTGGTGCGCGATCCGGCTCGGCGAGAGTTGCTGTTTGATATTGATACGGTACGGCGTTCCCTCTTTGCTCAGCAGGGCAAAACAACCGAATTCGATCTTCTGAGCAAAAGTGTCTCAAATCTGCTCAGAAGATGGGTTGAATAATCAGCTGCTGACTATTACTTTCCGCAGGTAGCTCCTGAATTCAGAGTAAGCCGCCAAAAGCCCCTCAGGTATAGCTCTGTAATATATCAGCCAGCGTTCGTTGATCTTGTTACCCTGCTTCTTAGTCGCTTTGGTAATTTCAATGTCGGTTTCAGGCAGGTCAACACCCGCAAACTCAATGACTTGACGCATGATCTCGTCAAAATCTTTGACTAAATCCTCATAGACAACTTCAAAAAAGGGCAGATCGTATTTTTCAAAAAATGAGCGCCATTTTTGATTACGCCTCTGAACCCCTTGTTTGTAACGGTAGATATTTAATGGCTTAAAAAAGAGCGTTTGCTCCTTGTGGGCTGAGGAATTCCTTAGCCTCTTTTTCCGAATGAGGTAGACACCTGTCTGTTTGCCAATTTCCATCGAAATGGCTTGCTTAACAAGATTCCGACGCCGAATAAAAACAAACTTTGGGTTGGGAAATAGCTCAGACAGAATTTCAATATCCGACTGGGTTTTTCGAAGCGGATCGGTTCGCACTAGCTTGAGCACATCAGCCATATGGTCCCAGTGCAACTTAACCCCAAACACCCGGTTTGGAGTTGACCCTTGGTCATATACCGTTGTCATGTAAGCATAAAGCTCACTAGCGTTAGAGCCAACTTCGCTTTTAGCCAATACATCGGGCCTAAAAAACTCACTAGCTTTGCCAGCATACCCAATGCTGCCTAGGGTTAAGCCCAGAAGATTACTCCCAGAACGTCCCGTAGAGCAAATGATGATACTTGTCGTCGGCAATAGCTCCGCCGAAATAGAATCAGCCAATGGCATGGATGCAGTGTATTAACGCCGTTTAATAGGCGTCCTGTAGTTCATAAAAGTCGGGTGAGATATAGTCCTTGCGCATGGGCCAACCTACCCAATCCTCAGGCATTAGCAGCCGCTTCAGGTTCGGGTGTCCTTCGTAAATGATGCCGTACATGTCATAGCTTTCACGCTCTTGCCAGTCGGCAGCCTTCCAAATCCAATAGACCGAAGGAACTTTGGGGGTGTCTCGTGGGATATATACCTTGATGCGGATTTCTTCAGGTTGCTCGGCGTTATCACTAACTTTTAACAAATGATAAAAGCTCACCAAAGGCTGACCCGGACCAGCATCATAGGCTCCCTGGCACTGTAGATAGTTAAAGCCATAGGCATAGAGGGCTGTACAAAATGGAATTAAAAAGGCAGGCTCCACCTTAAGCAGCTCTATCCCCAGATGGTCCCGCTCCATAATTTCATGGGCAAAGCCCTGCTCAGTGAGCCAGGTCGACACAGGACCAGCTTCAACTAGCTCGCCTGATGCCTCAGCTGCAGGCTTATTATCTTCATCAGCCATTGGTCTGCTCCTCCTGCTGAGCCGTTGCTTTTTCTGATTCGGATGTGCTTACGGGCATCCCCATCGCCTGCATTAGTTCCTTGGGAGGTGCTTCGCGGCTATCAGAACGAATATATTTGCCGGTAAGAATGGGAGCTACCGCTTCCATTCTGTGGGTGCGGGTGTAATAGCGATGGGTTTGCTCCAAAATGCCCCGCTCGCGCATAGATTCATTGGCCACTTTTTTCCGCAGCTTAATCACCGCATCAAAAATAGCCTCAGGTCGGGGTGGACAACCAGGAATATACACATCCACTGGAATTAGCTTATCTACCCCCCGTACCGCCGATGGAGAATCAACGCTAAACATGCCTCCGGTAATAGTGCATGCCCCCATGGCAATCACATACTTGGGTTCGGGCATTTGTTCGTAAAGTCGTACTAAAGCCGGAGCCATTTTCATGGTGACGGTTCCAGCTGTGATTAGTAGATCTGCTTGACGTGGGCTAGAACGAGGAGCTAAGCCAAATCGGTCAAAGTCAAATCTAGAACCTAGGAGAGCTGCAAACTCAATAAAGCAGCAGGCGGTACCGTAGAGCAGAGGAAACAAACTCGACAAACGAGTCCAGTTGTAAATGTCATCAACGGTGGTAAGAATGACGTTCTCTGAAAGATCCTGAGTAACCGCTGGCGGGGCTGCCGGGTTCATCACCCGTTTGTCATCACCGATCAAGGAACTGTCTGATGGAGATTTTATGACCATTCCAATGCTCCTTTACGCCATGCGTAAACCAAACCAATAAGCAAAATTGCAATAAAAACCAAAGCTTCCACAAAAGCTAGTACTCCTAATTTGTGGAAAGCAACCGCCCAGGGGTACAGAAAGACAGTTTCTACGTCAAAGATGACGAAGACCAGGGCAAACATGTAGTAGCGAATGTTGAATTGAATCCAAGCACCGCCAATCGGCTCCATTCCTGATTCGTAGGTTGTGCGCCGAGCTACCCCTGTGCCCTTTGCTCCGAGAAGCTTGGCAGCTCCCAATGCCAGTACAGGCACTAGGCTACAAATAATCAAAAAGAGTAGAAAGTATTCGTATCCGGTTAGTACAAACACGCGTGTTCTTTAATTTTCTCCTAACGGGCTGAGTGCCCCCAATAAGCTTACTTCTATTCTAGTCAGCTGGATAGGCGAATCCCATCGCGATAGAAAAATCCGATAATAAAAAAAATCTGAGCTTATCCATAGACATTACCGAGATGATCGCTCCAATGTTCATCAGCAGCATCCAATGTCCTCTGACATCTACATGGGTCAGGAGACGCAACGCTGGTATGTAATAATTGTTAACATCGACGCTACCGGAATCCTCCCCATGAGTACTGAACCTGATGCTAAGCCATTGGCGGATGCGCCCGAGGCCGAAGAGCCGTCTGCGCCGCCAACACCCTATGAGATGGATCGTTACGAGTGTCGTCCTTGTGGCTACACCTATGAGCCCGTCAAAGGCGATGGTAAGGCTGATATTGCTCCAGGAGTGCCGTTTAAAGAGTTACCAATCACCTGGCGCTGTCCGGTGTGTGGTTCGCGCCCTAAGTTGTTTACCAATGTTGGTCCAGCCGGTAAGGCTTCGGGTTTTGATGAAAACCTGGGTTACGGCTTTGGGGTCAATACTCTGACGCCAGGTCAGAAGAATATTCTGATTTTTGGAGCTTTGGCGACGGCCTTTATCTTCTTCATGAGTTTGTACGGTCTTAAGTAAGTTTTGGTGAGCCACTTAGCCCGAGCGTTCGGTCTAGTTTTCATGTCTAAATTTGTTTATTTGTCTTGATTTCGTAGAGATGCA
>JBCDFI010000142.1:0-10899 GCA_039178155.1 Cyanobacteria bacterium P01_H01_bin.105
GAGCGCCTTGAGGAAAATTGGGGTCCACCGCCAGGAAATCTGAATACCGATGGTCAGAATCTGCTGGTTTACGGTAGAACCTACGGCAATCTATTTATTGGTGTACAGCCCACATTTGGTTACGAAGGTGACCCCATGCGGTTGCTGTTTTCTCGTTCTGCTAGCCCTCACCACGGTTTTGCTGCCTACTACACCTATTTAGAAAAAATCTGGAAGGCAGATGCCGTATTGCACTTTGGTACCCATGGCTCCCTAGAGTTTATGCCCGGTAAACAAATGGGTATGTCGGGTCAGTGCTATCCCGACAATCTCATCGGGAGTATCCCAAATCTTTACTACTACGCTGCCAATAACCCCTCTGAAGCCACCATTGCCAAACGTCGTGGCTATGCAGAAACCATCAGTTATCTCACACCCCCGGCTGAAAATGCGGGTTTATATAAGGGGCTTAAGGAACTGAGCGAGCTAATTGGGTCTTACCAAGGGCTAAAAGAAGGTGGCCGTGCAGTTTCCATTGTTAATGCCATTATCGAGAAAGCTCGTCAGGTCAACCTGGATCGTGACGTTGAACTCCCTGATGTGGAAGATGCCAGCGATATCAGTAAAGAAGACCGCGATACTGTCGTAGGTAAGATTTACATCAAGCTGATGGAAATCGAGTCTCGGTTGTTGCCCTGCGGTCTGCACGTTATTGGCAAGCCACCTACAGCGGAAGAAGCCGTGGCTACTCTTGTAAATATTGCCGGACTTGACCGTGAAGAAGAGGGCTTCAAAAGTCTCCAGCGCATTATTGCTGAGAGTATTGGTCGCGACATTACTGAAATCTATAACAACAGCGACCTAGGGATTTTGGATGATGTGCAACTGCTGTACGAAATCAACGAGGCCACTCGATCTGCTGTCGGTGCCATTGTTAATGAGCAGCTAGATGATGAGGGGCGTGTCTCTCTCAAAACCATGCTGAAGCTGTTTAACTTTGGTAAACGAAAAGATCCTTGGTTGGAAGCTCTCCATAATCTTGGTTACAGCAATGTAGACGAAGAATCACTAAAGCCGTTGTTTGAGTATTTGCAGTTCTGTCTAAAGCAAGTCGTTGCCGATAACGAACTGTCTTCTTTACTCAGGGCATTAGATGGTGAGTACATTTTGCCAGGACCTGGCGGTGATCCTATCCGCAACCCAGATGTTTTGCCCACTGGCAAAAATATCCATGCTCTCGATCCTCAGTCCATTCCCACGACTGCAGCGGTTCAGTCTGCAAAGGTTGTGGTTGATCGACTGCTAGAGCGCCAGCGTCAGGAAAATGGCGGCCTATATCCAGAGACTATCGCTTCTGTACTTTGGGGTACCGACAATATCAAAACCTATGGTGAGTCACTAGCGCAGATGTTATGGTTCGTCGGCGTTAAGCCAGTGCCTGATGCCCTAGGTCGCGTTAACAAGTTGGAAATTGTACCCCTTGAAGAACTGGGTCGTCCCCGTGTGGATGTGGTCATCAACTGTTCTGGCGTTTTCCGCGACTTGTTTGTTAACCAGATGGCACTCCTCGATCGGGCTGTGAAAATGGCCGCTGAAGCGGATGAGCCTCTAGAGATGAATTTTGTTCGTAAGCATGCCCTTCAACAGGCTGAGGAAATGGGGCTATCATTACGCGAAGCCGCAACTCGCATTTTCTCCAATGCATCTGGCTCTTATGCCGCAAACGTTAATCTGGCTGTTGAAAACAGTAGTTGGGAAGAAGAATCTGAGCTGCAAGAAATGTATATGACCCGCAAGTCATTTGCTTTCAACTCAGATAATCCTGGGGTAATGGACCAGTCTCGCGATCTGTTTGAAGCAAGTCTTAAAACAGCCGATGTGACCTTCCAGAACTTAGACTCTTCAGAGATTTCCCTCACTGACGTTTCTCACTACTTTGATTCTGACCCAACCAAGGTGATTAGCCAGCTACGGGATGATGGTAAGAAACCTAGTTCCTTTGTGGCAGATACGACCACAGCGAACGCTCAGGTACGAACACTGTCCGAAACGGTCCGTCTAGATTCTCGGACTAAGTTACTCAATCCTAAATGGTATGAGGGGATGCTCGCTAATGGTTATGAGGGTGTGCGTGAGCTATCCAATCGATTGGTAAATACTATGGGTTGGTCGGCAACAGCAGATGCAGTTGACAACTGGGTTTATGAGGATACAAACACAACCTTCATTGAGGATGAAGAAATGTGTAAGCGGCTGATGGATCTCAACCCTAACTCCTTCCGTCGTATGGTTACAACGTTACTGGAGGTCAATGGGCGGGGTTATTGGGAAACCAGTGATGAAAACATTGAACGCCTGCAGGAACTCTACGAGGAAGTAGAAAACCGCATTGAGGGGGTGGATTAGTTTTTAGTTAGACTTTTATTAATGCCGCAGGTTCTGAGAATCTGCGGCATTAATTTTTGCATTTTTATGGTTTAAAAATGTTGATTGAAACGTGCTTATTGAGCAAAATTCATAGCAAGCTTCAAAGGTTTTTGATGTGACACTTTCATTTACGTAACATGGCAAGTCATAGGCTTAAAAAGTAACCCATAAGCTGAGTAGCCATAGGCATGTGAGGAGACTAATGTGAGAAAACGTTTATGGCATGCTCTAATAATCACTTTTGGCCTGTATTTGCTATTCATATTGCAATCTCTCGATGAGAACTCATTACTCAAAAGAGCTCAGCCAAACAGTAGCTTTTATGGAATGTTCTCACACTTTTTGCCTTAAGAATTGAGAGCAGGACCTGCGTTACGGCAATGCACAAAATTTTCTCACTCGGTCGAATTCCGGATCTTGCCAAGAATAGGCAAAATGACTGACTGAGTTGATATTTGGGGCAGCCTGCTGAATAGCATCCATCTGAGCTTCTAGAGAGGGTCTGTTGTTGATAGATTTCCCCCATACTCCCGCTAAAGCAGGCCGAACATTACTGGCATTAGTCTGACGAAGCACCATCTGCACATCTTGAACAATGCAGCGGGTGTTACCACAAATGCTATACGCCATGGGGTGCCAGCTCATTGAGGTGGGAAAGCGATTCCAGTGTTGTAATCGCGAGTCATAGCCTTGGGTACCGACGGGCTGATTAGCGCTGGGAAAAAAGACTACACCTGTGGGAATATTTTGCTGCTGTACAGGTTGAGAGGCTGTGTTAAGAAAGTCGAGCACTCCCTGTACGGCATGGGCGACGCTCAACCGCCATAGTTCTAGCTGTAAAGTAGGACGACGTATTGAAGCGGGCACGCTGCTAGTACTGCCAGTTTGTCGCCGACTCTGCCATAGGGGTTCAACTTCATTGGGAAATTGCTGATCGACGCGTTCTATGTCTCCGTCCGTGAGATAGCCTCGCTCGAGAAACTGACGAATCAGCTCTCTACCTTTGTTGTTTGAGGCCCTTTGAAGCAGCGAATTTTGGGCAGCACTGCCATAAATCCAGAGGTCTCCTACTTGACCGGCAACAGAGTTACTGCCAATACCACGTGGATAGCGAATATAGTCAAAGAGCACGCCATCTGGCTTTCGCTGCATTACTAGCTGCAGCATGCGCAAATAGTCGTTTTGGGCTTGATAATTATAGGGATCGATAAAAATTTCTTCGGGATTATTACTGCCACCTCGACTAGCAAAAGCTGATGTCGTTTCACCAAGACCATTGCGAGCCAGTACCTGTTGACGATCGCGACGCTGACCATAGGAATAGCCAAAATTCATGGTGAACATCCAGGCATAGACTTTGAGCCCCCGGTTGTGACCTGTTGCGATCGCATCTGCTAACAGATCTCGGTTTTCATACCCCCGCTGTTGGATAACGCTAGGCCAGACAGTTAGATTATCCCGCTGAGGAATAAGGAGCTGGCCATTGTAAAACACTTCGACATAGACATCGGTATAGCCCAGATTAACAATGCGATCCATCAAGGCATCCAGCACGCCTGGTTGTAAATCACAGGGGTATAGACGAATCCAGATTGCTTGCTGACGAGGCCACTGACGCTGACGACAAGACAGCAACATATCGGTATGACGTTTGAGCAGATCACGATACTGTGCGATCGCAACGGTATCTCCATTCGCAGCCTGTTGCCGCACAGATTCCTTGGCATCAACCTCAGCTTGCGATAGCTGACAGTAACGATTTAGTTCACCTGCTTGGGCAAATCCAGGCGTAGGATGATGAACCATCACCACACATAGCAAGGCTAACAAACCGCAAAAAAAACGACGGTGCTTACTCAAATACCGAAGAAATGGCATAGCCACAAACAATACAATGAACAACTAATACGCGCCATCAATTACCCCTACAACACTCAATACATAAGGACTACAACGCCCACCTCAATCAAACTCGTTGGAGCTGTATTTCTTTGTTACATGCGGGAAGCAACTTTACTAATGGCAGGCTCCAAAGAAGAGCTGTTGCACAAACAAATTAACCAGTGAGATTAACCTTGATTAGCTAGACATTCCTAAAAATGCCAGTCATTAAGAGCTGGCAGATTGTATCACCCTTTGAGTAGATGCTTATCTGAAATAAATATATTAATAAGTGCTTTTGGTATATGCGTTTAAGAAAATTTAAACAACCATTTCAAGGCAACTCCGAAGCTTCACAGAGCCTAGACAGCGTTTCCAAATACACATTAAAAAACGTACTAAATCAACAAAAAACTCTTATTCAAGCATCTTCAGAAGCATCCAAGCCAAGGGCAGGCTCTAAAGCTTTAATCAATTCGGCTAGTTTCATCCGTTGAATATAAGGCCACCCACCATTGACCTCAATATCACGAAGTAAATAGTACAAACGCTGTCGATTAGTAGGCAGTGATTCCTGAAAAAGCGTTTCACAGATATCTCGATGTAGCCATTCCAGCTGTCTTAAAAGCTCTAAGAGAGCCTTGCAATCTTTCTCTCTCTTTTGAGCGGATACTTGCACAGCTAACCGAATTTCCTCAATGTCAGCAGCTGAATCCTTGGAAGCATCTGAAGAGTACGGTTCCATTTAGGCTGAAGAGTACAGTTCTACTTGAGTTTCTACTTAAAATCAGGCCACCCCTGATATTATCGGGTCCCAACGATGCCCATAGTGTAGCCCAAATAATCGCCTTGTCTGGGTCAAAAGCACTGCTCAAAGTGTTAACTTACACCAGATTTAGCAATTTTCAGGATTCACCGGGGACTCGTCCGTGTAAAATACTTTCGGGAAGGTTAGTTGGCTATTCTGAGGGCAGCTTCGGCCAGCCTGGGGAGTTTTCTTCAAAATAGAAAACTTTAGGTATAGGCAACGTCATAAGTCCCTAGTCGGTTCTATAACCACTGACAAATTTTTCTTATATCTTTTTTTTGTTTGAGGTTGACCATGAGGTATCGTGCCCTAGTCGTTGCATTTCTAGCACTTTGCATGGGTGTATTAACAGCATGTAGTGATGCTCCTAGTGCTAACGGTGATACTCCCTTGACCTACGATCAGATTAGGAATACAGGACTAGCCGGTAGCTGTCCTCAGATTTCTAGCGTTCGTCGCGGGGAGATTGCTATTGAGGAAGGACAGGCTTATCAGATTGCAGGCCTATGTTTAGAGCCAACTAGCTACTTTGTTAAAGAAGAGCCCGCTAACAAGCGACGAGAAGCTGAGTTTATTCCTGGTAAATCTTTAACTCGCTACACATCTAGTTTGGACCAAGTTCGTGGTGCTTTAGAAACAAGTGCTGATGGCAGTTTAATCTTTCGTGAGAAAGATGGCATGGACTTCCAAGCAGTGACCGTTCTTCTACCAGGTGGAGAGGAAGTTCCATTCCTGTTCACAATCAAGGGGCTCGTTGCAAAAACTCAGGCTGGATTCAGCGCAGTAACCTCGTCCACTGACTTTGTTGGTGACTATCGTGTCCCCTCCTATCGCACATCCAACTTCCTAGATCCTAAAGGTCGTGGTTTGACCACAGGTTACGACACAGCCGTAGCTTTGCCCGCAGGTGGCGATACTGAAGAGCTGGTCAAAGAAAATATGAAGGCTTTTGAGGTTGGGCAAGGCACCATTTCCCTGCAAGTTGAAAAAGTTGACAGTGTTACTGGTGAAATTGCTGGCACCTTTGAGTGTGAGCAGCCTTCTGACACCGATATGGGAACTGCAGAGCCATCTGATGTGAAAATACAAGGCTTGTTCTATGGACGAGTAGAAACCGTTGATGCTTAGAGTTCAATGCTTCCTAGAGAGGTTTAAGCAAAGTTTGCTTATCTAGAAGTCGTAACCTAAGTACTCTAACTAAATTTAAAAAAAGGGAAGGTAGCTCTCCGGAGTTATCTTCCCTTTTCGTCTTTAAAAATAGTCATTATACGTAAAGCTACCGTAAAGATTGTAGTTTCAACCGCAAGGATACCTATCTCTCTGAGCGTAAACTTCCGTGTATACAGGCTTGTTCAGCCAACTTCATGCAGATTAACCTGTCTGTGACGGTTTCAATGCTGTGATTTGGGTCACTGTGATCTTGATTCTTGATGTTCACTATTGAGTCATCACATTTAATCAATGGTTCAAGGTCTAATCTTCAGTTTCTGTCTTCCGTCGCTCAATATTGCATCTATCCCAGCAGGCATAGAGTTGAGCATGTACATGTCAAAGGGGTTTCCCATGTCGTCCAAACTCAACAAAGCACTCAAAAGCGAGACTCTAGAGCTGCTCAACGATTACCAACAAGATAAGTCACCTGAGCTACGAAATAAGCTGGTTCAAATGAATCTCGGATTAGTGCGTCGAGAAGCACATCATTGGCTTCACCATTGCAATGAAACCTTTGATGACCTGATGCAAGTTGGTAGTTTAGGTCTAATTAGAGCCATTGAGCGTTTTGATATGTCTAAGGGCTATGCCTTTAGCTCCTTTGCCATCCCCTATATTCGTGGCGAAATTCAGCACTATTTACGAGATCGCAGCGCGATCGTTCGCATTCCCAGACGCTGGCAATCGCTACAGCATCAGTCAGCACGAGTCATTCGCCAACTGCAAGAAACCTTGGACCGCAAGCCCACCGATCACGAAATCGCTGACCACCTAAAGATTACAGTTCAAGAATGGCAAGACGTTAAACTGGCCAGTCGAAATCGTTCGTTATTGAGTTTAGATGCTCCGATTCAAGATGAAGGCAGTGGCTCCGCCTCTCTGAGCGATTTGCTGCCCGACCCCAAATATCGAAGTTTTCAATTAGCTCAAGAAGATCGTATCCGTCTTCAGCAGGGACTAGCTCAGCTAGAGCGTAGAACACAAGAAGTCTTAGAATTCGTTTTTTTACACGACCTGACTCAAAAGGAAACAGCTGAGCGACTAGGTATTAGTGCAGTAACTGTCTCACGTCGAGTCAAAAGTGGGCTCAAGCTTTTGCGCGATTTAATGGCTCCTGCCGAGGAGGATGAAAAGGATTTTGCCTAAGCCTCTATGCATTCGGCATATCTTGCTTTATACTTTGCGAACAAAAGTCCTTGGAGGATTATAAAGATGCAACGTCTGCTCTTGGTATTGCTAATGACAACTGGGGCAATTTCCCTGAGCGGTTGTGGATTCTTTAATCGCAATAGCGATGTTACTGAGGATCCAACTACCCCCACGGAGTCAATTGTTCAGCCAGTAGAAACATCAGACGGTGAACTCCCCGAAATTCCAGAGGGAGACGATTCCGATAGTGTAGTCGCAGCCTCACCTAATTCTCCTACGGTTGTCGCCCGTGATTTGATTCAATCTACCGATCCAAATGAACGGACTATTGGAGTAGAACGCACACGCAATGATCCATTTGCGGAGTTAACCATTCCGTTAGTCCCTCCTCAACCGATTGAGCCTGAATCTAATGGTGCTACCGTGCAGGCTAGTCCTGCCAATGCTGGCACAGCAGCACCAGGTACAGTTCAAGCAGCCGCTAATAATGCTGCCAATACAAATGGGCAAGGACGTCCAAGCTTAGAAGCACGGCAGGTCGAATCAGGTCTCCCAGAGATCTCTGCCTTACCTGAGATTCCACAACCTACTACGGCTAGAGCAGTGCGGGTATCAGGAGTTCTGCAAATAGGTGGATCGCCCTATGCCATCGTAAAGGCTCCTAATGAGATAGAACGCTATGTCAGACAGGGTGAGCGAATTGCTGGGGGAAGCGTTGTAGTCAAACGTATTGATACGCGTTCAGCAGAGCCAAGAGTCATCTTGGTAGAGAATGGGATCGAGGTCGAGCGTTTGGTTACCGCAAATGAAGACGGTCCAACCGAAGAAGCGCCGCCATCGCCAACCACCAATACGGTTTCGACGCTTGGCACATTGCCAGTTCTGCCTAGCCCTGGCATCTAACGACGCTAGCTGCTGTTAATTAATTCTCTTAATCACATAACCCCCCTCTAGCCAAAAAACTAGAGGGGGTTTTATTGACCTATGTACCTTGTGACACAGACTCTCTTTGTAAAAAGAGAGTTTTTAAAGAATTATTTCCAAAATCTGCGATATGCAACAATTCTTAAATGCCATGAAGGTGAGTTCGGTTCTGAGGAGTAGTACCCTGGTGAACAGGTAGCTTGCTGCTCGCACTAATTACTCGTCTTTAAACAAGAGAGGAATATTCATGGTTAAGCGTGGATCTAAAGTACGTATTCTGCGTAAAGAGTCCTATTGGTTTCAAGATATTGGTACAGTTGCTTCCGTTGATCAAAGTGGGATCAAGTATCCAGTAGTTGTCCGGTTTAGTAAGGTTAACTATGCTGGTGTCAACACTAACAACTTTGGTGAATCTGAACTAAAGGAAGTTTAGTAACTCTAGCGATCTAGAACGGCTTGGTAGAATTAGCGAAGTTGTTTGTCTAGCTTGCCTTGCCAGAGCTTCCTGAGGTAGAAACTGTCCGACGAGGGCTCAGTCGAGTTACTCGATATCAACCTATTCGGGGTGGGGATGTGCTGTTAAATCGCACAATTGCCCATCCCGTTTCTATTGAAAATTTTTTAGCAGCCATTACTGGGGCTGAGATTACGAGTTGGCAACGTCGTGGGAAATATTTACTGGCCGGTCTCGAACGCCAGCATCAACCGGCAGGCTGGTTGGGCAGCCATCTACGCATGACAGGACAGTTGCTATGGGTACAACAGTCAATGCCTGTGTCATCTCACTGTCGTGTGCGTCTGTTTTTTGACCACAATCAAGAGTTGCGCTATGTTGACCAGCGCACGTTTGGACGTCTGTGGTGGGTGCCGCCAGAGATACAGCCAGAACAAATTATGACTGGCCTACAGCGCTTGGGGCCAGAACCTTTTGGCAAGGAGTTTTCACTGGACTATATGCAAGCTTGGTTTAAGCGCAGACAGCGACCTGTTAAAAATGCGCTGCTTGACCAGGCAATGGTGGCAGGTATTGGTAATATCTATGCCGACGAGGCGTTATTTCTCAGCGGCATTCGACCGGAAGTGAAGTGCGATCGCATCTCTCTTGCCCGCCTCAAACGTTTACACACCTCAATTCGTAAGGTTCTCACTGACAGCATTGAAGCCGGTGGTACTACCTTTAGTGACTTTCGCGATATCCATGGCACCAACGGCAACTATGGCGGTGTTGCCTGGGTCTATGACCGAGAGAATGAACCCTGTCGTGTATGTAGCACTCCCATCAAGCGGATTAAATTAGCCGGACGTTCAGCTCACTATTGCCCCAACTGTCAGAAATAATCGGGCTAAGAGCGATAATATAGAGACCAATTATTTTTTTTAGTGATGGCCATCAAAAAAGGTACTTTTGTGCGCGTCGTGCGCGAAAAACTAGAAAACAGCGTAGAAGCCACCGCTAGCGATACTCGGTTTCCTGCCTATATATTTGAGACCCAAGGTGAGATTTTGGACGTCCGTGACGACTACGCCTTAGTTAAATTTGGCCATGTCCCCACACCTAACATTTGGCTCCAGACAGCACAACTTGAAGAATTCAAGTAAAAATTAGCTATGTATTAAGAATCCCCATAGGTAGAACTTACGCTTACTGCTGACGAACAGAGTGCATTAAAGTCCTCTGCCGACTCGATCAGACAAACTTTACAAACGGCACTATCACGTTTCTCAATCTAGACAGTCTGAGGACGAGCACGAGGATATTCAGCCATTAAGCGTCTCACCTCTTCCGCATGATACGAACTACGGGTGAGCGGCGATGACACAACCTGTAAAAAGCCCATGGCTTCACCCACCTGTCGCCACTGGTCAAACTGCTCGGGCGTTACAAATTCATTGATGCCAAGGTGCTTTTGGGTGGGCTGTAAATATTGACCAATGGTCAGAATATCGCAGTCTACAGCCCGCAAATTGGCCATAACCTGACGCACCTCTGCATCAGTTTCTCCTAAACCAACCATAATGCCCGACTTTGTATAAGCCCAGGGAGCTAACTCACGGGTACGTTTAAGTAACTCTAAGCTCCGCTGATAGTCACCTTGGGGGCGCACTCGCCGGTATAGCCGAGGAATTGTCTCTGTGTTGTGGTTCATCACCTCAGGAGCCGCCGAAAGGATAGTCTCCAGGGCATCCCAATTACCACACAAATCAGGAATTAAGACTTCAATGGTAGTGCCGGGCGAAAGTTTCCGAGTCTCTTCGATACAGCGAACAAACTGACTGGCACCCCCATCAGGTAAATCATCTCGGTTTACAGACGTAATAACCACATGATTTAACCTCATCCGTCGAACGGCCTCACCTAGTCGTAAAGGCTCGGTCGGGTCTAAGGCCTGGGGCTTTTTCTCAAAGTCAATATCACAGTATGGGCAGGCTCGCGTACAAGCAGGTCCCATGATTAAAAATGTAGCCGTCCCAGCATTAAAGCATTCGCCACTATTGGGGCAAGAGGCTTCTTCGCAAAC
>JBCDFI010000143.1:0-10851 GCA_039178155.1 Cyanobacteria bacterium P01_H01_bin.105
CTTCCCCAACCACTATTCGCTGCTGTTTGCCAACAGTGCCATACCTCACCTACTGAACCCTGAACAAAAGCCTCCAGTCGCCCATCTGCATTCCGGCCCACCGTTAAAACATCACCGTTCGGCATGTGTCCTCTATTAGTGGATATTGGGCTATCGTTATCGCAAATTGGCTGGATGTATGGCATGGCAGCCTATAGTGCTGGACTGGTGGGATCGCTGGTGGCAGGGGTGTTCATTAAGTCGTTGGGTCGGGTGCGATCGCTACTCTTCTCTACCCTACTATTAGCCGGGGCCAACACGCTGCACTTTTTACCTGCCTGGGGCTTTACAGATTTGACTGTACTCTATGGTGTATCCACCTTGTTTAATTTTATCTACGGTATGACATCGGTCGCCCTGAGTACGATGATGATGGACAACACTCGCCTCAAAACAGCAGGCACTGACTATACTTTGCAAGCGACCATACTTTTTATTGGTAGCTTGGTCGCGGCAGGCATCAACGGCTTTTTGGCAACTAGCATTGGTTACAGCGGGGTGTTTATTACTAGTGGAGCAATTACACTTGTTAATGCAATTATTGTTGCTAAAGGAGATTTTAAATATGGCGAGGGAGCAGTGTAAAGACTATAAACTATGACAGCTGGGTGCTTGACGTATTTAAAATCTCCTGCAGGTCCCCTCACATCATCATTCGTTTTTAATTGCCTAATATCATTTTCCAAGGAGCAAACTCTTCTGAAAATTTGTTTTCATATTCCACAAAAACTGAATAAACCAGGGTGCCCCTGCATCAATTTGCTTATCTATTCTGTGCTGGTCTTCAGTGCGAGCAAACTTCCAATAGCTACTGATGTACATGTTTTCTGACTCAATATTGCGTGACTCCTTCATGTACTGTCTGATTCTCTTCATGCTTTCAAATTCACAAGCTACCCAAACATCAGGCTTTCCATCTTTCCAGGTGAGGGATTTTATAGCATTCAACAGAGCATCAGGGGTTTCACCGGGTTTGTCACTGACAATCCACTTCACATCAATGCCGCTAGGCACCTTTAAGGATTGTTTGTCCGCCTCACTGGGCACCTCAATTACAGCATAGCCTTGGGCTTGACTTGGTAGTAGTTCCAAATTGCAACATAATGCGGGCAACCCCGACATATCACTCGCCAGCAAAAACCAGTCAGACTTGTGGTTAGCTAGCTTTATGGGACCAGGCCCCCCCATAAGTATCTTGTCACCGGGCTTGGTTGATTCAGCCCATCTGGCCGCCGGACCATTTTTAGAACCATGTAGGGAAAATTCAATCCCTAATTCATTGTCTGCTCGGCTATATGTACGCACGGTATAGGTGCGCTTTAAATGCTTTTCCTGCGCCCGGTTTTTATCACCTATAGCTTGACCATCGTTGGTAAATAACAGCTTGACATAGCCACTCTCATAATTTTCAGGAAAATCGGCCAAGTCATCCCCTGTAAAGATAACTCTCTGCAGGTGAGGAGTGATTTTTAGAGATTTTTTTACAACTATTGTTCGATAATCCATCCCGGCCATAGGTCTGTTTAACAGAGATTTTGCATATACAAATCCTATCACTTCTTCCGTAATGAGAAAATTCTCAATAGAGAAATAATATCGTTGGTAACATCATGTTTCTATCCCCACGCTCCCAATTTGGGCTGATCCAAATATTTGACATGTCTGGTGGGGTGATAATAAACCTTATCACTCTGGCTTATGTGCACTGAGGAGCAGTGAACCCGCTTCGCAGTAGGCCCGATAGGTATCGTAGTCTGGAAAATATGGAGACGACGTAAAGTCGCTGTCAGCCGTCTGAGTGGGCAGGGGAACGTGGCGATAGGCTACATTTGACCAACCAGCCGATGACAGTAACGTCTGCCACTCTGTTGCTGATAGATTATGTACCGTAATTGGTAGCGCGTCGACCCAGTAGTTTGCAGCTGGATTGGCCTGGTAGAGGTCAATGACAAGACCTAGTCGACCACCGGGCATCGCGATGCGCAGCCATTCTTTTAATGTTTCGAGCGGTTGGGGCGTATAGTAGATAGACTCTACAGAAACAATATGGGAAAACTTGTCATTCTCGAATGGGGTGTTGGCACTGTCTGCGGTTAAAAAACTTACATGCGGTAAGGTGCGACGTGAGGATGCGATCTCAATCATCTCAGCGGATAAATCAATCCCAACCCCCAGGGCAATGTGAGGGCCAATCAGCTCATTCAGGATCCAACCGATGCCACAGCCTGCATCAAGGACAACGGAGCTATCAGAGACGGCAAAATCCTTCAGCAGCAGCTGAGTGGCAAAACGATGACCGGCAGCCATGGAGTCACCTCGGCCTGCTTCGGCCCACTGATCAAATTCAGAGGCAACATCACGACTACTAGAGAATACATTCTGTTTTGACGTCATAGTCCCAAAATCTCCACGGCTTCAATCTCTTCAGCAGGCTCAAAGGATAACTTTACTGCCCTCCATCTGTTACAGCGTGAGCGCACTTAAGCAACTCCATCAAGTTTAATACCTTCCGTCTCAAATTCTTTATTCTCTTGCATGAAAAAAATCATAGGGTCTTAATATCTCGTTATCCCATACTTGAACTTCATAGTACTTCTCAAAATCTCCTTCCCAGTATTTTTCGTATGTTTTAGGCACGTCATTCTCTGGCATGCCGTATTCAGCAAGAAAATCTTGAATTTCACTGATGAAATACACTTTCTCATAGTAGGGCTTCTTGCTGTTGGTCATGGTGATGTAGCTGTCTGGAAATGTCACCGATACCGACTGATTAGGAAGCTCTGATATGGGTATTCGTATTACCCTGTGCTCAGCATTTAAATATTGGAACCATTTTGACTCACCTAAGACAAAGTAGATGGGATATTGCCTTTTGGGATTTCCCCCACGACGAATGAACAGATCTCTTAGTTTCTTCTCAACAGAAGCTCTTGTTTTTAAATAGTTCAGTCCAAATCTTCGATTATAATTCTCATCCCATTTATGCCGATTGAGCATATCTTGAAATATCTGGCTATCCATACCACCTTCGAGATCAGACAGGCTCAAAAAGGGGGGTCTATCTGGAAGATGATAGTGGGAGATAAAGGTAGGATGCATTGTGGTGCTAACGTTTTGATTGAGAGACTTACAGCTGCATATTAAGAGTCGATTTTAACTATGCATTATAATTGACATTGATTTTCAATAAATGCGGGTATGCAACTTTTTCTGACCTATAGTAACTGGCATGAGTTACTTGAGGAATTTAAGCAGGGCGTTGGCGTTAATTATCAAAGTACGGCGTTTGAGCATACCCTGACGCTACCGGCAACGCTTGGGCGTGGCTACATTCAGTCTGTTCAGCTACAGCCTGGCTTGACGCTTTACATCCAAGAGCATCAATTTAGAGAAGATGTGGTGCTGTATGGTACGGCCCAAACTCCATCGCTGGGACTTTCATTTTGCTTAAATGGCCATGTCCATGGCCACCTCAAAGCCCCTGACAATAGGTTTGACCTGCAGACGGGAGACTATGGTTTAGTCTATCGACCTGAGATCAAAGGAGAACGCCATTATCAAGCTAATCAGATAATTCAGCTGATCCAGGTGGATATTGCTCCAAGCTTTTTGCAAACCTTGGTGGCGGGGCATTCTGGCCAGATCCCCACTGTCTTTCAGCCTTGTTTAAAGAAACAGGCACATGTATTGCAAGGAACCACCACGCCCCGTATGGCGACTACGCTACGTCAAATTTGGGACTGTCCCTATCAAGGATTGATGAGACGTCTCTATCTAGAAAGCAAAGTATTAGAACTGATCGCATGGCAGTTGGATACCCCAAAACAGCCACCGACAGTTAAGCCGCTCAAAGGGGCTGACTTAGACTGTATTGATCAAGCTAAAGAGATTCTTAAAAACAACCTAACCGATCCGCCATCTCTGATGTCTTTGGCTCGTCAGGTGGGGTTAAACGATTACAAGCTAAAGGTGGGGTTTCGTCAGGTTTTTGGAACCACCGTGTTTGGCTATCTACATCAGTGCCGTATGGAACAGGCTCGATATTTGTTGGCAACAAAAGATATGACTGTGACTGAAGTAGTAAGAGCAGTTGGCTATAGCAATCGTGGACATTTTGCGGCGGCGTTTAAGCGGAGATATGGGGTAACGCCGAGAGAGTTTGGGAAGGTTAGTGGTTAAGGCGTTCCAAATAAATCCAGCTGAGGATCAAACAAATCCCTCTATGGATCAGTTATGGCTTTTCAAAACAATTCGATCGACGTAAGCTACTGACAACTATTTTCATCAGTTAGAGCTAAAACGATGCGATCGCACAGGTCGAAGCGTCGGCTTGGGCTGCTTATCGTCGTGGGGTAACAAGGTGAGATATCTAATAGGGGCAACCGCATTGATTTTGGCATACTCTGCTCCGGTAGCGGCTCAAAATCAGCGCAATTACAATTCGGCTGTTCAGATCTCTCAGGAGCCCGATCCGAGCTTGCCAGCAGACGAGGAGCAAGCAGAAACAGAATCAGAAAGTCTCAGAATTATTGTCACCGCAGAGAAAACAGAGGCACCGCTGCAGGAAGTTCCCCTTAGCATCACGGTATTGACAGCGGATGACATTGAAAATGCCGGTATCGACAGTTTAACCGATATTGCTGCGGATACGCCCAACTTCTCAGTGCTGCCATTTGGGGGCGATAGCCGTTACTTTAACAACTACAGTATTCGCGGGTTAAGCAACTTTAACTTTGTCTCGCGAGACTCGGTGGCGTTTTACATTGATGATGTACCCTATGACTATGGCAGTTTTATCGATGTCAATCTGTTGGATTTAGAGCAGGTTGAGGTGCTGCGCGGTCCCCAGAGTACTCTCTACGGACGCAATGCCCAGGCGGGGGTGGTGAATATTGTAACTCAGCCACCTGATGATGAGTTTGCCGTTAAAGGTACCGCCAGCTATGGCAATTTTGATGCCTTGGGTTTGCAGACCAGCGTTAATGTGCCGTTAATAGAAGATCAACTGTTTCTACGATTGTCCGGCGGCTATGATAATCGAGATGGCTATGTGGATAATCTGTTTTTAGATGATGATCTAGGAGAACAATCTGGCGGTTCAGGGCGACTGCGGCTGCAGTGGTTGCCCGATGAAAACTGGGATGTGGCGGTAAATGCTTCCTTTGATGACCATGATGATGGTGCCCCGGTGTTATTTGCCTTGGGCAGTGACGATGCTGACGATCTCTCAGAGACGAACCAGAATTTTGATGGACTGAGCCGCCTTAACAGTAACA
Organism: Cyanobacteria bacterium P01_H01_bin.105; assembly: GCA_039178155.1. GTDB lineage: Bacteria > Cyanobacteriota > Cyanobacteriia > Phormidesmidales > Phormidesmidaceae > Leptothoe. Next base: position 5,316 of record JBCDFI010000143.1, read on the forward strand.
CTCAATCTTTGCGGGTGACCTATACCCAGCCCCAATTTCGGATCACGTCTATTACCTCAAGAAGATTCTCGGATCAGGAGACGCAATTTGATGCTGATGCGTCTGTGATCGATTTAGCAGCCGGGGTGTCAGCCTTTGATTCGACTGTTTTTAGTGAAGAGATTCGCATCCAGTCACCAACCGAGAATGGACAGTTTCAGTGGCTGCTGGGGGGCTATTACGAATCCCGTGATTTTGATGCCAATGGCGAGGGCATTATTTTTGGCAGCGATGCGCCGGGGATCTTTGGCTCACCTGCTGGCCAGGACGAGACCTTTGCTGATTTGGATCAGACCACCCTGGCGGTATTTGGTCAGGCTAGCTATCAGCCCACTAATGCGCTGACACTGACGGCAGGACTGCGATATGAGGCGGTGGATAATACGTTAGAGGATCGCGATCGCATCTTTACCTTAGCTGATGGTTCAGCCTCATTTGCCAGCGGTGCATCCTTTACCGACATTGAACAAGACGACAGTGTTTGGCTGCCTCGATTTGCCCTGCAGTATCAGATTAGTCCTGAAGTCATGGCCTATGGCAGCATCGCTAAAGGCTATCGCCCCAGTGGCATCAACTATCGAGCTGAGAATAATGAGACTCTAACCTATGACGAAGAGACCTCTTGGAACTATGAGCTAGGTCTCAAATCCAGCTGGCTAGACGATCGTCTGGCGATAAATTTAGCCCTCTTTCACAACGAAGTTAACAACTTTCAGGTGGCCCTTCCAGATGCCATTGGTCTGCAGCGTGATATTGCCAATGCCGAGGTAGAAATTCTAGGATTGGAGCTAGAGGCCAGGGCTACCCCAATTGAAGGTCTCGATTTTATCGTCGGGCTAGGCCTAATTGATGCTGAATTTACAGAATTCACTAACCCATTTACCAATCAAAGTTTTGACGGCAACGATCTACCCTTTGCCCCCGATCTCACCTATAACCTGGCGGTGCAATACCGCAGCCCGTCTGGCATATTTGGCCGCATTGCCTTACAAGGCACCGGTACCACCTACTTTGATGACGCCAATACCCTCGATCAAGATCCCTTTGCCATTGTCAACGCCCGACTAGGCTACGAATTTGATAACTATGGCATTTATCTCTTTGCCAACAATCTCTTTGATGAAGAGTATGTTACCAATGCCTTCGCCTTTGGCCCTGGTGCCGTCGGTTCCTTTGGAGCACCTGCTACCTATGGGGTTCAGGTGCGGGGATCTTTCTAAAATCTGTACAAATCTGCTGTTTTAGAACAAATAAGGCACTAACCGCTTCGTCCTTTGTCGATAGGCCTGATATTTCTCGCCAAACTGATCTAGCATCATTTTCTCTTCATTACTCACTCGGAGAATATATAAAGCACCAAAGGTAATGATGCCCGAGAGACCGGCAATCCAGTTGGTTAACAGCAGCCCTTGGGCGATAACCCAAAGCCAGATGGACGTATACATGGGATGGCGGATAACTTGATAGATGCCGTTAGTAATCAAGGTATGGTCTTCTCGGACCTGTAATGTGGGTGACCAGTTTTGGCCAAGATCGTGGTGGGAGCGCCAAAATAGGTAGAGTGCGATCGCAAATGTCAAAATTCCCAATACATTCGCCCAGATCGGCAACGAATAATCAGCAAACTTAAACAGCGGCGTCACAATATAAACTAGTGGCAACACAAACATGCCTAAGAAAACAAACGCCAGCAAACTAATTTCCTGAGGCGTTTTACGATTGTCAACGATAGTATTATTCTTGGTCTTGCGCTCGTAGGGCTTACGAATGATTCCCGTTAACATCAAGCAAACTATAAAAATGACTTTGAGAGTAAGTGTGTCCATATTGACCTCCCAAGTAAATCGCTTTTGTACTGATTGCCTACTATCATAGCGAAGGTAAATGAGAATGAGTTGCACTAAAGTGAGTTGCACTAAAGTGAGTTGTATTAAAGTGTGCTGCTTTTAGGTGTATCGGTTCAACCAGATTACATGTGTTGCTATGAGAGATGAGCCAGTTGAGGTCACAACTAAAATCCAACAAGAACGCTATCCGAATGCAAACGTTATTTTTTTAGCGGGCTCTGTCGTTCGGGGTGAAGGCACCGCCACGTCAGATCTTGACCTTGTTGTGGTGTTTCCACAGCTTTCTGCTGCATATCGGGAATCTTTTCAGTTTGAAGGCTGGCCTGTCGAGGCATTCGTTCATGATCCTGAAACGCTAAGGTACTTTTTCTTTGAGGTCGATAGACCTACAGGTATACCTTCTTTGCCTGCTATGGTAAGTGAAGGCATTGAGATACCTCAGCCGAGTCAACTATCTAAAGAGCTAAAGCAGTTAGCGAATGATCTTCTAGCTGCAGGTCCACCTGCCTGGGACAAAGACACCATTGATAGATCACGCTATGCCATTACAGAGCTGATCGATGATATTCGAGCTCCACGTTCAAGGGCAGAATTGATGGCTTCCGGTACTCAGCTATACAGTGCAGTGGCAGACCATTATCTGCGCAGTCGTAATCTTTGGTCGGCCACAGGCAAATCGATACCCAAACGGCTACAGCAAGTTGCACCACAGTTTGCTGCTCAGTTTGACGAGAGTTTTGCAGATCTCTTTATCAATGGAAAGACTGAAAACCTGATAAGGTTAGTAGAGATCATGCTAAAGCCTGAGGGTGAATGGTTATTTGAGGGATATAAGCTTGTTGCACCCGTTAATTGGAGAAAACAAATATAATTTCTTGCATGAGCTGAAACTGTTTTCACTAGCTTAAATGATGAGATTTTACCTCTTTTATAGTACTGAAATCACGATTAAAACGAACGTCTTGTTATACGGTCCTTGATCAAAGTTTCTCTAATCTCTGATTACCATGGCAGACTGCAAAGCTCAATTCTTCCATTAAGATACTCTCCTTTATGCAGTGGTAACGTCATTACGAATAAAGGAGAGATAATCTTTCCATTTGGCTGTTCAACCAGCACAGAGCCTTCTACTCTCTGCCACCCAAGTGCTTCGTAGTACGCCATCATTCCTGGAAGACAAAAGAGCAGTCCAGCCGCAACTTTCCATTCGCACTCTAAAAATTGTGCCGTATGCTGCATAAGCCGACGAGCATAGCCCTGCTTCTGCGCTTTCGGTGTCGTCACAACACCCCCTACTCCCCCTACTGTGACGGATTCTCCATTGACGGTGACTATATGCGCGAGTACACCTACATGGCTGGTTAATTCACCATTTGAATAGAACAGGAAATGTAAGTCTTTTGGTCTCCACCTTAAGTTGAATGTTTCCACACCAAAGATATTCTTTCCCCACCCAAAGAGCCGTTGCTTTTCCTCATCACTCAGAGATTTGGCTTGCCTGATCGCTTCCACCATAGTTCAGACTTTAGTTATTCCTATCAACATGCACTTGTTAGGCATCCGCAGCCACCACTAACAAGGTCACTATATCCCAGGCTCAGCATGAAATAATCGTAAGACGAATAGTGGATTGCATCAGGATTTCCACGTCTATCTTCTTCTGAAAAGTTAACGATATTGAAAGTATTCACGGTAATATTTGAGGCACCCACTTCCAATAAGAGATGCGGTATTTTGGTCGCGATCAGCATATCGATACCATCTTCTAGCTTCCTGGAAATATCAAACCGTAGTAGCTCATCTCCAAGGCTTTTTTTGATTGCGGCTTCACCTGGAACATAGCTAACGATTCCATCAGTATGAATTATTGGCTCCATGATCAAAAGACGCCCGCCGGGTTTGGTAACTCGCTGCATCTCTAAGATCGCCAACTTGGGATTCTTGAAATGTATGAAAAGCGTCTGGCCTGCGGTCAGGTCATAGGTATTATCCGCGCTATTAATCTCGTATACGTTACCATATTCAAAGTTAAGGGCATGAGAATTCTGCTTTTTGGCAACGTCAACTAAGTCTACGGATGCATCAATGCCTTGGCCGTTAGCATTTGGAAATAGGGTATGAAGGACGTTGGAAAGAAAAGTGTGCTATCTAAATCGAACAGGACTGCTCTAGTCATTCTTCTCCAACCCAGCTAAATATTTCAGCGTTAAATTTGACGAGTAATGTTCCCACTCACTGGACGCAGATATGTTTTGTAACTCACTAATTACTTGGTTTTGTTCCAGTACATTAGGATTGTCAGGCATTGCAACTTTTCATAAATAGTGTCATCGAAATCCCAAATTATTGATTTCTGTTTCATCTATCCTTCTCTTTGTCTATGACTGCACCCAGCTTGCGGCTAAAAAGTCATCAATATCGGCTTTAAAGGCTGCTAAACAGCTTTCATCGAGATAAAACATATGGCCAGCTTCGTAGCATTTGACTTGAATATTGTCTCGGAGTGTGGGGTCGAGATTCATATGAGACAGTGTGTAGTCTGTGGCAAAGTGGGGCGTGGCTAAATCATAGTAACCCTGGGCGACAAAGACTTTCATAAAGGGGTTTTTTGCGATCGCATCCCGTAAGGCCATCGCCGTGGTCGGTAGTTCGCCATTTTCCCATTGCCACGCTTGATTTACAGTCCAACTAAGGATTTCATAGCTAAGATCGGTTTCAATACCGAGACTGCGGCGCACATAGTCATTAAATGTGGTCGTAAACGGTGGTTGGATGGCGTAAGCGGCCGGATCAAAGTCAGGGTACTCCGTAATTTCAAGGGCTTCAATGCCTTTGTAGCGCGCGTCAAAGCGACCGATACTACGTTTTTCAGCGCGCAGTAATTCCTTACAAAATCGGGAAATATTGACCCGTAGATTCGAGCCTAGAACAAAGTCTACATCCACACCAATATAGCGGGCGAGGGTGGTAGCAATAGTTTGTCTATCGCTCTCTGGCAAGCGATCGCCCTGCATCAGGGCTAAGGTTAGCTCACGCTCCGACCAGATTTCGACTTCCTTTAAGATATCTGTTAGTGACCGCTGTTGGAGTTCGGGCGCGAGTTTTTTGTGATACCAGGCGGCGGCTGTATAGGTGGGAACAAATAGTGGAAAGGGCAAATCGTCACCGCGCCCAAAAAAGACTGGCCTCAAATCCATTGCATTAGAAATGAGAACAATGCCATTGAAGCTAATCCCAAAATCGATCAAATGACTGGCAAGGCCAGCAGCGCGGGTAGTGCCATAGCTTTCTCCAGCCAAATAGAGCGGTGACGTCCAGCGTTGATAGCGCGTCAAATACAACCGAATAAATTCACCGACAGAGTGAATATCGCCCTGATAACTCCAGAATTTTTTATCTTTGTCTTTATTGATCGCCCGACTAAAGCCCGTGCCCACCGGATCGATAAAGACTAAATCGGCACGATTGAGCCAGGTGTGGGCATTGGCTTGCAAGCGATAGGGTGGGGGCGGCTGAAAGCCATCAGGTTCCATCACGATGCGATGGGGGCCAAGGGTACCGAGGTGCAGCCACACCGACGAAGAGCCCGGACCGCCATTAAAGACAAAAATTAGCGGTCGGGGGGCACTTGCGACCGTAAGGGTGTAGGC
>JBCDFI010000144.1:0-10783 GCA_039178155.1 Cyanobacteria bacterium P01_H01_bin.105
AACTCTAGTAAACGCCGATGATGATTTGCAACGTGCGGCTCAGCTGATGCATGACAAGCAGATTCGACGATTATTGGTCGTTGACAAAGATAAGCATGTAGTTGGCATTCTGACCCGTGGCGATATTGTGCGTGAGCTGGCGCAGCAGTATATGTAAACTGCACGTACTTATTGCAACGTCATTCTTAAACCATGGGCATCTCGCCAGAGCAAATTAAACAGCAGCTTGCAGCTGAAGACCTCGGCCAGCGATTGCGAGCTGTCAATTTACTACGGGACATTGATCCTGCAGTGGCCTTTGAGCTAATTCAAACGGTCGTTAGCGATAGCAGTTCACGGGTGCGTTACGCGGCTATTAGTCAATTTTCTTCCTTAGGCAATCAAGATAGAGAGACGGCGCTAACAATCCTACGGGGAGCGCTCTATCACGATCCAGAAGCAGATGTTCAAGCAGCTGCAGCTGATTCTATAGGAGCGCTTCAGTTAGTTGAAGCCTACGATGATTTGGCGACCACCTACAGCAATACATCGGAATGGATTGTGCAGATGAGTATCGTCGCCTGTCTAGGGGAATTGGGAGATAGCCGTGGCTTTGAGCTGCTACAAAAAGCCCTAAAGTCTGACAATAACTTGGTTTCATTAACCGCTGTGGGTGCCTTGGGTGAACTAAAGGATCCGCGTGGTGTCCCTCTGCTTTTAAATTTTGCAGACAGTGACGATTGGCAAGTCCGCCATCGTCTTGCCCAGGCCCTTAGTAATTATTTAGATACTCCCCAGGCCGACAATGTCCGCCCGACGCTCCTCACTTTGGCTCAAGATGATTCAGAGATAGTTGCGGAGGTGGCTAAGCACCATTTGTCATAAGCCTTTATCACTGAGACGGTGCTTAGAAATTGCTTTAGCGATTATCCACAGGTATGACAATAAGTTTATCCAGGCTTATTGTCATATCGACTGACAGGGTGTGCAATTATCAACCGTATTTTTTCGGACTATTAACTACTTCGTTAAATATTACGTACAATTTTCTAGTTGAAATTGCTTAGTATTGAATTACTTGGCTATAGCAACCCTACATTTAGGGGTAAATTTGGCATTATTAGCCATTAGTCAAGGATTAACTAGAGATACCTCCAAAAGATAGGTTCTTGATTTGTGAGCAGTTTTCTACTGTGGCTGAGATACAGAATAATGCTTGCTAATTTCTCTGTTTTAGTTTACGCATCAGAAAATAATCAGGGCTGCGTTCCTAGAGCTATCAAGAACCACTAAAGCTATTGCCTAAGCGCATTTACACCGAAATTCATGTTTGAGTTCTAGAGAGTAAAGTTAACGTAAAAACAAGACCCAAAATATTTTTACTTAACCTAAAAAAAATACAAGATTACTACTTGGTTCAATGGTCTTTCCTCTTTTTGAGTTCACCTTATTGCATATCTGATATATTGGATAAAGATAAGAAACCTATTAATTCTCTGTAGTACGTATTTACATAACATCTATCAAATTTATTTTTTAATTTCGAGCTAGCCCGGTCTAGTTTTTAGGACTACGGTTTGTATTGACGTAAGAGTCTGCCGTTGATAGGCATTTGACTCGATGTTGGAGATTGATTGCATGGTTAGTGTGATGACATCATCCAGTGGAGTAAAGTGGGACAAATTAAGTTTCGCGTCTACTCTCTATCTGTATCCAATTATCGATACTTTGTTAGAGCGTGCCCCCTTACAGATGCGCGATGAGCTGCATCTAGGGTTGCAAGAAGCATTAGTTAACGCAGCCAAACATGGCAATAGTTTGGATCCAGGCAAGCATGTTTCGGTTCAGTATGCCGAGGTGGAAGGGTGCTACTGGTGGATAATTACGGACCAGGGCAGCGGCTTTGAGAGACCTGCTATATGTCGTGTGTGTTCCGAAGATATTGACAGTGACAGCATGGGCGACTGCGGTCGCGGATTATTTATTTTGCATCAGATTTTTGATCAGGTTCATTGGTCGCCCAAGGGGAATGAGGTTCACCTTGGTAAGCGTTTTAGTCGCTGGCCTAGCTGGTTGGCCTGGTTGCAAAGTGTCGGAATAACCAAAGGCACCATGGCAGTCGGTTGAATAAGTCTGGAGCTTTTATAATTGAGGAGCCTATTATTTCGTTAAGGCATGCCTCGTTTGCGTCACTCTTATTATTGATGTAGGACATAGTATGTATGGCCTACGAGCCGCTGCATCACAAATATCGTCCCCAAACCTTTGCCCAGCTGGTTGGTCAGGGTGCGATCGCAACAACTCTTTCTAACGCTCTGCAGCAAAATCGAATTGCTCCGGCATATCTTTTTTGTGGTCCGAGGGGTACGGGTAAAACCTCTAGTGCTCGAATTTTAGCCAAGTCGCTCAACTGTTTAAGCAGTCAGGGACCGACATCTGAACCCTGTGGCCAATGTCAGGTTTGTCGTGAAATTACCGTCGGTGCCGCCCTCGATATTGTCGAGATTGATGCGGCCAGTAATACCGGTGTGGATAATATCCGTGAGCTGATCGAGCGGGCTCAGTTTGCTCCAGTCCAGTGCCGTCATAAGCTTTATGTGCTAGACGAGGTCCATATGTTGAGTACGGCAGCCTTTAATGCCCTGCTCAAAACCTTAGAGGAGCCGCCGCCCCACGTTGTTTTTGTCCTGGCCACCACCGATCCCCAACGGGTATTGCCCACCATCATTTCTCGGTGTCAGCGGTTTGACTTTCGTCGCATTCCCCTGGATGCGATGGTGCAGCATTTAGACTATATCGCCCAGCAAGAATCTATCGCGATCGCACCGGATGCCCTACAGCTGGTCGCTCAGCTTTCCCAAGGTGGGTTACGCGATGCTGAAAGCCTGCTCGATCAGCTAGGCCTACTGGATGGGAAAATCACGATTGAGGCCGTTTGGGATCTAGTGGGCGCTGTTTCTGAACGAGATTTGCTCGCCTTAGTTCAGGCAGTCAGTGCAGATGACGGTACCCAGGTGCTAATTTTAGCCCGTCAGCTTATGGATCGGGGCCGAGAGCCGCTGATGGTGCTCCAGAGTCTGGTGGCGTTTTATCGTGATTTGTTAATTGCTAAAACCGCAGGCGAGCGGCTTGATTTGGTGGCCATTACACCACCGATTTGGGCAGAGATGGTGTCTTTTGCTAAGGCGCTACCGCTGCCATGGCTGCTCTCTAGCCAGCAACATCTGCGGGGGGCTGAGGTACAGGTCAAAAATACAACTCAGCCTAGACTGTGGTTAGAAATCACGCTCATGGGTTTGCTACCATCGGCCCAAGGGCAGCAGCATAACTCAGAGCAGGCTATCACTGCAGCTCCAGGCAAACCGGCCCCAGCAAAACCGGTCCCAGGCAAACAGCCCCCCGCATCGTCATCACCTGCACCTATTCGAGAAAAAAGTCGACCACTGGCTCAACCTGTCGCACTCGATACATCATCCGCCAGTAACCCAGCCCCTGAGAAACCATCAGGTACGAAAATTCAGGCTGCCGAAGCGGCCAACTCCAGCCCTTTAGCCACCCCACCACCATCTAGCCAGCCAGGAGATAGGCCAACAGAGGTTAAACCAGCAGGCACTAAACCTCGGGCAGAAGAGGCGTCACGACCCAACGAGCCAGTGGCTAGGGCATTAACGCCGCCATCAACGCCATCAGCGCCAACTATGGCAGACGCACCTGCTATGGGCAGCCTGAAAGACATATGGGCAAAAATTGTCACCCAGATGATGCGCATGGCCAAAACGGGAGCAATCCCCATGGGGACAGCCGTCTTGATGCGTCAGCATGGTCAGCTGTTGGCCTGTGATGGCGTAGATGCCCGTGTTGGGATTACCAATGACAAGCTCATGCAGATGGCTCAAAATCGTCTGGGTAATGTAGAAGCGGCCATTGAGCAGGTTTTTGGACACAAGCTTCGGGTCACCATGGTTATTGCACCGACGAAAACGACGGAGCCAGTGCCTGCAGCAGTGACACCTATGCCCATTCGCCCAGCACCACCACAGCTCAAACAACCTACTCCGTCTGTAACATCTTCTGTAGAGCCTGCCGAGCACAAGAAACCTAAACCGAACACAGACAAAACCTCTTCTCCTAAGGCTGATGACGGTGCCAGTACAGAAACCCTTGCCCCTGAAGTACCTGGTTGGCAATCGGAAAGTGAGCTTGAACGTAGTGTAAAAAGCTTTGCCCAATTCTTTAGCGGACAGATTGTAAACCTAGACGATGACCCTACCGAAGATGGAGCAGCTGCGTCTAAGTCGGCTCAGGCGTCAACAGAACCGGGGCCTGATGTTCCCTTTTAGCAATCTAAGAAAAGTAAGTTAAAAAAATTCTGGAGCGCAAACTGCTAGTAGTGAAATGGAATCGAACAGAGGGGAAATAACCCCAACACCAGACCGGCAATACAGCTATAGGTCATCAATGACCACTCGGGTTGAAAGCCATGGTCACAGGGTTCTAGCAAGGCGTCAATCCGACGGCTCAATCGACTACTGGGAGCCGTACAGCTAAAGTTAGCAGCGGTAATAGGAGCAAGGGGAGCTGCGATAACCTGTACCAGGGACTCTGCCAACGTGAGCCGATCAACCGAGCTGGTCGCCCAGTTATCTGCGCGAATTTCTCTCAGCAGTAAAAGTTCTTGCCAAAGCTCATCGGTGTAGGGCAACCATAGACTGAGACGCCTCAGCCAGCCTAGCCAAAAGAACCAAAAGGTGTCGCGATAATAGTGGTGAGCCTGCTCGTGGGCAATCACAGCGGCAAGATGCTCACCGTCTAAGGTATCAATCAGACCTTGGCTCATGACCAAATCTGACGACCAGAACCCAATTTGCGCGCTAAACGCACTGGTCTTATCCATCACACGAGCAGACATGTTATGCACCAACTGCTGCGGATACTGCTGAATGTGGGCAATGCTCGTATGAGCCTGCCACCCAAGGTTAAGCAATAGGCCCCCGCTCACGCCTAAAAATAACCAGGCGGCTCCATAGCTAAGCCAACCTTCTATGGGGCTAACCATATGACCATGGGGTCCCATGGTGATAATGGCTACGGCTGTCGTTAATAACAGTAGGGGCGAGACAATCAGTAAGGATAATACAGCTAACCAGTGGGAGTTTTGTAAACAGCGATGTGTAAAGACCAAGCGCAGTAGAATTGCAGCTGCGATCGCACCCCCCATTAAACTGACATGCATCATGACTGTTGCTCCTGGCCCTGTAGTTGACCTGTCTGAGCACGTCGGGCAGCTTGAATGCGTTGGGTAATTGCCTCTAGCTGGTCTAGGCTGGCCTGATCAAGGGTATCGGCAAAAGCGGCCACAATATCCGGATTACTAGCCGCTAAAAACTGATGCAAACGCTCGTGGGATTCTAAAACCTTGGCGCTATCTGCAGAAAGTAGAGGCTCCCAGTGATACGCTCTGCCCACACGGCGCTTAGCAATCCATCCCTTTGTCTCCAGCCGACGCAACACAGTAGCCACCGACGAGTAGGTCAGATCGCGGTCAATATCTTCCAAAATTTGATTATGAATTGCGGTTGCAGATGTCGTTCCCAATTCCCATAAAATGTCTAAAATCTCGGTTTCGAGAGGCCCTAACGATAGCCGTTTAGGACGATAGGCTGGAAATGGCGACATCGATGACTCCGTCAATCACTTTAGATTAGTGTATCCCGTCTAGCTAAAGGGTGCAGCTTTTATCCTTGCAGCTCTTCGTGATTATGTGTCTCATCACAACTACAAACTCTGACAACACGTCACTTGAGTTCTCAGAAGGTAACCAACACAATAAAGATAATTCAGATGCACACATGTGCAAATCAAGGTTGAATTTGGAGGTGGCAGCATGTCGCCTCCGTTTTTATTTTTTACTACGCCTGTATTTTCTGTACCTTTAGACAGTAGGGCTAAGCTAAAATATCCAACTGTCTAAAGTCTGCGATAAATGAGCAGTCTAGGGATACGCTACTGCCCATATCACCGAGAATATCTATGGGCGACAACACAGGTTGCCAACCGCCCAAATATCCAATAAAGCCTTTGGCTGACTCAGCCATACGCAAATCACTGGCTGAATCCCCAATCACCACGCCTTGGTTAGGCAAAAGCCCAATAGCCTGACAAGCCCGAGGCAAAAAATCAAAGGCAGTCTTGCTAGGATTTTGATTGCTGACCCCCTGGAGATGGTCAAAATAGGCAGCCAATTCATAGTGCTCCACAAACTGTTCGAGATTGCTTTGGGAGTCCGCCGAAACCATAATGAGCTTGAGATTTGCTTGCCTAAGCCGTTGCAAGAGACCTAAAACTCCTGGCAGAAGCGGAGTATAAACAGCTTTAGGTGAACATTTTTTATCGGCTATAGCGAATGTGGCAGTCGCTAACTCTACGGCCTGCACCCATGGGCAACCCGTAATCGCAGCAGCACTCGCCGCTCCTAAGATAGTTTCCTGACGACTACCCACGGCTAAAAGTCCAGATGCCGTCAAGCCCTCAGGAGTTAGCCCTAAAGCTTTTAGGATTAACGCGCATGTGCCCGGAAGCTCTTGCTCCATCAGCTGAGCCTGAATGTGGCCTAACTGAATTAGATAGTTAGCAACGTTAGCCAGAGTACCGTCCTTATCTAGAAAAACAGCATGGATATTTCTAAAGAGCTTGCCGTTACAAGAGAGAGTGACCACGGTTAATAGCAGGGCAACCAATAGGGCAATAAAAAAATGTGGGACCTAAGCCCCACATTTAGATAGCAAAATATGCATGATTCTTGCAGAACTCCCTAACAGCGTTCTGCAATTTTTTGATCGAATTAACTACTCAGCAACAGCTAATGCAGCCTCGTCTTCTTCGCTGTAAGCATCCTCATCGTCGGAGACAACTTCCTCACCAGCTGCCGCAGCCGCTTCAGCTTCAGCTGCTTTTAGCAACTGTTGACGATAGCGCTCAGCCATTTCTTCGGCTTTCTCAAACACGATGTCAGGATTCTTGACCATGTCACCGGGTTCTGGCTCAAGCTGCTTGGTAGAGAGTGAAATCCGACCACGCTCAGCATCTAGATCGATAATCATGACCTTAATCTCGTCGTTCACATTGAGCACTGTGTTGGGAGTGTCGATGTGATCGTGAGAAATTTCAGAGATGTGCAGCAGACCACTAACACCGCCAATATCAATAAAGGCACCGTAGGGCTTGAGACCACGAACTGCCCCAATTACAACCTCGCCGACCTGGAGGCCATTCATCTTGCGCTCAACCAGAGCACGACGATGGCTAAGCACTAGGCGATTACGCTCTTCATCAACTTCTAGAAACTTGAGTGGAAGTGCTTCACCAACAAGGTCTTCCTTGGGCTTACGTGTACTGATGTGAGAACCAGGAATAAATCCGCGCAGCCCCTCAATTCTGACAAGTGCTCCACCACGATTAGTAGCAAACACATCAGAGCGAACAGTGGCGTCCTCGTTCTGCAGCTGACGCACCCGTTCCCATGCTCGCATGTACTCGATACGGCGAATAGAGAGGGTTAGCTGGCCATCTTCATTTTCATCTGTAAGGATGAAAAACTCACGAGTCTCATTAGACTGAAGCACCTCATCGGCAGCTTCGACGCGGTTGATCGACATCTCTTGGATGGGCAAATAGGCAGCGGTTTTTGCGCCAATGTCAATCAGAGCACCTCGAGGCTCGATGCTAAAAACGGTCCCTGGAACAATGTCGCCAGGATTGAAATGATAATCGTACTGATCTAATAAAGCTTCAAAGTCTTCATGAGTAAAACCAATATCGGCTTGTGTCGTTTCAAGATTGACCATGCTAGATGTTTCCTACGGTTTCTCCATAATTGAGTGGACATGTTGTGCGTCTGTGTTGCGCCCCTACATTGATCCAGATTCTATCTCAGACAAGGCTAGGGCATCACTCAAAATGCGCTACCGTTACCCCTTAACTAAAATTCTGAGCAGTCAAGTTCTTAGACTATAGCGTTTATGCCATCTCAGGCACTGACATGTACCTGAACTTAGTTCAGGCCTCAGAGTTTTGGAAAGCAAGTAATGCTAACACACAGAATGTTTCGACACGTAAAATTGCATCGAACATTAGCAAAATACACAAACCTTCGCAAGACTATTTATCATAAGTGAATTTAGTCCTGCTGTCACTCAATATTACGCGATTGATTAGGGCTGGTTTTTAAGGAGATGTGAGGAGGTGCACTGGCTCTTCATACAGTCAATGCAGAACCGTTACGATTGCCGCTTGAGATGTAGGAAGTAGCGTCATCAGCGGATTGTAAATGATTTAAGGCATCTGCAAAATCACGTATACCGGTAAATTGACGGTATACGGAGGCAAATCGGACATAGGCAACTTCGTTCAAGGGTTTGAGCTGTTGTAAAACGAGTTCGCCAATCGCTGCGCTGGTAATTTCTCTAGCTGCACGCTGCTGGAGGTCTGCTTCTATATTGTCAACGATACTTTCTAATCTGGAGGCTTCTAGGCCTGTCTTTTCACAGGCTCGAACAATTCCTCTGAGCAACTTTGATCGGTTAAACAGTTCTCGGTCAGCATTGCGTTTGACTACAGTAATGGGCACATATTCAATGCGCTCATAGGTGGTAAAACGGTTGTTACACTTCAGGCACTCCCGGCGACGGCGAATGCTCCGACCGGATTCAGCCGATCTGGATTCTAAGACGCGATTGTTAGGATGCTGGCAGAAGGGACACTGCATAGACCACTAAGCCCAAAATCAGTAAAGTGAGGCCCGCTCATTAGACCACGCTTAAAACAAAAATAGAGGCTAACTTCGCTAAATGCAAAGAAGTTAGTACCTCTATTATGTCATTCATACCGCTTGGGGTAACCACATAGGCTTCATATCACCCTGACAGTACTGTCAGTCTTGATGCAGAAGCACTGGGTAACTAGCTTTTGTAACTAGTCTTTCTTGATCCGAGGGGGTTCACGAAATGCGATCGCAAAAAAGAGGGTACCGATCACACAGGTGAAAATCAGAATATAAGCAACACTTTCCATGGTTTAGTCCTACTCAATTAACATCAATTGCCATTGCCGTAGACGCCAGCAAGGACTGCCAGTTCTATTATCCCAAAAAAATGGCCCGGTGATCACCAGGCCATCTTCAGTCAACCTAAAATCCGTAAATAGCGACTAGTTGCTAGTACGTGTAGAGGTATCACCCACCTTCTGGAAGAAGCCCCATTCGACCTGCTCGGCAGATAGGTCGGGATCCACACCAGCGAATACATCACGGTATAGAGTACGGGAGCCATGCCAGATGTGGCCAAAGAAGAACAGCAGTGCAAAGACAGCATGTCCAAAGGTAAACCAACCACGGGGACTAGAGCGGAATACACCGTCAGACTCCAAGGTTTCGAGGTCGAACTCGAACGGCTCACCCAGCAAAGCCTTACGGGCATAACGCTTGACTCTGGCAGGGTCAGAGATGGTCTGACCATCCAGCTCACCACCGTAGAAAGTCGCAGTTACACCAGTCTGCTCAATACTGAACTGAGACTCAGCCCGTCGGAACGGAATATCCGCACGTACAACACCGCTAGAGTCAGTCAGAATAACTGGGAAGGTTTCAAAGAAATTGGGCAAACGGCGAACCGAAAGCTCACGACCTTCAGAGTCAGTAAAGACGGGGTGTCCCAGCCAACTAGTTGCAATACCATCACCGCTATCCATAGGACCAACGCGGAATAAACCACCCTTAGCGGGGCTATTACCCACGTAATCGTAGAAAGCTAACTTTTCAGGAATATTTCCGTAGGCTTCCTGACGGCTTATACCATCAGCCATGTCAGCCTGCACACGACGCTCAATTTCCTGTTGATAGTAGCCACCATCCCACTGATAGCGAGTCGGACCAAACAGTTCAACAGGAGTGGTCGCATTGCCGTACCACATAGTACCGGCCACTACGAATGCAGCAAAGAATACAGCCGCAATACTGCTAGAAAGCACAGTCTCGATGTTACCCATCCGCAACGCCTTATACAAACGCTGAGGTGGACGTACTGTCAGGTGAAAAAGACCCGCGATAATGCCCACAATACCGGCGGCAATATGGTGAGCCACAATACCTCCGGCATTGTAAGGATTAAATCCAGCTGGCCCCCACTCAGGAGCAACAGGCTGAACGTGCCCAGTGAGACCATATGGGTCAGATACCCACATACCAGGTCCCCAAACACCGGTTAAATGAAACGCTCCGAATCCGAAGCAAAGTAAACCAGATAAGAACAGGTGAATACCGAACATTTTGGGTAAGTCCAAAGCGGGCTCACCAGTTCGGGGGTCACGGAATAGCTCCAAATCCCAAAAGACCCAGTGCCAAACAGCTGCTAAGAACAGCAGACCAGATAGCACGATATGTGCTAGAGCAACTCCCTCAAAGGACCAGAAGCCAGGATCAAGACCTGTCTCGCCAGTCACATCCCAGCCACCCCAGGACCCGGTTACACCGAGGCGAGACATGAAGGGAAGAACAAACATACCCTGACGCCACATGGGGTTCAGGGCAGGATCACTTGGATCGAATGTAGCAAGCTCAAACAGGGCCATAGAGCCAGCCCAGCCTGCTACAAGTGCAGTATGCATTAGGTGTACAGAAATCAGTCGTCCGGGATCGTTAACCACGACTGTATGTACCCGGTACCAGGGTAGTCCCATTGACTACGCGCCTCCTCCTAGTTTGGAAATGTTAGCCGTACATTAAAATACCGATACAAATAGGCTACCAGAT
>JBCDFI010000145.1:0-10781 GCA_039178155.1 Cyanobacteria bacterium P01_H01_bin.105
AGTTACTATCGTTGATGCCTCAATCAGATCGTAGGCATGGACCGCCATCTGTCTAGCCTCGTCACTGTGAGGATCGCACTGAGGATTTACCAACACCAGCTGGGATAAACCAAAGTTTTTCATCACCCGTGCAGCTGAGCCAATGTTTAGAGGACCAGCCGGTTCGACTAGAACGATCCGGAGCTGGGTTAAGGAGGTGTCAGGCATGCGATCTAAAAATTACTGGACCCAGGCATCATCAACAGATGCGCTTTAGACTAGTTTCTGAGCATACCGCGAGGATCGACATAGAAGACCATCTAAAAACATGGCTCGGCAACGCCGCAAATCTGATTTACCCACCAAAACCTGTCCAGTCTGCCAGCGTCCTTTTACTTGGCGCAAAAAATGGGCCGATTGTTGGGATGAGGTGAAATATTGCTCAGAGCGATGCCGCAAACGACGCAATCAAAGCACTAACCCAGAGGCCAAATAGCACGGTGAATTCAATGGAATGCAGCCCTATCGGTGGCTTGTTTCCGAACGCATTGGCCCCAAATAGCGCATCAGGTATGGCGAAAAGACCTCATAAATAAGCGTCAGCGGTTTACCATGGTGCCAAAATAAATAGTGGCGTCCCCAAAATGGCCCTTTCTGGCCAAATGCCTTTTCTAGAGGTGGACTCCACCCGTAGTAAATGCCCTGGATATCTCGATACAGCTCAGTACGTAGATTAGCAAGACTCGCCCAGATGGGTAGAGAGCGATTCTTTAAATACTCATCCACATGACTGGCTTCCCACCAAGATGTCGCATAGGCTAAACGCTGCCCTGAGGCTGTGCGCAACCACACTTGCCGCCTGAGCCGAGGACCAGGGACATAGCTAATCAAATCGGGGGCACCATCATTTGCCATACCCACTGAGGACATCTCAATAACATCAACCTCAGTAGGTTCCCGCGTCAGCAGCTGTAAATGACGGGTGGGAGAGCCATCGCCCAGCATCAAAATCTGCCAAGCCGGTGAGAGCTGATCGTGGGGTAATCCTCTTTTGACAACGGTTTCATCCCCTTGCCAAAGCATATCCAAAGAATGCCATCCTGTGGTTTTCTGGGCCTTTGGTGACGGTCCAAGCGTTGAAGTCAAAGCTATTTACAAAAATTCATGAGTAGTTTCATGATATACGCTTGCCCCATGCTCTGCAGAGACCCTTACTGCACTCAATTCAGATTGTGGAGCGAAGTTAGGGGGTAGGTAATGTAAAAAATTTTATGCGGATGGCGAGAATCGAACTCGCATGGCATAAGCCACACGCCCCTCAAGCGTGCGTGTCTACCAATTCCACCACATCCGCAGATGCTGTTAAGCACAACAGCATATATTAGTAAACCACAAACAGTCCCTTCTAGTAACGAGATTTTGTTTGTTCAATTTGCCTCAACGTCTCCAGGGAAAAATAGCCTGCATGGTACGATCAGCTTCCGTCATATGATGCACATAGATAAAAAGTTTCCTTAGGGTAGTGGCTGGCTGATGCGCTTTTCAAAGATCTTGATTGCGAACCGAGGTGAAATCGCACTGCGAATTTTACGCACCTGTGAGGAGATGGGTATTGCAACGGTCGCTGTTCATTCCACTATTGATCGCCACGCCCTTCATGTACAACTAGCTGATGAAGCCATTTGTATTGGCGAAGCTCCGAGCAGTCGCAGCTATCTCAACGTTCCTAATATTATTGCGGCTGCCATGACCACCGGGGCCAGTGCGATTCACCCTGGCTATGGTTTCTTAGCTGAAAATGATCGCTTTGTAGACATTTGCGCCGATCACAAAATCGTATTTATCGGTCCATCGGCAGCGGCAATGCGGGCCATGGGGGATAAATCTACTGCCAAGGCCACCATGCAGCGGGTCAAGGTGCCGACGGTTCCTGGCAGTCAAGGTCTATTGGATACGCCTGAAGAGGCAATGGCCTTAGCCGCTGACATTGGCTACCCCGTAATGATTAAAGCCACTGCAGGTGGAGGCGGTCGCGGTATGCGACTTGTGCGTGAAGCAGATGAGATGACAAAGTTGTTTCTCTCGGCCCAGGGTGAAGCAGAAGCGGCCTTTGGTAACGGCGGTATTTATTTAGAAAAGTTTGTTGAAAATCCACGTCATATTGAGTTTCAGATTCTTGCCGACAGCTACGGTAACGTAGTCCACCTGGGTGAACGAGATTGCTCGATTCAGCGTCGCCACCAAAAGCTGCTTGAAGAAGCACCCAGCCCAGCTCTCGACTCAGGCCTACGACAAAAGATGGGTAAAGCTGCTGTGCGGGCCGCCAAAGCCATCAATTATGTGGGGGCCGGCACCGTAGAATTCTTGGTAGATAGTCAAGGAGACTTCTACTTTATGGAAATGAACACCCGCATTCAGGTAGAACATCCAGTCACTGAGATGGTGACGGGTGTTGACCTGATTGGTGAACAAATCCGGGTCGCTCAGGGAGAGCGGTTGTCATTTACTCAAAAAGATATCATCCTCAAAGGGCATTCTATTGAATGTCGGATTAATGCGGAAGATCCCGACCATAATTTTCGCCCTAACCCAGGTCGCATCAGTGGTTACTTAGCTCCAGGCGGTCTTGGAGTCAGGATGGATTCCCATGTATACACCGACTATGAGATTCCTCCTTACTATGATTCTCTCATTGGAAAATTAATTGTATGGGGACCTAATCGAGCCACAGCGATTCAACGAATGAAACGGGCACTGAGAGAATGTGCAATCACTGGATTACCGACTACCATCGGATTTCATCAGAAAGTGTTGGAACGCCCTGAATTTATTAAAGGGGAAGTATACACTAACTTTGTCAATCAGATGATGGGCTAATCAGCCTGTGGAAAGCGAGAATTTTTTATGGCTGATTACCCGGATCAGGTAAAAATCTTTCATCAGGCACTCTATCGCTTTCGCGGTGTGATAGAGGTCAATACTGGATTAAAGCCGTTGAGTAAGATTTCTCTAGACGATTATAAATTACCGGGCAAGATGGGGGATTTACCCCATGCGCTCCTGCGTCGTACTGAGGGAGGGTTGGTCCATGAAGCCTGGGCGAATACAGATGTAATTTTGTCCTATGATCGAGCTGGCTGGCTGACGCTGGAGTTTTTAGCCTGGTGGGTGAGGGAACAATCGCGCCATGGAGAACAGATTCAAATGCGTCCTCAGGCTCTGTCGCCCATAGCTGATGAAGAGATTCAGCTAGGTCACACCCTCAAGTTTGTTGTGGATCATTTCTGTTTGTTGTCAGATAACAGTCCTGAAAACATGTTGGCACTGTTATCTACCCAGGGACAGTCTCTTAATACTGCAATCGATACCTATAGTGATGTCTTAGGAGATTTGTTGATAGAGACACCATCTGAGCCAGATATCGGTAGTTCAGGTGGATAGCTTTTAAAGCTTTGATGGTGCGCTGTAGAGACATTAGGATAATGTCAAACTGCGATCGCACCGTACTCACTCAGCAGACAGACACGATAGGGCTATAACCATGGGACAGGATAAGACTCAGTGGCAAACTCAGTGGCAGACAGTTACCGGTGGAGTAACCGCCCCCAAAGGATTTACCGCCGCTGGCATACGAGCGGGTCTAAAAGCATCGGGAGCACCGGATTTGGCCCTAATTGTGTCAGAAAATGATGCGATCACAGCAGCTGTCTATACCCAATCTCAGGTCCGGGCAGCCTGTATCGACTATTGTCAGCAACAGCTTGAAGCCCAACCCTCAGCCCGTGCCATTCTCTGCAATTCAGGTCAGGCTAACGCCTGCACCGGTCAGCAAGGTTGGGAAGATACCGTCACTATGGCCACCGCCGCCGCCCAAGCCATAGACACAACAGCAGACCAGATCATGGTCGCCTCAACAGGTGTCATCGGACAGCGAATAAAAATGGACCCGCTATTGGCTCATATGCCACAGCTGGTAGCAGAACTCTCTGACCAGGGAGGCAACGCTGCTGCCCAGGCTATTCTCACCACCGACCTAGTCACCAAATCCTATGCCTTAGAAACCACTATCAACGAACGTCCGGTACGGATCGGCGGTATTGCCAAAGGGTCAGGCATGATCCACCCCAATATGGCGACCATGCTGTCCTTTATCACCTGCGATGCAGCCATTTCCCCCGGACTCTGGCAAACCATGCTAGCCCGTGCAGTTGATCAAAGCTTTAATCAAATTACCGTTGATGGAGACACTAGCACCAACGATACCGTTATCGCCATGGCTAATGGGCGATCGAGAACCCCAGCGATCACCGGTTCGGGACCAGACGCCGATCAGCTAGAAGCCATGTTGACAGACGTATGCATCTATCTCGCCAAAAGTATTGCTCGCGATGGAGAAGGAGCGACCTGTTTAATCGAAGTTCAAGTATCGGGAGCCGCTAGCAATCAGGACGCCCGACAAATTGCTCGTACCGTTGCCGGGTCATCTCTCGTAAAATCAGCTATCTTCGGTCGAGATCCCAACTGGGGGAGAATAGCCGGGGCCGCAGGTCGAGCTGGCGTGACCTTAGATCAGAATGTATTGACTATTGGTTTAGGAGATGTTGTCTTATTAGATCAAGGACAGCCCCAGACATTTGACCAAATTGCAGCCCATACATATCTCAAACAATGCTCGGATCTGAGTTCGCCTCTCACGCAGCAAAGCCTGAAACTCGCAAATGACAGTGCTGGTGCTGACAGTGCTGATGCTGACAGTGAGCAGGTCGGTGAACATCAGGCAATCGCCACCAAAGCTTTAGCTCATCCCGTCTGTATTACGGTCAATGTTGGTAATGGAGTGGGCCAGGGTAAAGCGTGGGGATGCGATCTGAGCTACGACTATGTCAAGATCAATGCAGAATATACGACGTAATTTTCTTACATCCTCTCTCGTAAATTCTTTTTAATCTAAAGAGCCACTCTAGAGGCTTGCGACAAATACCTGAATCGGCTTACAACTATCACCACAAACGGTCATGAACCACAAATGGTCACGAGTAATGTCGCGCCTGAAGCACCATTTCATCTCGAGCACTAATCGCCCAGCTGTTGTTCGGATTTAACTTTAGAGAATGATTAAAGTCTTGCAAAGCTTCATCATAGTGCCCCATTAACTTGAATGTAGTGCCACGGGAAATTAACCACTGCCAACGTTTAGAACGATCATATTTGACCAAGTGGCTAAAATCACTAGCAGCATTACCATAATGACCCAGATCACGAAAGATAATGGCCCGGTTGGCATAGGCCCACAGATTTTTTGGATCTAAATCAATCAGTCGGTCTAAATCTACTAAAGCTTCACGGGTTTGCCCCAAGTGAACATAGGTCAACGCGCGATTTTTAAGAGCGTGCGGGTGGTTAGAACTAAGAGCAAGTGCCTTGGCGAAATAGACTAGAGCATCTTGATGCAGTTGCTGTCTTGCCAAGGCAAGACCCGCATCTATGAGCTGTTCAGGCGTCCGAGAAGCAGACGTGATCACATCAGTCGTTGCTCTAGAATGGTGACGAGCACGTCGTCTGTTGGGGTTTTGATTAAAGGGCGGGAACATTCGGGGACAGGCTCATCATAATTGAGTAAATCCATTCTGGCAAAAACACTGAACTTCTCATATAAAAAAGTAAGAATCATCCGAAGATTTCAGGATAGCTTCAAGAAGATTAAAGTTCTTCCTAATTAGCTGGACCCTAAATACAATAAGGATTTCAAATACGTATAGATAATCTGACAACAATCACAGATGATTGTGACAACAATCACAGTAGAGCATCAGGAAGATTTTTTTGAGAGATTAACACTTTCCTAGATTCCAGAAATGATACCAACATGAATGCAACGATATGAGTCAAGCAGCAAGTAAAGTTCGGGCTATCTATACGGCTATCAATCATCGAAACGTTGCTAAGGCTGTGGCTTTAATTGATGAGCAATGTTGCTATGAGGATTTAAATTTTTCAGCCACATTTATGGGGCAAGCCGCTGTCGAGGGTTTGTTTGCCGAGTCGTGCCAGTCTGTGCCAAAGGATCTTCAGTTTGTCATTGATGATATAGCCGGAGATGATCTAGCAGTTGGAGTCACCTGGCACATTGAACTCAACGGTATTGCCTTTCCTAATGGACGTGGAGTCAGCTTCTATCGCTTTTCCCCAACCGGCAAACTGATCTTTGCCCGTGACTGTGTAGAGCCTCCCTTGAAACCGGGTAAGGCTGCATTTGCTATTATCCGCTTGGTGACTCCTCTTGTACGTTATTGGCTGGAAAAGCCGCAACACTCCAGATGGGGGTTGTCTAGACTGCTGTGGATCGCAACGATTACTTATGTAGGCCTACTTTTATTGTCACCTCCTGGTTGGCTGCCAGGAGAACCTGTGTGGGCCATACAAGCCGATACTATTCGAGAAATACTCAACGAATCTCTAAATTTCTTTTTTATTCTGCCATTGTCAAACCTTGTGGGTTTTAGCTACTTACAAGCGCCTGTGGTAAATCCGGCTGCGCAAGGTTTTTTTAACCTAGCGGAAGCATGGATTTTTATGTTTCTACCCCTAATGATGATGGATGAACGGAGTCAGCATCTACCTAAGATGATGATTTGGGGGCTTGCTATGTTTCTGACTAATGTTTTTTTAATGCCTTATATGGCATTACGTTTGAGTCAGCCCATATCGAAACCACAAAGTTTGCCTAATAAAGGAACTCTAGCTCGCGGCTTTGGGTCCTTGGGCCTGATCGTCGGTAGTTTGGCTGTCATCTGGTTTTGTTTGAATCAGCCTGAATTCGGTGGGTTAAGCAGCAGGGTTGACTATCTGGGGCAACAAATTACCCACAATCGGGTCACACTTGCGTTTGCTGTAGATATGATTTTGTTTTGGATATTTCAAATTTGGCTGATGGGAGCCATGATTCCTATAAATGAACGCATCAGGTCGCTGCGCTTTGTCCCTTTTTGGGGACTGGCTATTTGGTTACTGGTCTAACGCCATGAGCAGGGTCAGACAGTAACGGTAAATTCTGTTTACTTCTCGGTGATTTCGCTCACTCTATTATGGCCCTTGGTGTCACGGGGGCGTTCTTATTTACATCACGGGGAAACGCCAAGGATGTCACAGGTCTTGGGGCGATGGCATCACATCCAGACCGATTTATTTGAGAGATGATTAGATCAATCCAAAAGTTGGAGTCAATCCAAAAATTGGAGTTCCTGAAAAGCGACACACAGTTATTTCGGCTATTGCAGCCAATTCGCCGTACAAGCTGTACTCCTTGCATGGGCTCTTGATTGGGCAATGCCCTTGACAGACTCTCCTCACACCATTTCCTTCACACAGATCAAGAACACAAGCTCCCCTGGTGACACTAGGGGAGTTTTTTTCGTCTCAGTAAGTCATGGTTCAAGTAAATCATGAAGATTTGCAATCTCTACTACAAATCGATTTAAGCTAGTCAGGATAGGGTTTTGAGCCGGAGGCCGACAGCGTTCTAATGAGTATCAAGTTAGCTGCTAGAGTGCAGCGAGTGACACCTTCGATGACTTTGGCAATTTCTGCCAAGGCAAAAGCGATGAAGGCTGAAGGACTAGATGTTTGCAGCTTTAGCGCTGGTGAACCTGATTTTGATACTCCACGGCACATTCGTGAGGCGGCTAAGCAGGCTCTAGATCATGGGAAAACACGCTACGGACCGGCTGCGGGCGAGCCTCGTCTGAGAGATGCGATCGCACACAAGCTTCGCACCGAAAACCATTTACCCTACAGCGCTGAAAACATCATTGTTACCAACGGCGGCAAACATTCCCTTTACTCCTTGATCGAAATCACGGTAGAGCCCGGAGATGAAGTTCTAATTCCGGCCCCCTACTGGGTTAGCTACCCAGAAATGGTAAAACTTGCGGGCGGAACACCGGTCATTATGCCGACAACAGCAGCAAATCATTACAAAATCACCCCCGAGCAGCTGCAGCAGGCGATCACACCCAAAACCAAATTTCTTATTTTTAACTCGCCGTCTAATCCGACGGGTATGGTCTACAGCCCAGACGAAGTTCGCGCCCTGGCCGAAGTAGTTGTCGCGAATGACATCTGGGTGGTTGCCGACGAAATTTACGAGAAAATCTTGTATAACGGGGCTGAACATCTCAGCATCGGAGCCGTCAGCGATGCCATGTTTGAGCGCACAATTGTCAGTAATGGATTTGCCAAAGCCTATGCCATGACTGGCTGGCGGCTAGGGTATTTGGCTGGCCCAACCGCACTGATCAACGCAGCTAACACACTGCAGAGTCAGAGTACATCCAACGTATGCACCTTTGCTCAATATGGTGCGATCGCGGCTCTAGAATCCTCCCAGGACTGTGTCGAAACCATGCGTCAAGCCTTCGCAAAACGACGTACAGCCATTATTGATCTGGTCAATTCGATTCCTGGTCTCAGCTGTATCAACCCCGATGGCGCGTTTTACCTGTTTATTGACATCAGTAAAACCGGTCTAACGTCGTTAGATTTTTGTACTCGATTACTCAATGAGAAATATGTAGCCGCCATACCGGGTGTCGCCTTTGGTATAGACAGCGGTATTCGAGTCTCCTACGCCACTGATATGGCCACAATCGAGCGAGGAATGGAACGGCTAAATGATTTTGTTCAGCAAATAGATTGAGAGTATTTTTGGAGAATTAATTCTTGTCGTGCTGCTGTAGGACTTTAGAAACTTGTATCCAGGTTGTCGCGCAGACCATCTCCAATAAAATTTATACTCAAAACAGTGAGAAAAATAGCCGCCCCTGGGAAAATAGCCATATGAGGAGAACTGTCTAAATAATCTTGAGCTGTGTAGAGCATGCGACCCCAGGTAGGCATATCTGGAGGAAACCCTAACCCTAAAAAGCTCAGGGTAGCTTCGGTCAGAACAGCATTCCCAACCGCTAAGGTTGCCGCTACGATCACTGGCCCTAGCACATTGGGTAATAAATGATGCCAGATCAGCCGACGGGGTTTGGCTCCAAGGGCTTGTACTGCCTGCATAAACGTGCGATCGCGAGTCGTCAAAAAGCCAGCCCGCACCAAACGAGCCACTGACATCCAGTTAAACCCACCAATCACTAAAACAACCAGTGCAAAGATGCCATTTTGAGGTCCCAGTAAGGCCCGCGCTACATCGCCAAATAAATAAATGACCAGCAAGGATAGAGGCAGCTGAGGCAAGGATAGAAAAAGATCGGTAAAGCGCATCAGACATGCACCCATAAAGCCACCATAAAAACCTGCGATCGCACCGATTAGTGTCCCTAAAATCACCGCCATCGCCATCGCCGTAATCCCTACTGTCAGAGAAACCTGTCCCCCCAGCATTACCCGTGCCAGCTGATCTTGCCCCAACGTATTCGTCCCAAACGGATGTGCCCAGCTAGGGGGTTGACTAGCCAGCTCAAAGCTAATGGCATCAGCAGGCTGAGTGTAAAACCAAGGCCCTACAAAAGTAACCAGAATAATCAAAATGAAGGTGATCAAGCCAAACAACATTGTGGGCGATTGCTGACGGAGTTTGGCCATGTAGATTCCCCTCATTTGCTATTAGCTAAGCATGATTGATATACAGACTCGCAATATTATCGCTATGGGTAATGCATTAAAGTACATTACGAACGAGCAAGGAAAATTGAAGCCCCCACAAACACTAAGGTTCATGGAGGCTTCGAGTTAGATATAAGGGTTAAGTAATACAGTAATCTGTCTACTTAGATATTGGGTTCGAAATAGGTCGTTATTCAATAAGTTGTCTGTGAATTCACTATAGTTCGACGATGTGCCCTATCCATCCTTTTACAGGATTAACCTATGAACTGCTCACATAACCATCAAGCTTCCTTGGATTGTGTCCGCGATCACTGTGGTGTGAACCGATGAAGTATGGACTGAAAATTTTCTATTTCTTGCGGTAGCCTAGTCGGTTGTAGCGTTTAGGCGACTGGACTAGCGAGAGTTTAAAATTTAACAGCACCCAGAACACTCAACTGAAGGACTCTTCTAAAGTTAACAAGACTTCTTAGAGGTGTTTTGTGTAAGACGAACTTACTATAAACAGGACTCTCTAGTGCAAGTAAGAAGAAATATCAGTGATGTGTTCGGGTGCTATCTTCGAGCCGTCAAACGATTCTGATGAGATATCTATTGTCAGACCTCCTTTCGTTGTGGTTATGAACCTTTCAGCTCATGTCCTTATACTATTCCGACAGTACTTTAATATCTCTTCTCTGATACAAACGTTAACGTTGCTATTTGTCACTGTTGTTGTTGTCTATCAGTGAAATAAATCTATGAACACTGTGGTGAATCATATACCTAGTGGTAATGCCATCCGTTTAGAATCATGCCATTCGAGCATAAGAGTTTGCCCTCTCTTTTAGGCAATAAAAAGCCCCTACCCATTGGGTCAAGGCTTGGAGCCTGCGCAGATGAAGTTTACTACTGTCCAGTCCGCTCTACAGCCGTTGTAAGATCGACGCTCAGACGAGCACCCCCATTTTATTACTTTCTCCAAGAGGGTTCAGAGTATTGTGCTTCCCAGCAAATAAGCCGATAACCCAATAAGAAGCCCCCACAAGCGTTAGAACTCATGGAGGCTTCGAGTTAGATATAAAGGGTTAAGTAATACAGGGAATCTGTCTACTTAGATATAAGGGTCGAGATAAAGCGTTATGCAATAAGGTGTTTTGTCTATGGGTTCACTGTAGCTCGATGATGAACCATTCCTAACCCTTAGCAGA
>JBCDFI010000146.1:0-10777 GCA_039178155.1 Cyanobacteria bacterium P01_H01_bin.105
CTAAGGTATTTTGTGACGATCTGTTAATTCTATGTTTCTTGATGAGCTAACCCCTATTGTGCAAGAACTTTTGGGACAACCTATTGCCTTTTTTGGCGGGTTTGCATCCGGTTTGCTAAAGCTCAACTTGAATGATGATCCGGTTAAAAGCTGGCTGACCAACCAAGGTGCTGATGTTTCTAATCAGAGTGATGATGATGATAGTAAGGGGCAAGGTCCTCAGACTATCTCTATTGATTAGCTAGTAGTTCAGCTAGCCAAGTTTTAATCTTCAACTCTAAGGATTGATTCGGAGATTGGTTTAGTAGCTTTAAGGCCTTTTGATAATCACCCATTGCACAGTTCCAGTGCTCGTCTAGGTGATAGGTGCGACCTCGTTCTGCATAAACATGGATACTCAACTTACCTAAAAAGAGTGCCAAGCCAAAGCAGACAATTGCTTCGTCATACATTCTCAATGCTCTGAAAAGAATGCCCTGGTTGATGCGGGCTTGGATATTGTAAGGATTAATATTGATAGCGCTGTCATAGTCGGCAATTGCCTCATGCCATTGCTTTAGAGCTGTGTTACATCTAGCACGCCGAGCGTAAGTTCTATCATTGTTGGGGTTTAGCCGGAGTGCCTGATTATAGTCAACTATGGCATGGGACCATTTTCGGCAGCGATAGTAGATTAAACCTCGATTGCTGTAATACTCGGAATTATTCGAGTCTTGATGAATGAGTTGATTGAGTATACTGATGGCTCTTGAATAGTCTTGGTGTTGCATGGCTTGATGCAGTAGCCTGTGGGCATCCCCATCTAAGCTGTTGACACAGTGATTTTTGCTGAATGTTTTGGTTGTAGATAACAGCATCGTAAGCATTGCCTCTATCGTTTACAGCCAATAGGTAGAGATAAGCACTACCTCCGGTTGGCAGTATTGCTCGTGTTTGGATCCTGCGGGTTAAAACAACACTACTAATCGAATAGTTGCATGACCACTGTTTTGGCCCAACCGAGAAATAACCGAGCTTGAGGAAAAAACAACAAGGCTAATCAGTATTTATTCGTAAGTTTTTGCTTGATGATGGCTCTTGTTGCGAGAAGTACTTAAGTAGCAAGGCAATAGCACTTAGAGTTTCCAAACATTACAGCTCATAGGGTTTTATAACGGATTTCAGCAGAATTCTGTACTGTTTGCTTAGGAAAGGTACGATTGAAAGCGTTAAAGCTATCTAAATCGTTTCGGGCTCTTATGACTCCTTCCCCTCTGCCAACGGCGCTATCAGACAGCGACTATGTAATAGTGGGTTTAGCCCATTGCTTTGCAAAGCAAGACGGTGATGTAGTGCCTGTAAAAGTATTGGAACCTATTCCTTCTGCTTATTTTGAGGCTTTAGTTAAAGGGGTACCGACGTCGTACAAGATTCTCTATAGCTTACAACTGGGTGAGTTGCTAAAAGATGAGCAGCCGATAATAACGAATCTACCCGTTGATGCTAAGGATGTTCAGTTTTGTGAAAACTTTGTAGAACGAACCCTTGCTGCGGCAAGAACTTATCAAAGTAAAGCCGATATTCAGGCACAGGTTCCGCATGGACAGTCGTTTTCTGATGTAAACTTTTCTACCGAGAAAAAACGTATCTTGAATGCATCACATAAGGTGACTGCGGAAGATAATGTGAAACAGCACAAATATACCCACATGACTCTTTAGATTACAGCGGGTTGTTTCTGATTAGTTTCAATGAAAATTTTTATGAAATGACAAAATGGGAGAGGCCTAGAAAGCTTCTCCCATTTTTCTAAAAGCTCTCTTGAAGTGTGAGAGCAGTAATTTTATATAATAGCTAATGAGTGGATAGTTCGATCTCAAAAACAGATTACTCAGTCAAGATCTATCTGTCCATCAAACTCATTTTTAAAACAAAATCGCCTTAACGAAAACCAACAGAGGCCTGCCAAACAAATGCTAGGAGCAAAAAGAAAATAGGCAGAATAGGCAAAATATCTACCAGAGGACCGAAGGCCTGATATGCTTCTGGGAGTTTAGCTAGCATTAGAACTGCGTCCATGAAAACCTCTCTACGCTGGCAACAGCTTATTTAATAATTGACTTACATCTTAACATGCTGTGGTCCAGGCTAAAGTTTGTTAATACTTTGACTAATCACTCGTGATAGAGGGCTCCAGCCACTTTGAAAATTTTTCCACAAACTGATTTTGTAAAATTGCCTTACGAATAGCCTGGGTGAATCGAATTAGTTCTGTGATGTTGTGGATGGACAACAGTGTGTAAGCTAATAACTCATGGGCGTGAATTAAATGGCAAAGGTAGGCGCGGGTAAAATTTTTACAGGTATAGCAGGGACATGTTTGATCTAACGGAGTTAGGTCACGACGAAACCGTTGATTTTTTAAATTCCATCGCTCACCTTGTACAAAGGCAGCTCCATGGCGTGCGAAGCGTGTAGGAATAACGCAATCAAATAAATCCATGCCAGCTGCAATGGCTTGGGCCATCTCGCGATAAGTACCGACGCCCATCAGGTATCGAGGTTTATCAGGGGGTAACAGAGGGGTGGTTGCTTGCACAATTTTTTCGATCAGTTCAGGCGGCTCACCTACGCTTACACCACCAATGGCATAGCCTGGTAAGTCTAGCTGAACAAGCTGTTCTGCCGCAGTCTGCCGCAGATCGAGATAAACACCGCCCTGAACTATGCCAAATAGCGCCTGGTCACTGCGCTGATGTGCATCTATGCAGCGTTTGAGCCAACGATAAGTGCGTTGGGTGGCCGCTTCGACAGCATCTCGAGATGCAGGATAGGGTGGGCACTCATCAAATGCCATAATCACATCGGCTCCTAGCTGATTTTGGATGCGGATGGACTCTTCGGGGGGCATATGGATGATACGCCCATCGCGCGGTGAGCGGAAAGTGACACCTTCCTCGGCAATGGTCCGAATTTTACTCAAGCTAAAGACCTGAAACCCGCCTGAATCTGTCAGCATCGGTCCAGACCAACCCATAAATTTATGGAGACCTCCGGCCTCAGCGATTAGGTCTTCACCAGGTTGGAGATGAAGATGGTAAGTATTGGCCAGAACCATCTGTGCTCCAGCATCGTGTAGCTGTGCTGGGGTGACGGTTTTGACATTGGCCAGGGTGCCCACTGGCATAAAACGGGGGGTGTGAACTGGCCCATGGGGGGTATAAAACGTACCTGCTCTAGCCTTGGTGTGCGAGCAGGATGCTTGGTGTTCGAAGGAGAAGTGATCGTTAACCAACAGTGAGTGTTGTCCTAAAATACTGTTGCAGGCAACGTTACTAGATTTAAGACAACAGACACAAGCCGTTAGCTAGAAAAGTTATTGCCGTCATCGTCTAAACAAGCATCCCACCTAGCCGTCAGAGCTTCAGCAAGCATTGCTTCTAATGTGGCGTCGTTGAGGTTACAGCTGTTGCGCTCTGTGAGGGGGTTGGAGAGTGGCATGATACGCAGACAGCGGTTGTCTTGAATGAGGTCAAAGCACGGTTGATTATCGGCTAATTGGCCCATTTCTAAATAATCAAAGCTGGTGACATTGAGATAAAGGCTGCTGTTAGCGACTAGCGTTGCCTGTTGAGGGTCGCTAAAGACTTCGACTACATAGCCTTCGCCTTCTTTGAGGATCTGTTCTTCTTGGCGATGGATATACCGGACACGTCCCAGATGCTGCAAGATTCGCACCATATCTTTTTTATTGATAACGGTGCCTATATCGACAAGGCAGGGAGCGGGAAAGGAAGTTGTTGAAGGTTGATAGCTCATAACAAGGTCGGTAGATGGGCACTTATCGTCGGTAGTGGACCCGTGAAACACCGAAGTTTTTAACAATCTATACTCAAGATAGATGAAATCTGATTATTTGGAACGCTAAAGCCAAAAATTATCTTGTTGTTGACTCGTATTCTCCTAACTTCATATTATTTCAGCAACTTTATGTACTGCCTTCAGCCAGAATACTGAATATTAATGCATGGGTATCAATGTTGAAGAAGTGTAGTGAGCCATAGCTAGCTGCTCAAGTTGTTTACTGATAGGCGGTTTGAGAAAAATGATAAGGCCGTGGATCAAAGCTGTCATGCGAGTCGGGCGGTCTCAGTGGTCTTTGTTAAATGGGGCATTGTTGTTCTATACGTGTGTGCCGTTGCCTCAGCGATGGCCAGTGGAGTTTGGCCAGATTGCCCGAATGGTTCCTGTTGTGGGGTTGGGATTAGGGGGGTTCCTAGCATTAGTAGACTTAGCGTTGAGCCTGGGGGTACCGCTTTTATTGCGAAGTACTTTAGTAATTTTGATGGGGTTATGGCTGACGGGTGGTCTTCATATGGATGGAGCGATGGATACCGCTGATGGTCTGGCTGTACAAGCTGTGCCTGCGCAACGCCGTTTGGAGGTGATGGTTGATAGCCATACGGGGGCGTTTGGAGTAATGGCTGCGATCGCAATTCTGCTACTCAAAATAGTTGCCTTAGCAACAATTATCAATGACCGTTGGTTTGCACTAATGGCGGCGGCGGCCTGGGGGCGATGGGGGCAGCAGTGGGCCATCGGTTGCTATCCCTATCTCAAGCCCAGAGGAAAGGGAGCCTTTCACAAGCAGGCGATTCCATCCTGTCGACAGGCAATGCCCTGGGCTGTAGGACTGAGTGTCTTGAGCGCATCGGGCGCTGCTCTAGAATGGATTTCCTGGAGTGATGGCTTGGTGGCAGCTGTGGTTGGATTGGGAAGTGCTGGGATAGTAGCAGGCTGGCTTAACCATAAGCTGGGAGGGCACACAGGCGATACCTATGGCGCTGTTGTAGAGTGGGTAGAAGTTGCCATATTGGTGGGCTTAGCGTGCATTAGCCAATGAAGCTGTCAGCGATGGATCTTGAAACAAGGGTGTACTGAGGTAACGTTCACCAAAGCTAGGTTGGATGACGACTATGAGTTTGTCTGTATTTTCTGGGCGATGACCTACCTTCGTCGCCGCACATAGAGCCGCACCGCTAGAAATGCCCGACAAAATTCCTTCTTCTTTGGCAAGTCGGCGGCCAAACGAGATGGCTTCGGCATCCGTAACAGCAATGACTTCATCAATGAGTTTTACCTTGAGAACATCGGGGACAAAACCAGCACCGATACCTTGAATTTTATGAGGCCCAGGTTTCCCACCGGTCAATACCTGACTGTTGGTGGGTTCCACAGCAATTGTTTGAAACTCAGGCTTACGATGTTTAAGTACTTCGCTAACGCCCGTAATGGTGCCACCTGTGCCAACGCCCGCTACTAAAAAGTCTGCTTGACCTTCCGTATCTTGCCAGATTTCTTCTGCTGTAGTGCTACGGTGCATATCTGGATTGGCCGGGTTGCGAAACTGTTGCAACATGTAGGCACCAGGGGTAGAGGCCACAATCTGCTGCGCTCGTTGAATACACCCTGCCATGCCCTCGTTGCCAGGAGTGAGTTCTAGTTCCGCACCGTAGGCCCGCAGCATGGCTCGGCGTTCGGCACTCATAGTTTCTGGCATCGTCAAAATCAGCCGATATCCCTTAGCAGCCGAAATCATAGCTAAAGCAATGCCGGTATTGCCAGATGTGGGTTCAACCAGGGTGGTTTTGCCGGGGTGAATTTTGCCAGCAGCTTCTGCTGTGGCAATCATATTGACGCCAATGCGATCCTTTACTGAAGCTGAGGGATTCATCCCCTCTAGCTTGAGAACAATTTGGGCTACGCAGCCTTCACTTTGAGGAATTCGATTGAGTTTGACTAGCGGTGTTCGACCCACTAATTCAGTAATATTTTGAGCGATCCGCATGGCTAGCCATTTCCTGATGCGCTAAATGTAATACATCAGATCGACCTGATGTTCGGCGTTGCGCTGTTCTACTAAATCTTGCAGAGTGTGAGCAGACAGCACTTCCCTAGCTGCTTCCTGCACTTTCTGCCACAAGCCTCGTACAACCTGTCGCTCCGTCGTCAATACAGCATCGCTTGCATTGTCTTTATTTTCCAGACCTTCGATACAATTCACAACGTCTAGAAGAGCAACACTCCACGGAGCCTGGGCTAGTAAATATCCACCCTTAGCACCGCGCTGGCTTTTGACAAAACCAGCCCTACGCAGTGTCGCTAGAAGCTGCTCTAGGTAACGATCAGGAATATTTTGCTGGGCTGCAATCTGACGAATTTGTAAGGGTTCACCCTTGTCGTAGTGCAAACTGAGCTCTAATAGTGCAAGAAGGGCATATTCACTTTTGCAGGAGAGTTCCACAGGGCGGCGTAGCTGCATCTCCTTTAGTATACTCCGGTTCTCCACTGGAGAATGGATATTTGCGCTAAGTTTCTAGACAGTGGGTGTCGGAAATCGGCTATTAACCTAGTTCAGGTTGACTGAACTCTTAGAACTTATTTCTGGGCTTCATTCTTGTGTCTCAAGTCTTTTTAGCAACCTGTTGTAGTCCGGATGAAACCGGGGATGGAGCAATCGCTTAACAGGTTTGCCTTGATGAATATGCTGTTCAAAGATTTCATGGGCGTCATTAGGACGGACGCGGCAGTACCAGACATTGTCAGGTACAACCCTGACTGTAGGGCCAGAGCCACACTGACCCAAACAAGAACTCGCTGCCACCATTAGCTCAGGACTCGCATATTGTTTTAATGCTGCGAGAACTTCTGCTGTTTGAAAACGTTGGCAGCTTCGATACTGACAAACTTGAATAAATCGGCGTTGGGGCGAGGCTTGAGCCGATGTTTGATTAGTTGGAGGTTCTCCCATTCGTAATGGCGTATTGCCGCCTAAAACCTGAGCTGCTGCGAACATGCCTACAAACCATGTTCGCAGCTATTTAGTGAGAATCAAGGGGACACACAACCAACCTTGTGTTTCGTATCATTGCAGGATTGTCCATAAAGTGCAACCTATCTTCTCATCTATAGGGAAAATTTATAAAAAATTACCTGATCACATATGCAGCTAGGATCAGACGAACTAATTTTTAGAATGCAGATTGCCTTGATCAGCGCTGATTGTAAGCTTTGTAACGATTAATAACGACCAGTAACTATCTAGAAAATCTTATCCAAGACTTTACGTCAGCTTCAAACACCGTAGGGCTCATGTCGAGCCTAAAAAACGATCCACGACGCCATTGAGAGTCTTTTGTACACTGCGCTTGCGTCGCCATTTATTTAGATCCCGCTCATAGCGCTCTCCTGAGGTTTGCAGAGTGCGCCACGCTTTGAGTGATAGGCCCAACCCCCAAAATAAAGCAACATATAGTGAAAAGCCGAGGTGCCCGATAAATGTACCGCCAGGGGTCAGAAAATCGATGACCACTAAAAAGCTGATAACAATGCCGTAGCGCATTAGCTGACTTTGTAACCGCTGTAATCGCTGACGTTGAAACAGTCGGTGGTCTTCAGCCTGACCCTTCATGATTTTCCACTCTTGCTCAGCTGTTTGTAGAGTTGCTGGGCTAATGTTGAGTTCTTCTGCAATCTCTAGCAGCTGCTGGTGTGAAAGTTCGCCTGATTCAGTTTCTTGCGCGATCGCAAGTTGCAAAATCCGCTGGGCGTCTTCCATTGCATAGAGCTTTTCCATGATGCTGGGTGAAGGGATGAGGATTGTGAGGCCAAGGGGCAGCACCGCAGAGCGGCGATATTTTTTGCAAATGCCTATCCTTAAGTTATAGATAATTTTACGGAGTTTGCACTAGGTGAATCGCCGATCGGATAACCGTCCTTTGAGGAGATTTTGGGAGAATATCGATGTCTTTGATCAAACTGAGTGGTTTAAACACCTATCCGATTAAATCAGCGGCAGGGATTGGTTTGAGTCAGTCTCAGGTAACCTATCGCGGGCTGCAGTACGACCGCCGCTGGATGGTGTGCGATCTCAACGGCAAATTTCTCACCCAGCGTAAATTGCCCAAGATGGCGTTGATTCAGGTTGCAGTTGGCGACACCTTGCGTCTAACCACTGCTAGCGATAGTGACTCCTCATTAGAACTACCGGCCATACCTGCTGCGGCAGAACCGATGGACGTAGATGTGTGGGGTGATCACTGTACTGCCTGGTCTATGGGCGATCAGGCCGCTCAATGGCTCAGCGATTTTTTAGGATTAGAAGCTCAATTAGTTTATATGCCCGATAGCACTCAGCGACCCACCGACCATGGCCGCTTCAAGACACCCAATAGCTTTTCAGATGCCTATCCGTTTCTATTAATTTCGGAAGCCTCTTTGGCTGAGTTAAATAGCCGTTTAGAGCAGCCAGTGCCTATGAACCGCTTTCGACCTAACTTGGTTGTGACCGGCTGTGAGCCATTCGCTGAGGATGCTTGGCATCAGCTAAAAATTGGCAGCGTTATATTTGATGTGGCCAAAGCCTGTTCTCGCTGTTCGATTCCGGGTGTGGAGCAATCTACCGGTGAGCAAGGTAAAGAACCCCTAAAAACGCTGGCTACCTACCGCCGCTGGGACCATGCTATTTGGTTTGGCCAAAACTTAATTGCTCACAGCGAAGGAATTTTGAGGGTGGGCGAGCAGGTTGAGGTGTTGGCTTAGAACGACTGCATGAGGCCAACATCCCCATTACCGATGCCGGTCTTTATTGATAGTTGATTTATCTAAGCTAGGCAGCTGGCTCGACGTGCGATAGGGCTGCTGAACATCGTGGTGTCTGCGTCTGAGCATGGGCATGCGAGGGCTGCGGAGCATCAGTTCGCCGACGATGACGTTGAGCTGCTCGCCAATCAGCATGACCAGTGAGGTGAGAAATAGCCACAGCAGCAGAATGATGACTGTACCGATGGCACCGTAAACCTTGTTGTAATTGCCAAATTGAGCCACGTACATACGGAATGACGCAGAGAGAAGTGCCCAAGAGAGGGCAGCTAGAACGGCACCGGGCATGATGGGTTTACCACGAGTACAGCAGCTGGGTCCAAAGCGATAAACAAAGGCAAAAGCAGACGACACGATACCTAAGGCCAGTGGCCATGTAAACAATGGCCAAATAGTCAGTACCCACTTGCGGACGGTTTCTCCACTTTGCTGAGCGAGGAGTTGAATGACACCGTCGCTAATAAAAACGAGGTAGGAGGCGGTCATGAGTAGCAAAATGGTACCAATGGTCAGGCCAATGGATAGTAACCGTGCTTTCCAGAAGGGACGACGCTGTTCCACTGGAATCTGATGAATTTCATCAAGGGCTCGCATGGCGGCACTAATTGCCCCTGAGGAGGCCCAAAGTGCAATGACAAAACTTAAGGAGAATAATCCTCGATTACCCCCTGCCGTGACCTCATCGGCAAAATTTTGGATCAGTTCATTGACTGCTCCTGGGGCAATCTCGCTCAGGCTCATGGCCAATCGATTAAAGGTATTTTCCAGGGAGTTGACTAAACCAATGGCGGTTAGCATAGCCAAAATTCCAGGGAAGAGACCTAGCATGGCGTTATAGGCCATCTCTGAGGCTAAGCTGGGCAACCGTCTCCGTAGTGTTGCATGTACGACGGCCTTGACCGTGTGGATATTTATATAGCTTAGAAAACGGATGAATTCGAGCGGCGAGAAAGTACGAGACAGCCGTCGTAGAGGTTGCTGCTCGCAATAGGTGGAATATAGCGTCTGACGCAGTGCAGCATGCACTGGACCAGTCTCTCGTCGGGGAAGGTTTGGCAAAACGTCTAGCTAATCAACGCACTTCTTCAAAATACAGATTTCTATTTATAGATCAAGTCAAAATCTTAGAAACCTTACGTTTTTACCCCTCAGCACTTATTTGTAACATACCCGCTTTTTTTCGGGCGCTACGGATGAGATGACGCTATTTTTTCTGACTTTTTTGGTAAAACTCTAAAACTTTTGCCTATGGGCGGCAATACCTACCTGCTGGCAGGGGGAACACCGATCATCGCTGTCTGGAGTCTTTGCCTAGAATGCAGACAGGCGCACATGCAGGAGTCTGGGCTATGCAACCATCAAATCCTAATCAGTTCACTGAACGGGCGTGGGCTGCGATCGCAACCACCACCGATCTTGCTAAACAGTGGCAACATCAGCAAATTGAAACCGAGCATTTGATGCTGGCTCTGCTAGATCAAGATGGGCTGGCCAGCCGGATTTTGCAAAAGGCCGGGGCTTCGGTCGCCCAGCTGCGCAGCGCCACCGAATCGTTTTTGCGCAAGCAGCCCCAGGTCAAAGGCCAGAGCGACAACATATATTTAGGACGTTCGTTAAATACGCTTCTAGATAATGCGGAAGCATTTCGCAAAGAATTTGAAGACGATTATATTTCTATCGAACATTTACTGCTGGGCTATCCAGACGATGGTCGCTTTGGTAAATCCTTGCTGCGGGAGGCGACTATCAGCGCCAAGCAGCTTAAGACCGCTGTAGAACAAGTACGAGGCCATCAAAAGGTGACGGATCAAAACCCAGAAGGTAAATATGAAGCGCTAGAAAAATATGGTCGTGATTTGACCGAGTATGCCCGCGAGGGACGTCTCGACCCGGTGATTGGGCGAGATGATGAAATCCGTCGCACGATTCAGATTTTGTCGCGCCGTACAAAGAATAATCCAGTGTTGATCGGTGAGCCGGGGGTAGGTAAGACCGCCATTGCTGAAGGCATGGCCCAGCGGATTATTAATAATGATGTGCCCCAGTCGCTGCGCGATCGCAAACTGATTGCCCTCGACATGGGTGCCCTGATTGCTGGAGCCAAATATCGCGGCGAGTTTGAAGAGCGACTCAAAGC
>JBCDFI010000147.1:0-10730 GCA_039178155.1 Cyanobacteria bacterium P01_H01_bin.105
ATCACCAATACTCAATCGCTGATAGCAAAACCCTGCTGGAATTTGGTTTGCCCGTAGTAATGCTGCCAATAGATGACTTTTCGCAAAGCAGTAGCCTGTTCTATGCTTTAAAGCATCAGAAGCGCGACAGGTGACAGGATTCATCTGATAATCAACACTGTGAAAAATCTCATCTCGGACCCACTCAAAGCAAGCTTTTGCAATCTCCGCTGGTGTATCACAGCCTGATGCCATGTGTTTAGCAAGCGCGATGATTTCAGGATGTTTCCAGTCAATAACCTGATCGGCTCTTAAGTATTGTTCCATCTCAACTGCTAGAAAATTCCGTCTACTGCACTGCTAAGAACAGTTTATTAGCGATTCAATATCTGCTGCATGGATGCCACATAACACCAAGGGCATTAAACATCTAGGACATCATCATCCATCGACGACACACATAACAACAAACACCCCGTCAACGACTCTGGCTGATGGCTCGTTTTCCCAGGTGCAGTTACCCGTTCGCCTGCATAATACACCTGAGCATCCACCACAAAGTCGCCCTCCAACACCAGTACAGTCTCTCCACTGGCATGATAATGATTCGGAAATAGTCCCTTCCCGACCTTACGGGCAAAAAATGCAGCCTCGCGGGACGCTTCATCTGTCTGCCAAGTCGCCACTTTAACCCCTGACTTACCAGGCATCAACGACCAGTCCAACTCAGTCGCCTGCTGCTTTAGCTCAGCAATGGGCAAATTTAACAATTTCAATAAATCCGAACTCGCTCCGATAGACTGCTCAGCAATCCGCTGAAATAAGCGATCTTTTAGATCTGCCGCCATCGTTACCGATGGGGCAGCATAAGCCAGTACTGCTGCCGTCTCCTCAAACTCATGCACCGTCTGGACCAGCTCCTCACTATCCAATAGCGCCTGCTCAAACTGCCCACGCTCATCTGCATCTAGTCCATCAAGGGCATAGAGGGCGGCGGCATCATCAGAATTTAAATAAGGCTTAGGGGGGTTCATGTCTCTAATATTAGCTTGGCAAATTCAGAACTGGTATCTGACCTTTGCCTACCGTTAGATCAAGATTGGGAGACCGGAAGCTCAATCACCCAACATGTCATCGTCCATTGAGGACACACAAAACAACAAGCAACCATTCCGCGTTTCTGGTTGATGGCTCGTATTACCAGGCGACGATATGCGCTCACCTACGCCATATACTTGAGCACCCACCACAAAATCCCCGGCCAACACCAGCACAGTCTCACCGCTGGCATGGGCATGGTTGGGAAATAAACCACCCTCGGCCTTGCGGACAAAAAAGGCAATCTCTCGCTCACCCTCATCCACCTGCCAAGTGGCCAATTCTGCTCCTGAGGCCCCTGGCATAGATACCCAATCCAACTCAGTCGCCTGCTGCTTGAGCTCATCTAGGGATAAATCCAGCAGCTGTATCAAGTCTGAACTCGGTCCTACCCGCTCAGTGGCAACTCGCTGAAATAAGCGGTCTTTTAGATCCGCCGCCATCGGCATCGACGGAGCACCGTAAGCTAATGTCGTCGCCGTCTCCTCAAACTCACGCACCGCCTGATTTAGCTCCCCACTATCTAATAGCGCCTGCTCAAACTGCTCACGCTCATCGGCCTCTAGCGCATCAAGGGCATAGAGGGCAGCTGTGTCAGCATTTTGATAGGGATCAGGAGATGTCATGACTTTAATAGTAACCCGGTGTTCGAAGGATAAGCATCGCGATATAGAGTATGACTAACTAGGTATACGCTAGCGATCGCAGATTGGATCTTGGACCTTTATTTAATCTGGACCTAACGACTGTTTCAGTTTTCGCAAACCAAGGCGTACCCGTGTTTTAACCGTCCCCAGGGCCAGCCCCGTTTTTTTCGCAATTTCTGATTGGCTATAGCCCTGGTAGTAGGCCAGCTCAATCACAAGGCGTTGCTCATCGGGTAGATTACTCAAAGCCTGGGCCACGACAGCCCGCCGCTCGTTAATGATCAAGGCTTCATCCGGCATATCCGATGAACTCACCTGAGCTGTTTTTGTTGCCGCTTCGACCACCTTGGTTTGCCGCTGCCGCTGCCGCAATCGATCTAATGAGCGACTACGGGTCATTAAAAATAGCCAAGAATCCACTCGACTGCGGCTGGCATCATAACGAGCAGCTGTTCGCCAAGCCTTGGCAAAGACATCCAGGACCACTTCTTCCGCTTCTTCCACCGAGCCTAAAATTTTAAACGCCAGGGAATACATCACTCGGGCATAGCGATCATAAAGCTGGCTCAGGGCTGCCTGGTCCCCTTGCACCATGCGACCAATCAGTTCGGTTTCGTCCTTAGATTGCAGTTTGACCATTTATTTCAGTTTATTTTTGAAACCGAGAGATCCAATCCAGCCAACCCAGCGTATACCCATTCAGATTGCACAAAATCATCGCTAACCAACAGGACAGAAACTAACTGCTCTGACAGACTTGATGACTTTATATATGTTGTCATGGCCCTTGCTCCTAAGCAACTGGGGTCGATGATGCGGTGCGTGCGATTGGACAAACCCTATTCTATTCGTTTCCCAAAAGGAGAACTTGAACCATGGTAAATTCTTTGCAAAACACTCTAAATTACGTCACTAAGCGCCAAACTTGGCTAAAACTTAGCGGAATCATCCTAGCCACCACTCTCACCCTGGGCGGAGCAGCTACTTTTATTCATGCGTCCGATCACGACGATGGTGAAGTCGATGTCAAAGGCCGTAACCTCAATTTGACGGATGTCTACGCCTTTAGAGAAAAAGACCAAAACCCCAACGCGTCTGAAGACGACATCATCCTGGTGATGAACACTAATCCTCGTTCAGTAGCACGGCAACAATATTATTTCAGTACCAACGCTCGCTATGAGTTTCATGTTGATTCCGTTGCTAATAAAGACGCTAAGGTCGAAGGCCAGCCAGACATGACCCTACGCTTTGAATTTGGTGCCCCCAACAGCAACCAAGAACAGGAAGTTACCATTACCACCCTGAGAAATGGTAAAGCACAAAAGAAAGAAGCCATTACTACTCCCCTACTTGACGACTCTCCCAACATCACAAATGTAAAGCTAGACCAAGAAAACCTCACCGTATTTGCCGGACTGAGAGAAGATCCCTTCTTTTTTGATGTGGAACAATTCTTCCGTGTCCGTGCTGGAGCCGCAGGCATTGGGCCTGCCGTTGGGTTCCGTGAACCTAGCAAAGCGGTTGACTTTACCACCGGCTATAACGTCAACACCATTGCTGTCCGCGTTCCTAAAACCCTATTACAAGGACGCACCCACAGCGACGTCTTTGATATCTGGACAACAATTTCTACCCCCGATGCGGAGGGTAACTATGTCCAAGTCGAGCGTTTAGCCCGCCCCGCCATTAATGAAGGTCTCGTGCTCACAAACGATTTCTTAAACGCTCTCAACAGCGTTGGTCCTGATTTTGAAGCAGCGGCTCTAGCCGGGAAACAACCCGCCGCCGACATTGCTGGACCCATCGTCGGTGAAGCCAAACAAACCCTGCTGGCCCTAGGAAATAGTGAAGAACGTGCCGATGCGCTACTCGGAGCCTTTCTTCCCGACGTTATGCGTATCGACACCAGCGGCCCTAGCGGCTATGCCAATGACCTCAATAGCGCAGGTAGCCCGGTACGCGGTCGGATGCTGAAGGACGATGTCATAGATATTACCCTGAGCGTTCTATCGGATGGGGCAGTGACGACAGACAATGTCTCCTATGAAGGCGCACCGGGAAATCCAGCCCAGGGACATCAGCCGTTAGAGCCTGCCTTTCCTTATTTGGCATTGCCTAACTAGAGGGTATCTGTTTTTCCTTGATAGGGGAACAGAAGAGGGGGGATCGACAATGTCTTATGCGATCGATTCCCCACCATCTGCGTTCTTTCTTTTTAATCAGGCTACCGTATACACACAAGTACTGGAAACTAGCGTTTGTGGCTGCATTATCTCCTTCCGAGATGTGTATACACGGCAGCTTGAATAGGAAGAACAATCATCCTTCACCCACACCGCCCTCGTGCCCAGATAACTATGCACACACCTTTAAATCTCCGCATCCATCAACACCGTCGCCCAATCATCTGGGGTTTCGGTTTTCTTATCCTTGCTATTACTCTTCAACAGATAAGACCACTATTCAGCCACACACCATACGACTATCCATTCTCTCCCCCCAATAACACTGACATTACCGGCCAACTTGAACAGGAGATCGCCTTTCATAAGAACCGCATCCGCCAAACCCCAGGGGACGGTCTCAGTCAAGCGGATCTAGCGAATACCTACTTAAAATTGGCTCGCGCCACGGGTGATGCTAACTGGTATCTCCTCGCGGAACAAGCAGCTGAACAGTCTTTACAAAAGCTACCGTTTAATAATCAAGGTGCTCAGCTTATCCAAGCTAAGGTCGCTGAAGCTCGCCATGACTTTGACCAGGCAATTCTCTTAGCTAATCAGGTGCTGGAAACTCAGCCTTATTCCGAAGCTGCCCAGTCTATTTTGGTGACGGCGTATTTGGGTAAGGGGGACGTGAAAGAGGCCGGTGCGATCGCAACCACCTTAGTCCAACAAATTCCCACCCTAGGCTCCCTAACCCTGCGCGCCCTGGTCCATGCCGCCCAGGGTGAAGACATCGCTGCCAGCCAAGATTTTGAGGCCGCCCTCAAAGCCGAAGAACCCCAAGAAGCCGGTAGTTCCGCCTGGACCCGCACCCTAATGGGGCGCTTCTACGCCAGCCGTGGAGAGAGTCAAACCGCCCGACAACTCTATCAAGAAGCCCTAGAAATTTTACCTCGATATCCCCTGGCCTTAGTCCATATGGCTCATCTCGATACTCGTCAGGGGAACTATCGCGCTGCTAAAAAGCGATATTCCCAAGTCTTTACCTCGCAAGATTATTCCAATGTGTGGGACCATGTAGCGCTGCAGGGCATGGCTCAAATTGCTGATCTCCAGAACAACCCAACTGAAGCTCACAAACTTTGGCAACAGGCCGAAGCACAGTTTAGACAGCACCAGGATTTAGATACCTTTGGTCATCGTCGGGCGTTAGCTCAGCTGTTACTGGCCCGAGAAGATAGCGCCGATCTACCCGAAGCTCTGAATCTGATAACAGCCGACCTAAAGGTTCGCCAAGATGCTGAAACCTTGGATACCCATGCCTGGGTACTGATGCGGTTAGGGCGTTGGCAAGAGGCTCAAGCAAGCCTGCAAACAGCGATGGAGCAGGGGACTCGCAATGCCGTGATCTTTTATCGGGCCGGTCTGATCGAACAACAGCTGGGTAATGAGTCTGCGGCTAGCCAATACTTTGCAACGGCCCAGACAGTCGATCCTACCTTTGGTCAACGGGATCAACAGATGTGGGGACTAGAACGCAACTGACAATTTTAAGCTTTATATTAGGAGAACCCTATGAGACAGTTTGTTCGCTTTTTACAAGTAAGCTGCTTGGGGCTATTGGCCACACTGTGGCTGGGCAATATTGCGATCGCACCCGCCGCTGCCCACTGGGCCGATTTAGCCGTCGCCGATATCATCGTCGCTGACACAGATACCCAAATCACCCTGACGGTACCCACCACCCTGCTCGCATTTGCTGACGATAATGGCGATACCACCCTGTCACAATCAGAATTTGACCAACACTCTTCTCAACTGGAACAACTATTGAGCCGTAGTATCGTCTTAACAAACCAGACGGATATACCAGGCAGCTTCGCCATTCTTTCAGCAACCCAATCTAGCGATAAACGGACCCACAGCACGTTTTTGTTGCAGTATCAGTGGCCCACCTCTCTACAACAGCTCTCCATCCGTTACAACTTATTTTCTCCGAGGCTGACCCAATGCCTAGCCACCATCACCCAGGGAAATCGCACTCAGAATGTTGTCTTCACTTCAGAAAACAACACAGTCAAAATAGCAGGAAATCTTCCCTGGCAACAGCAATTCTTTAGCTTTCTCCGACTGGGTGTGGAACACATTTTCACTGGCTATGATCACATCTTATTTTTAGTCGTTCTACTGCTGCCAGGAGGGAATCTATTCCAGTTGCTTAAAATTGTTACCGCATTTACCATTGCCCACTCTCTCACCCTGACCCTGGCGGCTCTCAACATTGTTACCCTGCCAACCGCCTTAGTAGAAAGCATCATTGCCCTGTCCATTGTCTATGTCGCTGCCGAAAATCTGTGGCGAAAACAAATCGGCCATCGTCCGTTGCTCACCTTTGGGTTTGGACTGATCCATGGGTTAGGATTTGCCAATATTCTGAGAGAGTTAACCCAAAGCCAGGGAAACTTGCTATTGTCCCTAGCTAGCTTTAACCTGGGCATCGAACTCGGACAGATTAGTATCGTATTGTTTGTCTTCTATGGGCTACGCTTTTTGCAAAACCGTCGAGGGGAA
The DNA here is from genome assembly GCA_039178155.1 of Cyanobacteria bacterium P01_H01_bin.105. Taxonomy (GTDB): domain Bacteria; phylum Cyanobacteriota; class Cyanobacteriia; order Phormidesmidales; family Phormidesmidaceae; genus Leptothoe. The sequence goes on from JBCDFI010000147.1 coordinate 6,464, forward strand.
CTGGCACTGCGCTATGGAGTCTCAGTTCTGATGATTCTGGTGGGTAGTGTGTGGTTTGCAGAAAGAGCCGTGGCTGCATGGCTGTAGATAGTATGGCCCTAAAACCATGGCCGCAAACAACTTTCATCGGTTCAAAATAGTAGCGCATCCACCTCAATTTCGATCAGCATATCTGGATTGATCAACGCCCTCACTTCGACCATGGCAGTTGCGGGAGGATAGGCTCCCATAAATTCCTGATGGGCCTGCCCATACTCCTCCCAGCGGCTAATATCGGTTACATACATCCGGGTTCGTACAATATTTGAGAGATCTGCGCCCATCGCTCGTAAGGTCGTCTGGATAATCTGAAAACAACGCTTTGCTTGGGCATAGCCATCGTCTGGAGCAACAGTGTTGCCCTCATCGTCTACTGGGGCAGTTCCTGAGATAAAGATTTGGTTGCCTGCTTGAATAGCTCGGCAGTAGCCAACCTTAGGCTCCCAAGGAGTGCCGGTAAAGTGACGAGAAACAGGGGTGTTGTCCATCGTTGTTTATGAGGTTGTTCGGGGAGTTTTAGAGAAGCGTTTAGATCCGTTGCTGAGTGGCTGTTGCGATCGCATCCAAATAGGCCTTAACAGCATTACTTAAACCCATCATTAAGGCATCTGCTGTGAGCGCATGGCCGATGGACACTTCTAGGATATTGGGAATTCGCAAAAACTGAGGCAAGTTTTCCAAATTTAAGTCGTGGCCTGCATTAACACCTAAACCACATTCCTTAGCGACTTTAGACGCCACTGCATAGCTGGTGTGTAGGGTCTCCAAAGCATCTTTTGTCCCCTCACGAGATGCGGTTGCATAGGGCTCGGTGTAAAGCTCAATCCGCGTTTCGGTAGGTCCTGCCATCACCCCCAATGTGGGAATCAAATTAATTTGTTCTGGATCGGGGTCCATAAACAAACTGACTCGTGCGCCTACAGCTTGAATCTCCTGAATAATCGGCACTAACGTCTCGCCATATTTAGCAATATCCCAGCCATGGTCGGAGGTAAACTGGTTCGGATCATCAGGCACCAAAGTTACCTGATTAGGGTTTACATCCCGAACAATTTCCATAAATCCAGCTTCTAACGGATTGCCCTCAATATTAAATTCAATTGTGGGATGGTCCTTTAAAAGCTCTGCCAAATCATAAACATCGTGACGCCGGATATGTCGTTCATCTGGGCGAGGATGGACTGTCAGACCATAGGCCCCCGCCTCAATGCAGGTTTCTCCTGCTTGGACAACGCTGGGGATACCAATGGTGCGGGAATTACGGATCAGAGCGATCTTGTTGAGATTAACACTGAGGGCAGTCATAACGCTTATTTGAATGCTATCCGCCACATGGGTGGCGTGGGACTATCGATTGTATAACATCCAGACCCATTGACCGATCGATGTCAATGACCGCTCGTTGGTTGGTTCTTTTATCGGACCTCGCGAGTTCTAAGATTCAATTAAAATACGACAATTGATCAGTCGTTAGAATAACATCAGCGTCTACTGGCCTAAGCTTATGAAAACAATTCAATGTTCGACGACGCCTAGGGGTATACAAACCATGCAATGGGCGTTAAATCCCATTGGATACTTGGAAACCAACCAGCAGCGCTACGGGGATTTTTTTGGAGCACTGATATCCCCTGTTAATAAACAGCCACTGGTTTTTGTCAGTCATCCCGAAGCATTGCAGTATATTCTCACCCGCGATGCTACTCCTGAGATTACCGCACCGGGTGAAGCCAATCGTATTGTTGAACCCTTAGTGGGGAGTCGTTCTGTAATTTTGCTCAGTGGGTCTGACCATCGTCGGCATCGCAAGTTGATGGTGCCCCCCTTCCACGGGGAGCGGCTCAAGGTCTACAGCGAGCTGATCTGCGATATTACCAAAGAGGTAGCTGCCACCTGGCAACCAGGGCAGCCCTTTACAGCCCGCGTGGCTATGCAGCAAATCACGATGCAGGTGATTTTACGCGCTGTGTTTGGTCTTGATATAGGCAGCCGCTATGAACAGCTGCAACAAAAGCTGACCCAGCGATTGGATATGGTCTCTAGCCCATTGGCATCCTTATTAATATTCTTTCCTATACTCAAAAAAGACCTGGGCAGCTGGAGTCCAGGGTATCGGGTATCGCAAATGGCTGAGGCCTGTGACCAGCTGATGTATAAAGAAATTCGTGAACGACGCAATCAGGATACAGCCCATCGCACTGATGTACTCTCACTGCTGCTCGCCGCTCGCGATGAGCAAGGGGAGGGGCTAGACGATCAGTCTCTGCGGGATGAGTTGATGACCTTACTGGTGGCAGGCCATGAAACAACCGCCACGGCCATTACCTGGGCACTGTATTGGATTTACTCGCGACCGGAGATATACCATCGTTTGCTGGATGAGCTAAATAGCTGCGATCGCACCGATCCTTTAGCCGTTACGCGGCTACCCTATCTAACGGCTGTGTGTAATGAAACCCTACGCATCTACCCTGTGGCCGTGCTCACCTTTCCCCGACGGGCCGAAAAACCGATTGACCTGCAGGGCTATCACATCGAAGCTGGCACATTGCTAATGGGCTGCATTTATCTAACCCATCACCATCCAGACCTGTATAAACACCCCGAACAGTTTAACCCCGACCGATTTTTAGACCATACCTATTCACCTTATGAGTTTCTGCCCTTTGGCGGCGGAGTACGACGCTGTGTAGGAGCCGCCCTGGCCCAAATGGAAATGAAGCTAGTATTGAGTACATTGCTGACAACAACTTCATTAAAGTTGGTCAACAAAAAACCGGTACGCCCTCAGCGTCGGGGGGTCACCTTAGGGTCGAGCCCGGTGATATTACAGTGCGATAAATAGTCTTAACGGCTGTCTTTACAACAACAGCTCACCCCGCAAAACAGTGACCGCTTTGCCACTAATATAAATTCTCTCGGGTGTGCATTCCACATGGAGCACACCACCGCGAGATGAGGCCTGATATGCAACCATCATATCTTTGCCCAGCTTTGCCTGCCAATATGGCCCCAGAGAACAGTGAGAAGATCCGGTCACCGGATCTTCGGGAATTCCCATAGCGGGGACAAAATACCGAGATACAAAATCGTAGGGAGAGTCTCCGATACTGGTTACAATAACGCCTTGATAGGGCAGTTTGGCTAATTTATTAAAATCTGGAGTCAGGTTAGCTACGGCTTGGTGAGATCGCAGCTCCACCAAATAGTTCACATCACTACGCGACCCGTGAACAATATCCGCATGGTTCATGGCCGCCACCATAGCCGAGGAAATAGGCGCATCGTGTACCGGCTGTGCGGGAAAGTCCAGCTGAATGAGATTACCTTTGCGCGTGGCCGACAGTTCTCCGCTTTTAGTCTGAAATCGGGCAGTAATATCAGCCGCTAGGTGTCCCTCGCTCCACAGCACATGAGCGCTAGCCAGGGTAGCATGGCCGCACAGATCGATTTCAGCGGTGGGGGTAAACCAGCGTAGGCTATAGTTGCCCTCTCCTGCTAGCGGATAGAGAAATGCCGTCTCCGATAGATTCATCTCAGCCGCAATCTTCTGCATCAGCGGTTCAGCCAGCGGCGTTTCACCGACACACACCGCCGCCGGGTTGCCTGCAAATGGCTGATCGGTAAACGCATCTACTTGAATGACAGACTGTCTAGTGCGATTATCAGAAGCTTCGAAATCTGATTGTTTCATCAAGAGTAACCCTATTCATCCACTCAAAATTTTGACATGGATAGTAGCGCTCAACGTCTTCTTGCCCCTGCGGTGAATACTCGATACTATCACCGCAGAAAGTGCGGCGATTATAATTGCAACTATGACCTGGATATATGAGCACCCAAACTGGCCCCACTTTAGCTGGGATAGCTCAGTGTTATCTTCAAAACTAGCGGAAATCCGCTATCGCCAGGGATTATTGTTGGGGCGGATGGTATCTGTTGGGTTTGATTTGCAGCAGGAAGCCAGTCTGAATGTCCTAACCAATGAAATCGTCAAATCCTCAGCGATTGAAGGAGCCATACTAAATCCAGATACTGTGCGGTCCTCCATTGCCCAACGGCTGGGAATTGATATTGGCGGATTGATGCCAGTCAGTCGCGATGTCGATGGCATTGTTGACATGATGTTGGATGCTACTCAAAAGTATGCAGATCCTTTAACCAAAGAGCGTTTGTTTGGCTGGCATGCCGCCTTGTTTCCGACGGGATGGAGTGGAATGCATCAGAT
>JBCDFI010000148.1:0-10650 GCA_039178155.1 Cyanobacteria bacterium P01_H01_bin.105
ATTATTACCCACAACTGTGAATATGCTCCCTCCCAGTTTGAAATTAACTTTGGGCCAGGTATGGGGATTAAGGGAGCCGACAAAGCCTTTACCTTTAAAAATGCAGTCAAAGAGATTGCCCATCACCTAGGCTACCAGGCTAGCTTTATGTCTAAGCCCTTTGCCGGTATGGCCGGCTGCTGTTGTCATTTTCACATTAGTCTCTGGCATGGCAACGGTACTAATGCATTTCTCGACGAATCTGACCCAGATGGGTTGTCCGCATTGGCAAAATCCTTTACCCAGGGCATTCTCGACCACGCTCCAGCGATGTTGCCGTTGATTGGCCCCACCCCCAACTGTTACCGTCGCCTAAGACCCCACACCTTTGCTCCTTCTAATATCAGCTGGGGCATCGAAGATCGCACGGCGATGGTGCGGGTAAAGGCCACCCAAGACGACCAAACTCATTTAGAAATGCGAGCGGCTTCCGGTCTAAGCAACCCTTATTTAAGTGCCGCAGCGACCCTAGCTGCAGGTCTATTGGGCATTAAACAACAGAGCCCATTGCAGCCGATGACAGATGGCCCCAGTGAGGACGATCTGAGTCTGAAACCGTTTCCAAAAACTCTAGAGGCCGCTCTAGAGGCCTTAGCAGCGGACGACGCCATGCAAGATCTGTTGGGGACAGAGTTTTGTCAGCTATTTTCAACAGTGAAAGCGTTTGAACTAGAACGATTTCATGAGCATATTACCGATTGGGAAGTGGCTGAATATCTAGACGTCTACTAGGGAGGCTGTTATGCAGACAACAGTAAAAGCACCGCTCAGCACCGCGCAAATAGAACAGTTTCACCGTGATGGATTTCTAGTAGTGGAAAATCTGTTGCCCTCAGAGCTGGTGAACCGTGTGGTAGAACGGTTTGATCCACTATTTGCAGGGGAGTTTGAAACCGGGGTATATCCCGATGAGTGGCACTGGAATCCCTATTTGGGTAAACCAGGGGCAGCGGGGCAAATGACCGGTGTGTGGAAGTGCGATCGCACCCTATTCTCCGCTATGATGTCTGCCAAAATTGGCCAGATGGCCGCTAACCTCGAAAACTGGGACGGAGCCCGACTTCTGGCCGACGGTATTTGGCAAAAACCGGGTGGTGCCAAAGAAACCACCCTGCACCAAGACTCCATGTACATTAACTACCACACCCCCGCCGGGGTGATCACCTGTTGGATCGCCCTGAGCCATGCTGTTGCCGGAGCCAGCACCATCGAATATGCCCGAGGCTCTCACCGCTGGCAATTGTCTGAAGCCGTGCCCGAGTTCCATAATCAGAACAAAAGTTATCGCTCAGAAATGGAACAGGCTGCTAGGCTAGCGGGTGTAGACAATCCCGAGGTAGTACAGCTCACGATCTCTCCCGGCAGCGGTGTCTTTCACCATGGCAACACCTGGCACGGCTCCGGTAAGAACACAATGGATGTTGTCCGCCGCAGTATGGTGCTGGCCTATGTACCTGCAAATGCTCGGTTTAAGCCCTTTGGTGCCTATGTACCGGGTGGCTATATTGCTGGCAAGTATCGCCGCCACGGTGATACTTGTATGGACGAAAGTTTCTTTCCCATCGTCTGGCGCGAAGACGGTTACCGCACCTCATTTTTGGAGAACTATTCGCGATGAACTCCATGTCTTTACTTTCAGAATCTCTAGGACATGCAACCTCGTCGGACATCAGCCCGACTCAGATAGAGCTATTTCACCAGCAGGGATATCTCATCTTTGATCATCTGTTGAACCCTGACCAGGTTAATCAAGTTGTTGAGCGGTTTGAGCCCCTCTTCAACACTCAGTTTGAAACCGGGATTTACCCAGACGAATGGTACGGTCGTCCAGGGCTAAGCCAGCCTAATGCCACCCAGCAGATGACCGGACTCTGGCGCTGCGATCGCACCCTCGCCAGCTTTACCCTATCGGCCAAAATTGCTCAAATCAATGCCACTCTCATGGGTTGGACCTCAGCCCGTTACGGCCTCGACACCTGTTGGATCAAACCACCCAATGCTCCTGAAGTCTACTTCCATCGCAACAATACTTACACCTCAAGTATTGCCCCACCGTCCACCGTTACCTGTTGGATTGCGCTGAGCGATGTAGCCCTTAAAACAGGCTCATTAGAAATCGTCCCCGGCTCTCATTTTTGGGACTGTACCGATCACAGGCGCTTTCTCCATGCCCCCAGCGAAGACTACCGGACACCCCTTTGGCAAGCCGCTCGTGATGTCGGGATTTCATCTCCGGACATTGTTCCCATTGTCTTGCCCCCCGGCAGTGCTATCTTTCTCCATGGCAATCTCTGGCGTGGGTCCGGTCGCAACCCTAGCCAAACCAAAACTCGTCGCAGTCTGGCCATCAGCTCCCTGGCAGGCCACGCCAAGTTTCAGCTTCCCGGTGTGGGCAATGGCTATATATTTGAGCGCTATCGCCGTAAGGATAGCTTAGAAATGGACGAAAGTTACTATCCGATTTTGTGGTCTCAAGATGGCTATCGCACGCCATTTTTAGCCGACTATTGTCAAGACGCCTTGACCTCCTAAAACGATGTCATCTCACACCCTGCGTCTGGCTAGTTTTGATGTCGGCACCGACGATCTGCGCTGGTGGGCACCCGAGATTTTAGACCGCTATCCCAGCGGTTTTTATGATATGCATCAGCAGCTGTTTACCGATGTCTGTCAAAATAGTCAGCCGGGAGACTTAGGTGGTGTCGTTCTAGACAGGGTCGAGCTGATCAAATTTGAACCCCGCAAGGATCACTACCCCAGCGCAGCAGAGCTATCCAAGCTAGACGGCATTGTTATTTCGGGTTCTGCCAATGCTGCCTACGATCCAGATGGCTGGGTCGTTCGTCTGCGTGAGATGATTCAAATCTACCATCAGCAACAGATTCGTCTGTCCGGCTTTTCCTTTGCTCCCCAGATTATCGCTCAAGCACTGGGTGGAAAAGTTGAGAAAAATCCTCCTGGCACTGAGCTATCTGTTGTTACCATTCAACTAACTGAGCTGGCCCAGCACTATTTTGGCACAGGCCGTACAGACTACAAGATTCATGTTCATCACAACGATGGGGTGACCCGGCTTCCCCCTAGCGCGGTGTCTCTCGGCACCAGTGGCGTAACAGCCTATTTAGGCTGGATTCTAGGAGGACATATTCTAGTCTTTTCAGGTCATCCAGAATACTCTCGCGATCCTTGGATTTTAGAACAAATGATGCTGGTGGAGCGACGCGATCGGCTAGTACCTGCTCAGCTAATTGACTATGGTTTGAAAGACCTGTGGAATCCGACCGACTATATTTGGCAGACCCAGCAGCAGCTCAGGTTTTTTCTAGGCCAGTTAAATCTGGACAAGCATTAGAAATGCTCCATAGAAATGCTCCACAAGTGTGGCGTCAAAAAAGAAACTGCAATACCTCAGATATTAACCAACCTCTTGGGTAGCCGATGGTTGGGTCGATGATTGGGCAGCCGCATGGCGAGCTGCGATCGCGCCACAGGTCGTCAGCCACACCCCCTCCAGTGACTGCATATAATCAATCAACCGTCCCAACATTAACAACCGGGCCGGACGACCAATAATCTCAGGATGCATCGTCAGAATAAACGCCCGACGATAGTGATAGAGACCATCAAATTCTTCTTTCCATAGCTGAAAGGCTTTTTCACAGGTCTCAATGACGCCACCTCCCGTCGGCGGGTCCACCGTAAACGCAAACTGTTCCCAATCATCATTGGTCCAGTGGACCGGAATTTCTACCAAATCTCCACTGTCGGTAGGGAGCGTATAGGGAGCATCATCATCCATAAGAGAAGAGTCATACTGCATCCCGTGGCGAGCTAACAACCCTGGACTGCTCTGTTTTAGATCCCACCAAGGAGCCCGATAGCCCACGGGTTTTTGCCCCGTAATCTCCTTGAGGATCTGACAGGTTTTAACCAGGGCCGCCTCTTCTTCAAGATCGTCTAAATCCGAGGGTTTTTTATGTATGTAGCCATGTACACCGATTTCATGGCCTTCATCATGAATCCGCTGGATTAAGGCAGGATACTGCTCGGCTGTGTATCCCGGCACAAAAAAGCTCGCCTTGACATCTTTTTCCGCCAGCAAATCCAGAATGCGAGGCACCCCTACTTTAGGACCGTACCGCGCCCAAGATAAGGCTGACAGTCGCTCGGCATACTTTGGATTTGCCGCTAAGATGCCAGACTCGCCATCGACATCAAAGCTTAACACCGCTGCACATCGCATGTCTGCGGGCCAGGGATAGGACATCAAACGCCCCCTCATAGTATTTTCTAGTGTTTAACCGTAGTTAAAACGTCAGTGTTTAAGTGTTGTATTTGCTACAAATGCGGTTGGTGATGTTAAAACTATTTGGAAGATGAAGGGCAAGTGCATGCGACTAAATGGAAAAGTGAGTTTGATTACCGGTGCTGGCTCTGGGATCGGTCGGGCCACTGCCGAGTGCTTTGCCCAAGAAGGAGCCATAGTCGTAGCGGTTGATGTCAACGCAGATGCAGCCCAGGCAGTGCAAGAGTTAATTGAGGCAGCAGGGGGTAAATGCTTGAGTTTAGGGGTGGATGTCAGTGATGAGGAGCAGGTGATCGATGCGATCGCAACGACCGTTCGAACGTTTGGTCGGCTTGACATCTTGTTTAACAATGCCGGTATTTCTATCCTCAAACCCATTATCAAACTCACTGAAGCCGATCTAGACAAGCTTTTGGGCGTGAATCTAAAAGGCGTCTTCTTTGGCTGTAAACACGGCATTATGCAAATGCAGACCCAAGGTGGCGGCATTATTATCAATACGGCATCAGAGCTAGGGCTGGTGGGTCAACCGCTCTATAGCGCCTACTGTGCGACCAAAGGCGGCGTTTTGGCGCTGACCCGTGCCCTGGCCACCGAATGGTCAGCCCAAAATATCCGGGTTAATGCTATCTGCCCTGGCCCGATTGATACACCCATGATCCACGCCGAGTTTAATGCAGGTAGCGATCCGGTGACTGAGGAGAAAGCTGTCGTCTCGACCATTCCTGCAGGGCGACTGGGAAAACCAAACGATATTGCCCGAGTGGCTTTGTTTTTGGCCACCAGCGATGCCGATTTTGTCCACGGTGCTGCCATTGTTGCCGATGGGGGCAAGACAATTATCTGAAGATTAGGCTCAAGAGGCGATTTATCTACTTTTGGGTAAACTCCCAAATTCCCTGCCAGTTACTGGGCAACCCCTGTCGCTGTAGCAGCTGCAGCCGTTCTAAATAGAGCTGTACAGTTTTATCGGTGGGGTTAGCTTGGAAAACCTGCTCAAAACAGGCTTGAGCTTCGCTTAGCTGCCCCTGGTGGTAAAGGTCTAAGGCTTCTAAATAGTCCGGTAGGGTTTTGAGTTTACTCGCCCGCATGGTGTCTTCTTCTGCGTCGAGTACTTCGTAGACGGTAATCGGCGTGTGACGGCCTTTGACAATGGCTCGATCAATTAGCCGCACCAGGTAGCGATCGCAATCCGTTAGTTTCTCCAAAACATCTTCTGACACCAACAGCTGTACCCCATAGTATTTGGTCAATCCTTCCAGGCGAGCCGTCAGATTAACATTGTCAGATAGAGCATCCCCCTGCATACGATGACTCTCACCGACAATGCCCACCATCATGCGACCCACATGTACACCCATACCGACACTGATGGGGGCATGGCCATGGGCCTGACGCTGGTAGTTGTAGTCTCGTAGTCGTTGAGCCTGGGCAATACAGGCCTGCAGCGCATCGTCCACTCCATTGGGAAAGACAGCCATCAAGCCATCTCCCATATATTTCATAATCAAACCGTGGTGGTGGGCAATTTCTGGGCTGACATAGCCCAAATATGTATTAATAAAATCAAAGTTTTCCCGAGGCGTCATGGTCTCGGCCAGGGTAGTAAAGCCTCGAATATCCGAAAACAGGATCGCCATTTCTTTGCTGACGTAATCCCCTAGCTGCAGGTCGATTACACTCTCTTTTTGTAAAAAGTCAAGTAATTCCTGAGGAACGAAACGACTGTAGGCCTGCAGCAGATGTTCTAAATGTTGATTGGTTTTGATCAGGGTTTGTTCATGATTTTTGACAGCCAAAACGGTCTCTGTAAACACTTTGGCGAGATTGCCCAGCTCATCTGGACGACGGGCGACGGCGGCTAAATGCTCAGCTGTAAACACATTGCGTTGAACTGCCGCTGCGGCTGAGATAACAATTTTTACCTGCTCAATGTAGCTCGCCATTTCCCGCTTTTGCTGGTTTAGAGAATTCTCCAGCACGGTGGAATGCTCGGTCACAATATTGAGTAATACCTCTAAGCTATCGCGTTCGCTCTGGACTAGAGCCAGCGATTCCCGCAGTCGCTTATTTTCTGCGGCAAGCTGGTCAATTGATTGGCCAGTGAGCGAAGGATCATCGGGGGTAGGGGACAGAGCATTCATGGGAGGAGCGGCACCTTTAGCCATGTTTACAAGGATGCTTTAAAGAACCAGGAGCATTTGGACGTTTTACTTATTGAACGGCCGAAGTATGCCAAATCTATAGAAGCACCCGTTATCTAACGGCACAAGACCTGACAGATTAAGTCCTCCCGAGGATCAGCAACGCCTATTTATTAAACAGTCTAGAGTGTAGGACGGATTCTTTTGTATACATACCCTAAGCTTTGTATATATCCAGCTACTGGACTACCAGTGATACTTTTGTGGGTACGACAATGGCGCAGCTATATTACGACTAAGGCTGCGTTCTAAGCATCGGTCTATTTGGTAACAATGACACCATAAACGTCATTGTTGTCTGTGGATAACCCAGCCGCATCAGAGGCCACATTGCCAACAAAGTCTGGCAAAGACCCCAGCGCCAAAACCCTGGGCGGAATCATGGGATTTTCTAATGCTTGAGGAGTAGGCTTTGTCGTAATGGACTCTGGGACAAAAGCCTCTGTCAAAGTTTCTTCTGTCAAAGTTTCTGGGGTCACAAAAATAGCTCCGCCCTTGCCTTGCCCCGGTGCAGACGCTGTTCCCGGCAGGGCAATATTTCTTTCAAAGCTGGTCTTGTATAGTATCAGGCTGCCTGAGCGGATAAAAATAGCTCCCCCAAACCCGCCGCCGCTGCCGCCATAGCCCACGCTCCCATTGCCACCGCCAAAGCCACCGCTGCCTGACAGACCTGACTGGCCCGAATCACCGCCCACCCCACCGGTACCGCCATAACCGCCAGCACCGCCGCCGCCGCCAAAGCCGCCGTTACCCCCATTCCCCCCGTTACCCCCATTTGCGACATTGCCACCGTTGCCGCCATTACCGGCATTACCAAACCCGCCAAACCCGCCACCGCCACCAAAGGCAATCGTACCGATACTGCCTTGATCTTCCCAGCGGTCAAAGCTGCCAAAAATACCCACCCCGCCATTGCCGCCGTCGCCACCGTTACCGCCGTTGCCGCTATCAGTGCCGCCGTTGCCGCCGTTACCGCCGTTGCCAGCATTGCCAAACCCGCCAAACCCACCGCCGCCGCCAAAGGCAATCGTACCGATACCGTTGACACCGATACCGCTGACACCTGCGATCGCACCGCGATTGGCCTTAATCTGTTCCTTGGTTCGGTTAATATCAGCGGACAGAGACGGGGTGTCCACTGTCGAAAAACTAATGCCGTCAATCCCAACAATGGCTCCCCGGTTGACCTTAAATCGACCGTTCTGACTATCCACATGGAGCTGTGACGATCGAGCCTCTTCAGCAACAGACAGCCCTCCCATCGGCTGATTCACATAGTGACTACCACTGCCGCCAATGGCCTGATTGTTGACAAACCGAGTCCGGATTAGCTGCACTGTACCTTGGCGAATAAACAGCCCACCACCCATGCCTGCACTCCCACCGCCCCCATCAATTCCATCCTCACCTTTAGACAAACCATCTGCCAGGGTTATATCGCGAATGGTGACATTACCCCTGTCCACCTGGAGAACGCGATAACGACCGTCGCCGCTGATGATATCGTCACCATCGCCCATGAGCATAAGATTGCTGCTGATGGCAGGCAGCGGGCTTTGTAAAAGAATCTCTCCTTGCACCTCACTTAAATCAATTAAGTCATCGTCAGGCGCGGCATTTGCCTGAGTAATGGCCCACCGGAGAGATCCCTCGCCAACGTCAGCCGTAGTTGTTATCCGAATTTGTTTTAAGTGAGCAGGAGTAGTCGCTGTTATGGTCGCTGCCGTAGCGACATCAGTCCCCAGACAAAACCAACTAAGTCCCCAGAGTAAACACCACAAACAAATAAATAGACGAGGAGTTCGACTCATGCCAACTAAAACCAACTAAAACCAATCACCATCAGACCCAGCACACCGCCAATGATGCCAGCTCCTAGAGCATCTGTTTTCCACGATATGGGTTGAGGAGCTGGTCGGAGCCAAAAGCCTAGCCATCGAGTGATGAGGGGCATGATCACCCAGGTCAAAAGAGACGATGTAATTATGTTGTTTACAATCATGGAGCTAGGCAAAGACCAAGACTGCATTACCCCCAATGCTGTAAAAAGAGCCGACTGGAGCATCACTGTGGGATATAGACCTAGCACGACCGCCGCATTCTGTTTCCAGGCGGGAGGTCCAAACCCCATCTGTTCTGTACCTGTTTGGCGAGAAAACCAGCCTTCCAAACCAGTAGCAAAAGACATAAACTGATAGGAAGCAAAAATTTGGCGACCTGCCTCAATCAGCGCTTCTCGATCTTGTGACTTAAGCCATTTTTTTAACAGGTCAGAAGACTCAAAATGAATAATGGAATACCACTTTAGCGGCTGATCTGACTGTACTCCCTTGATAGGAGAATACAGATCGGTGCGAATATAACCTTTGTAGCGTCGGGCCTTGCGCGTCACTTTTGAATGCCACCAGCGAAAAGCTAAGCCCTTACCACTGGGGACAGTATGTTCTACAACAAGACTAGCAAGAGCTAGCGAATTCACGTCAGTATCAGCCATTAGATCGGCGTGAGAATAAAGATTTTATGGAAGTAGCAGAGCCTCGATATTGAGACTTTATTGAGACTTTTGGAGGGAACAGGCAAAGGATATGAGCCGGTGACCTATTGGCCGCCCAGGTATTGATTGCCTGACGACTGATGAAAAACTGATTGATTTTTATCTGTGGGTGTTTGTCGCATCAGAAACTCTTCTTGTACCCAGCCATTAGCATAGGGAGGATTATCAAAGCGAATATGATCCCAAATGATCCCTTTATTACTACCAACCGTTTCTAAAACTATTACCGCATCACCGTTTATACCATAGCCAATGCGACGTTTGCGGGTGCTGGGCTGTGGGTAGATGGCAATTTTTTGATCGGGTTTTGAGGCTCTTAACGTAGCCGATTGTTGAATTGCCTGATTCCCTTGCGTATCTGCCGCCCAGCCGGAAGAGGGCAACGCTATTAGAGGTATCAACAATGAGATCAGCACAAGCATTGTAGCCCTGTTAACAATGTCGCAAAATCGCCTGTAGATAGTAGTCATATGCTCACGGTATACATGCACACACGCTTCAAATATATAGTATGCATTGACCTAATCCCTAACTCCTTTGCTACGCCCTTTACCTGAGGACAATTAGTGATAGTCTCCTGACATTGCGCCAGCATAACGTCTCTGCAAGAGGTTTAAAGCCTACTCAAAATCGAATTAGTTGATTAAAATGGTAGCCAAAGATACCGTTTTAACTTTTAAAGAATAGAGCATGCAAAATCAATTTAGCCCTAAACAGCCCGATCTTACCCGCTTGAGAACAGTGTGGCAGTTACTACAAACAGGCAGTAAAGCCGTGGCTAAGTTTATGGTACATCGTCCACAAAGCGCCTTCCCACAAGGGGTACCCCCATCTACTCAACGCTACAGTGAAAAGGCTAAACTCTATCCCTATCTCCCAGCTAGTGAAGAACAGCGGGATTGGCTTGAGCACCTCTATCAGCAATCGTAATAGCCTATAGCGATCGCACCACGCTGATACAAAAATTATCTCTAATTAAGCAGCTCTTCAAATCTCAGTATTTGGAGGGTTTTTTACTGAAAACAGTTAGCTAGAGGGTGACCGTAATCTTATCTAGAGAAAGACTGTAACCTTCAGCACAGTTTGTCGCATCTTTGATTGCATACAGTTAGCATCAGTTCATTTTGCCGATCAATCTGCGCGTATCGTTTTCTGGAGAGTCTTGTATGAGTCAGAGTGACATTGGCCTGCAAAAACCGCCGACCCCCTCGCCGCCACCCTATGACGGTTGGCAAGCTGCGATCGCACAGTATTTTGATTTTGCTCATTATAAAACCAACTTTCGCACCGAGATTCTGGCCGGGTTAACCACCTTCATGACTATGGCCTATATCCTGGTGGTGCATCCGATTATTATGTCGGATGCGGTGTTTTTAACTGAGTCCGGCGACCTGTTCCGAGAACTGGTGGTGGTTACCGGTATCACCGCTGCCATCGGCACTCTGGTCATGGGTCTCTACGCCAAATATCCATTTGTGCTGGCCCCTGGTATGGGGACAAACGCCTTTTTTGCCTATTCTGTTGTCCTTGGTCTAGGGATTGACTGG
>JBCDFI010000149.1:0-10570 GCA_039178155.1 Cyanobacteria bacterium P01_H01_bin.105
CCATAAATGCACGCTTCTTGGGGCCGGTGAGCTTCTTGGCGGCATCTTTCACTGTTGCTTGCATCCGTTCGTCCAGCATTAATTGACCTGAGGGTGTCAGGTTCATTATCCACGGTAATCTATTCTTTTGCTAGCCCCTAATCAGGCCGACATTACCAACCAAACCTATAAGCCTTAGTAAGGCTTGATTGTTAGCCCAGTCCAG
Organism: Cyanobacteria bacterium P01_H01_bin.105; assembly: GCA_039178155.1. GTDB lineage: Bacteria > Cyanobacteriota > Cyanobacteriia > Phormidesmidales > Phormidesmidaceae > Leptothoe. The sequence goes on from JBCDFI010000149.1 coordinate 206, forward strand.
CAGAGGTTCCCAGACTTTCTTTTCGAGTTGAATAAGAGGACGATTACTGGCAAAAAGTGTAGTCTGCCAATCGCTTAGCACTATCTTGGTTGCCGTTTTCCAATCACTTTGGGTATCCCCTGAGCGGTTAAGTAAGAGCCGATTCTGATACAGCTCATGGGCCACACGTTCAATATGCTCTCGTTGCTTTTCCTCAGACGTTTTCTGGGATCTAGATTTACGCTTCCAGGGCCAGGGCATTGCTCATAATCCACTCAACTGACTATAGCTTCGCCTAAAAACTGACCCAAAACTTGACCTTATGGCTTGTGAATCCCAATAAAAAGCCCTCAGCACTAGCCAGGGGTGTACAATCCATCTCTACCCGCTGGTAAGCGAGCAGGGTAATTCCAGTATTCCCGACCTGATAAACCAGCTGTATACTCCTGATAGCGGTTAACCGTTATCCCCATGAGTAGACCTGCCACTGGCCGAACCACCAAGCTTGTTAGAGTGCCGATTCGCTTTGAGGCTCAAGTCAAGGCGTATATTCGGCAACTTAAGGCAGAAGAAATACTGAAGCACGCAATGTCGAGAAAGCAGGTGCAGACGTGATGCTGGAGAACGGTTCAGCGATTGCGATCGCACTTCTCTTAGCTTCAACCGAGCAATCCAAGCCAATTGATTGGTCTACCGTGCGCACTTGGTTAGAGGGAATAAGCCCATATCCTTGGCTGCCCGCATTGGTCGTTATGGTCATCCTGGCGCTTCTATTTCTCCTAAACGTTGGTGACCAGCTATCTGGAATTCTCAGTTGGTTGGGGGTTCCAAGTCCCTTTCAGCGTGCTCAAACCTCTGTAGACCAGTTAGAACGCACACATCAACAGTTACTAAAAATCGTCAAAAAGGAAGTCAATCGTCGTCTAGCGACGTCTTTGCATAATCTGGTTAAGCTGGATCTCTACATGGAAGACCAGCGGCAGAAGGTAGGCAATTCTAAATTTGAACTGGTACCAGAGGATAGCGAACCTAGCTTTCAGGCTGTCAATCGAGTACTACATTCAAAAGGAAATAAGCCGCCGCTGGCCTTAAAACTCACTCAGAAAATCATTGAGATTTTTGATCGGCCAGATATCCAAGGGAAGTTACTGATCTTAGGAGAACCAGGTTCAGGAAAAACAACCGAATTGCTACAGCTGGCTCAGGATTTAGTTACTCGCGTGGAAGAGGATGAACGTCATCCGGTGCCTGTAATCCTGGAACTATCGAGTTGGGATGGGGAGCCTATCGATACGTGGGTGACGAGTCAACTCAAGAAGCTCTATAACCTGTCAGAAGCCACCACACAGCAATGGTTGGCAGGCAATCAGATATTGCTGATGTTAGACGGATTAGATGAGCTAGGTCTCACAAAACAAAGGCAATGTATTGAGCAGATTAACCAGTTTTTAGAGACGACACGTGCATCAGAGCTGGTAGTTTGTTGTCGTCGGGAAGAGTATGAAGCAGGTGAAATCGAGCTTGATGGATTGAATGGTGGTGTTTATTTAGAAGCCCTGAAAGAAGATCAGATTCGTCGGTACTTTGAAGAATTAAATCGCTTGAGCCTTTGGGAGAATGTTCAGAGTAATTCAGCTTTGCTGGAGCTAGCTGAAAAGCCACTGTTCCTGTTCATGCTGATGGTGGCGTATCAGGGAAAGCCGATTCGTAGCGAGCAAGATTTGTTTGATGCTTATGTTGAAAAGCAGCTCCATGAGCCCAGTAATCAAGGTATTTATAAGCCAGGTAAAGAGCCTACTCCACAGAAAACACGTCATTACCTTGTTTGCTTAGCTAAGCAGCTTGAGAATATCGGTGAAACTGAATTTTTGATTGAGGGATTGCAACCTACTTGGTTGTCTTCCATTAGACAAATAAGACTTTACACAGTGACTTTCGGGCTCATTGAATGTCTGTTTATGGGGCTGATGTGTGGACTGATAACCAAGCTGACAGAAACACTGATGCCTGGGTTGCATGATGAGCTTACTAGTGGACTGATTAGTGAACTGATTATTGGACTGATTATTGGACTGATTTTATGGTTGATTTTCTGGCTGAACGACTGGCTGTATGTGTTCGTTATTAAACCAAAAGGAAAACTACAGTGGTCTTTCTGGGACGGACTGCGTACTGGGATGCTTGGGGGGCTGATTACTGGGCTGGGGTACTGGCTAATTTTCGAGCTTTACGAACTACTTGAGGGGCGGCGTGACAGACTGCTACTTGACAGGCGATATGACGGGCTGCATGACGGACTGATTGCTATGCTGATTTTCGGGCTGATTTTCGGGCTGATTGGTGGGCTAAGTAGCGTTGCAATCACAGAACAAGAAACACCAAATCAAGGCATCAGAAAAAGCATTCAAAATGCACTCCGTGGCGGGCTGATTGGCGGACTTTTTGGTGGTCTGATTTTCAGGCTGAGTGATGAGCGGAGTGTTGTTTTGCTTAGCGGACTGCTTGGCGGACTGCTTGGCGGGTTAGATGCAGCCATCCAACATTTCATCCTCCGCATATTCCTAACAAAGAACGGAGACACCCCATGGAACTATGCCCGTTTCCTCGAACATGCCGTCAAACATCGATTTATCCAAAGAACCGGTGGTCGTTATCGCTTCGTGCATTACCTGCTACGGAAACACTTTGCAGCCATGCCTTTGGAATAGTTGACATGAGACAGTGGAATATACGCCACAGATATCCATGCTGAATCGATAGTCTGTATACCCCCCTGCTACCCCCATGACCATTCCTCAAGGCATTAGTAGAAGGAAAGCAAAGAATTTCAAGGGTTTTAGCTGAATTGGTTAGGAAATAGCCTGGAATTCGATCAGTAGAAGCACCAACCAAGCTTGATGGGTTAAAAAGGTATTACTGATTGGTTGGGTGCATGGAGCTAGGACATGAAAGCTGCTGAGGTGCTGCGACTGTATGAGTCAGGTAAACGGGACTTCAAAGGAGTCAGTCTCAGAGGGCAGAACTTTAGGGGCAAAAACCTGTCAGGTGCAGATTTTAGTGGCGCTGATATCCGTAGTACGAATTTTACGAATGCGAATTTAACTGGTGCTAACTTTACTCAAGCTAAAGCTGGATTGCAGCGACGTTGGGCTATTGGATTGGTGACCGTTTCATTTTTGTTGTCGGGTATTTCAGGATTTATCTCAGCGATTGCTGGTGTTTTTGTTTCACTGATATTTGATTCCGGCAATTCTGACACTCAGATTATAGGCTGGGTCTCCCTAGCGGTTATTCTTATACTGCCATTTTTGCTGCTTCGAAAAGGTATTGGATCCGTATCCGTATCCGTAGTCTTAACTGTAGCCGGAGCCTTAACCGTAGCCGGAGCCTTAGGCGTAGCCGGGGCCGAAGTCGTAGCCAGAGCCGTATCCGTATCCGTAGTCGGAGTCGGAGTCGGGGCCGTAGCCGTAGCCTTAGCTTTAACCGGGGCTATAACCGTAGCCGTAGCTTTAGCTTTAGCCGGGGCTTTAGCCGTAGCTTTAGCCGTAGCTGTAGCCTTAGCCGTAGCTTTAGTCGTAGCCGTAGCTGTAGCCTTAGTCGGAGCCGTAGCCGCAGCCGTAGCCGCAGCTCTGACGGTAGTGAGTACCTATGTTGGTTGGCGAGCGTTGAAGGGAGATGAGCAAGACGCTTGGATACGGTCTGTCGCTATTGCGTTTGCAGTTATTGGTGGTACTAGCTTTCGTGGGGCGACACTTACCGATGCTGATTTTTCTCAAGCATGTCTCAAAAGTACTGATATCAGGCGAGCTGTGCTCCTACGTACCCGTTGGCGAGATGCCAAAAAGCTGGACCGTGTGCGTCCAGGCGAGACCTATCTCAACAATCCTAAAATCCGTGAACTGCTGAGCACGGGCAATGGTCAAGGTCAGTCTTATGACTATATGCTCAATCTAGCGGATCTCAACTTGCAAGGAGTTAATTTAACGCAAGCCGATCTCACTGGCTCTACGCTCAAAACTGGAACGCTTCAAGGAGCTACCTTAACCAATACTTATTTCATCGGCACCGATCTCAACCGAGTTAATTTGCGAGGTGCGGATCTGTCGAATGCCCAATTAGTGCAAGCCCAGCTCGACCAGGCAGATTTAACTGGCGCAACCCTGACCGGAGCCTGTATAGAGGACTGGAATGTTAATAGTTCTACGAAACTGACTGACGTCACTTGTGATTATGTCTATCTCAAGTCTAATCAGCGAGAACGTCGTCCTAGTCAAGGTACGTTCAAACCTGGTGAATTCGCAGCTCTTTTTCAACAGGCTGTAAATACTGTAGACCTCATATTTAAGGATGGTATCGACTGGCAAGCCTTCTTCCAATCGTTTCAGGAGTTATGCAATCAATATTCCGACCAAAACCTGGTTATCCAAGCTATCGAAAAGAAGCAAGATGGGGCCTTTGTTGTTCGTATAGAAGTGCCTGAAGACGCTGATAAACCATCTATAGAGAGCAGTGCGAAAGAACTCTATGCAACGAAGTTAGCCCTGATGGAGCAACGATATCGTGCTGAGCTTAATGCCAAAGACGGTCAAATCGTCGCTTATCGGGAGCAGAGTGCAAACTTGATGAAGATAACAGAGATGCTAGCAGCGAGACCCCCTATGTCTGAAACTCCTAAGTACGATTTGCGCGGTGCCCAGTTTGCCGGTGGTTTTGCCGAAACCGTTGAAGGCGACCAAGTCGGTGGCACTATCAATAACCAAGCTGCGGAGACACCTTCCCTCGCTGAGGCTGCAGCCGAAATCCAGACCTTGCTCAAGCAGCTAGAGGCGTCGAATCCTACGGCAACGGAAGTTGATCAAACGGCTTACTTGAATGCATTGATTCCACCCACCCGTCGAGAGAGGTTTATCGGTGCACTGAAATCTGGCAGTAGTGCAGCAATTGATGAGATTCCCTATGGCCCAGTGTTGAAGGCATTGGTTGAGGGGTGGCAGAAGCCGAATAGTTAGGGTGTTTGGTTTGTTGCTGAGAAGAGGGTGTTGAGGTGACTGATGAAAAGCATTTAGAGCAACTTAATCAAGGGGTGAAGAGGTGGAATCATTGGAGAGAAGAGAATCCCGAAATCTATCCCAATCTGTGTGAAGCCAATCTAAGTAGAGTCAACTTGAGTAATATTGATTTCCATGACACTGACTTGAGCAGAGTTGATTTACGTGGTGCTGACTTAAGTGATGCCAACTTGAGTCGGGCTGATTTACGTGATGCCGACTTGAGTAACACTGACTTGAGTCGCGCTAATCTAAGTGGATTCGGTTTGCAAAATACTGACTGGCGTGACTCTATCCTTCGTGGAGCTGATTTAAGTGGGAGTAATCTATCTGGAGCTACGTTGCTTCAAGTAAATTTGTCTGGAGCTGATCTAAGTGGGACCAATCTCCATAAAGCTGATTTGCGTGATACTACTCTAAGTCGCGCTAATCTCTATGGAGCCAATTTAACTGAAGCCAACCTAGGTGGAGCTAATTTGAGTGGACTTGACTTGAGTGGATTTGACTTGTCTGACACTAATTTGAGTGACGCCAATTTATGTGGGGCTAATCTTCGTAGAGCTAATTTAAGTAGAGTCAATCTAAGTAGGGCTAACTTGAGTAAAGCCAATCTGAACAGAGCCAGTCTGAGTGGATTTGACTTAAGCTATTCCAACCTAAGTAGAGTTGACTTGGGTGGAGCTGATCTGCGTGGAGCTAATTTGCATAAATCCGATTTGAGAGGAGCTGCCCTAGGCGGGGCCGACTTGTGTAGAGCTAACTTGAGTGAAGTTGATTTGCGTGAGGCAGATTTGATAGGAGCTTATTTCAATGAAGCTGTGTTGCGTAATGCTGACCTTCGTGAATCATATCTGAATGGAGCGCATCTGGAAGGAACTAACCTCCGTGGAGTTGATTTGAGAGGAGCTGACCTTCGTGGAGCTCAAGTCTTAAGGACTAGTTTAGAGAAGGTAAAATTTACAGGAGCTTGTTTAGAAAATTGGAATATCAATAGCTCGACTAGTTTTGATGATGCAATCTGTGATTATGTCTATCTCACAGCTAACCATCAGGAGCGTCGGCCTAGAGAGGGTACCTTCAAACCTGGTGAGTTTGCAGCTCTCTTCCAACAAGTAGTCAACACTGTCGACCTCATCTTCAAAGATGGTATTGACTGGCAAGCCTTCTTCCAATCTTTCCAAGACCTCCGGAACCAGTACGCCGATCAGGACCTCTCCATTCAAGCTATTGAAAAGAAGCGCGGCGGTGCCTTTGTTGTTCGTGTAGAAGTCGCTGAAAGTGCTGATACGGCTGCAATTGAAAGTAGTGCCAAAGAACTCTACGCTTCTCAGGTAAAAGCTTTAGAGGCTCAGTATGAGAGACAGTTGCGCTTGCAAGGAGAGCAACATCTAGAAAATATTCAACGCCTTATTGAGGAGGAGCGACAGGAAAAAGCAACGTTAATGGGGATCCTAACTACGATGGCTAGCCAACAAGGCCCCAAGTATGACCTCAGCAATGCCCAGTTTGCTGGTGGTTTCGCTGAAACCGTCCAGGGCAATCAAGCCGGTGGAATCATCAATAACTACGGCCCCAACACCGAAGACATCCCCCGCTTACTCACCACCCTTCGTGATCAGGTTCAAAACTTTCCCACCGACAAACAGGACGAAGCTAACGATGTCCTCGATGATCTAGAACGTGACCTGAAAGAGGAGCAGCCCGATCAAGGTCGTATCGGTCGTCGGTTGAAAAAGCTGGTTGCGATCGCAACTCCTACTACCGACTTCACCGACTTCACCAACAACGTTATTGAGCTAACCGAGAAGCTGGGAATTCCTATCGAACAGGTGCAGCTGCCACCGTCCAGCAACCCATAATCATCATTCCCATAAGCTGCACGAAATCAAATGGCGTCAGTTGGCTCTAGTGGTTGTTGAGGTGTGCCCGATGCGCCAGCACTATCCTTTGAAGCACCCTCGCGGAAAAGCTTTGCCCAGCGGGATATAACCTCATGCTTTTCAACCTTGCGATCTTCTTCCAGCGCTGCGATGATTTCAGTCGCAGTAGGGATGTAACCCGGTGGCCACTTACCCACAAGCTTAGCCAGTGGGCCTTTACTACCGAACGGGATGAAAGAACTATTCAATGCACTACGCTGCTTGCCTTTATCCGTTTTCGGGCCAGTGCTCTTCTCCCATGGCTTCCAATCCTGGATCAATCGTGCTTGCCGTTCTCTTTGGGCTTTAGTCCACCGTCGTCGTGCCATGATTCACCGTTTATGGATCGCTATATGCTGGTTAAGTCCTTAGTGTGCAAGGGGTCTCAATAGTTCTAATAGTTCGTACTAACCTGGATACCCCCCTCTGATTAAAATGTACTTAGGTCTGTACAAATAGGGCGGGGTAACCTTTAAAAGGCAGATTTATTAAATTTTTATCCCAAAAAATCGGGTAAAAATTTACCTCAGAGAATCTATAAATTCAATTTATTCTTAAGTCAATTAAGTCTCTGAATTAACGAGTTTCTGTGAGTTTAGATAACCCTAAAGGCGCGTCTTTTCTAGATTTTTCTTTCAAAAATTAACCTAATTATTTTTCAATTTTTTTCTAACTTGAAAATCCCTTTGAAATCCTCTCAGCTGCTTCACCTAGTCGGGTCTCAGGGTGCCAGAGTTCATCTTTGAACGCTAAGGGTATGAGGCTTGCCTCCATCTCAGCTTCAGCTAGACTTCTGCCGCGTTTCAAGGCAAGTTTTTTAGCATGCTTCTGCGTTCGCTTTAATGCGATCCGGTGTGCTTTCTGGTTGGCACGTCGCTGTTTTCTATTCATACGAAAAGCTAACTAATAGTTCACCTGTATTGTAGCGATTAATTAACCGAAACGAGGGCTAACGGGTGATGTGCAATATGAGATCGCAAGTTTCATCGACCGAGGCTCCCTAAGGTCGCTCGATATCAACCGAAAGGAGTAGCAATCCCTTATCCCGATTACCACGCTCCTAAGGTCGCTCTAAAGTTACCACCCTCAAATCTATTCTCAGCAAAGGTTTCAGCTAACTTGACACTAAAAAAGTTACCACCGTCAAACCTAATGTCTGCGTGCCGTATCAGGTAGGGCAGGTAAACCGTTGCCTTGGCACTCTACAAACTTTTCTAATGTCGCACCTTCAAATCTAATCCCTGCAAAGGTTTCAAGCAATTTTCCCTTTGCATGTGTCGCACCTCTCCCAGGGCACCACTTTCAAACTCAACCTCTGAAAGGGATTCAGCTAAATTACCTCTCACTAGGGCACCACTTCCTATTACCACGCTCCTAAGGCTGATCTATAGTCCTTACTCCGACCGAAGAGTAGTACACCTTTCATATCTGATTTCAAATTCCAATCAAGATACCCCGCCCATTCTCAAAAATGTTCCTTTTGTTCCTAATTAGGCACACTAGAGGAACATTTTTTTATACATAGATAAAGAGTAAAACCTATATATATCAATACTTTTAACTATTATTCTTCAATTCATAGGAACAAAAGGAACATGTTTTGAAATTTTCTTACAGAGCACTCAACCGAAAGTAGTACACCTGTCTATATCTGATTGAAGATTACAACCGAGACAGCTCAAAAATCCCAAAAAGTGTGCCTATATAGGCACGTTTTTTATATAAATAGGCACACTATAGGCACACTTTTATATACATAGATAAGGAAAAAAACCTACATATATCAATACTTTTAACTATTACTCTTCAATTTATAGGCACAAAAGGCACGGTTTCTGACCATCTTCCTACAGAACACTCAACCGGGGGTAGTACACCCTTATCCTGATTGCCACGCTTCAGAGGATCATTTTGAGGTTTCTATCAGTAGTGACTCGATAAGAAAAAAGGCTCCTACGTTCACTCGGTAGGCACTGCTGATAGAAGCCCTATTTGGGCTTGTGACAGGTTTTTGCGGCAGTACACTCCCCGGTGGCAGCAATCATGCATTAGATCAAAATTAGATCAGTATTTTTAAGATCCCTCTGAAATTGTTTAATAGAGATACTTGTAGGGATCTATGCTATCGACTTGAAATCGAGTGAGCCGAAAGGTTCCGAGGGTTCGAATCCCTCCCTCTCCGTTATGCGTTTCAACTGTTCAAGGGTAAGTCGAAAGTTGAGATTTGAGGGGGTGCGATCGCACGTCACGCATCATCACTATCGGAATCTTCGGGCTTTTCAGTCGGGTGTATCTGCTTGGTCATCACACTCATCAATCGATCGCTACTGGGCATTTGCTGCAGTTTACTCCATGCATCCACTTCGGCAAAACCACACTTAAAGAGTGTATGGATCATCAACCGAATCCCCCAGCTGGAGCCGGTGAGGATAATGCTGACCGGCTTCACGGTTGGAGCTGGCACACTCGTTCACTATCGGGACATGAGTGGATTTGCGCTCATCAGCCATAGCGTTGCCATCCTTATGTTGTCTACATAGACAACATAACATGACTGTTGTCTATGTAGACAACATTTACTGGCTCATTCCCCTCTGACACGATGAGGATATGGGACGAGCAAGTAGAGCGCTAAAGCAGGTATTACAGACGTACAGCATCAGCCAAAATCAATTGGCAGTTGCGTTGAGTATTGATCGCTCTGCTGTCTATAAGTGGTTCCATGAGCAGCGCGAACCGACGTCCGAAACGATTGTCGAAATTACAAAGGCTCTCAAGCAGATGAACCTTGAGGCCGCTGAACAGTTCGTCCAGCTTTATTTAGGCGACGTTCTAAAAGACGATATAGAGGAGTAAACCCAATAGTCGGTCCTTAATATTTGCCGTTGCTGATCCTCGGGAACCACTAATCAAAACACCGCTATGGAGTTCGTCGGCGAATATCTCAGCAGAGATTGTATGTATCGTAACTGTCCCAGAGATATTGTTGGCTGAGCGAAGTCGTTCGCGAAGCGTCTCCTTCGGAATTAGCCAACATCCCCAGCCAGCATCCCCTTCGACCCCGCTCAGGGGACGCTTACCATGTATCAACTTGAAATCGAATGTGCCGAAAGGTACCGTAGGTTTGAATCCTACCCTCTCCATTATTCGGCACAAAATCGCCCATGGCGTTCAAGGGTATAAAAATCCAGGTACAACGATGAATGCAGTGCTCGTAACACAGCCTAAAATAAATAGTTAACCTAAGCTGTGTCACCTAGCCATGGTTCAAGCCGTCCCTCACCCCAGACTTAGTAATCGAAGTCGTCTTTAGCAGTGGCAACATTGCCAAGCTAAAGCGCTATCAGGCCCTTGGTATTCCAGAAGTATGGTTCTGGGAGGACGGTGTGTTTAGCCTCTATGGACTGCGGCAGCTAGAG
>JBCDFI010000150.1:0-10545 GCA_039178155.1 Cyanobacteria bacterium P01_H01_bin.105
GGCGGACATGTAATCTCCGAAATCCCGACCGGATTATGTGTGATTCAATGAAGCATATCGGTGTATAACTGAATGTGGCACTGCTCGAACACTACACAGGTAACATCATCATGGTTCAGTGCATGACGTCTCCCGTTATATCTTCTGTGACCGACCTCAACATAGCGTCACTTAATCAAAAATTTGAAACAGCGACTCCTCAAGAAATTCTGCGTTGGGCGATCGCCACCTTCCCAACCGGACTGATTCAAACGAGCGCTTTTAGCTTGCTCGTGACTGTGGATATGCTGTATCGCGAACTCAAGCCCGATCCCCCTATTCCCGTCTTATTTTTGGATACGCTGCATCACTTTCCTGAAACGCTAGCAACAGTTGACCGGGCCACCATGCGTTATGGCTTAGACTTGCGCATTTATCGACCGCAGGACGTGACCAATCGAGCCATGTTTGCAGTCCGATATGGTGAGGAGCTGTGGCATCACGATGTTGACCGCTTTCATTACCTTACTAAGGTAGAGCCCCTCCAACGAGCACTACAGGATCTTAATGTCAAAGCTTGGATCACGGGGCGTCGTCGAGATCAATCCTCAAACCGGCAAGATCTGCCTGTGCTTGAGGCAACGCCTGAAGGCCGCCTCAAAATCAATCCGCTCGCGAATTGGACACGCAAAGAGGTGTGGGGCTACATTTACCGGCAAAACGTTGTTTACAACCCGCTACATGACCACGGCTATACCAGCATTGGCGATGAACCCCTGACGACACCCGTACAGGCTGGTGAAGATGAGCGAGCCGGACGGTGGCGGGGCTCGGTGAAAACTGAGTGCGGCATTCACGTTTAGATAAGTTTTACTCGCTAAGTCATCCCCTACTCGAAGGCTATGTATTTTCCCTCAGGCAAAACTGAGGCTCTGGATTTGGGCAAGATGTTAGCGTTGCTTGGGCAAGCTTAATTTCTCAACATAGGTAATGGTTGAAATACCTGCTGCCAGGCTTAATCCATAGGCGATCGCGAGACCCGGAAACGCATCTTCTACCAGTTGCCAGTGCGCAACATCATTGGGGCCAGCACGTGACACATCACTGGCCACTATTTGTAGGTTGGAATAGCAGCGATCGCCCTGTTTGACGCCGTAACAATTGCCGGGTGAGGTCAAAAGCGTCGCAATTTGTAGTATCCCAATGACAAGCCAAAGCCAGATTTTGATTCTGGCTAACTTTTGTCTATGCCGCAGCGCTAGAATCCAAACTCCGAGCAGCAGTGCTCCATAGAGCGGCAGTAACCAAAATAAATAAACAATCCCACCAAGGAGAGTATTGGATATCCCCAGGAATAGAGCAAAGCTCAAACCCATATAAACAGTCAATAACAGACTAAGTTTAAGCACCGGGACGGTAGTTGTTTGGCTCAGCATAATTAGGGATACCAGTTCTTAAAATCACAATAATTTCTGTTTTCTGACTTCTTCAGCCTCTGGCTGAAGGGCATGCAAGTCCACTGAAATTGCGTGAGGCTCTTTGGCAAGAAACACCTTGTTCGCCCCCATTTCCTAATCAAGTAAAGACTTTTTTGGCGACTCATGTTCCAGCGCGACTTTAATACCTACAGGATTCGCCATCAATTCCTCAAGCACCTAATTGCTGGGGGCTCTGCATCGGGACTCCCAAAAGCTTCAGGATGGGCCATTAACAACAGCACCAGTCATGCAAGTACTGGCTTCGTTAAAAGTACGGGCTCTTTTCAAAAAGCTCATGATTCCAGAACCAATATTTCGGAATATCACAACAAATATGAATAAAATCTTAAGCACCTACCCAGATGAACTACGGGAAAAGAGGGTAGATCCCCCGTACTCGCAGACGCTGAAAAATTAGATACTTGGGACATAACAATGCAGGCAGCTTATAAAGCCTGCTCTTTAAGCAAAGCATGGGCGGTTTCCTAGTTTGGAGGCCGCCTTTAAAGTGTCTGATCAACTGTGAGATGCATTTCGACACGTTCGCTCAGGTCAAAACTGGCTTGCAACTCCTGGGTCATGCCGCTTTCCAGCAAAGATGCGATCGCTGGTCGCAGATAAGCGATTGTTCCCTGTCCTCTTTCCTTCTATTCAAATCGTTGACGGGGCTCCAGAGGAGTGCCAGAGAGAGCCGTAGCAACATAGGCTAGATAGCTTTGAGAACTCACAGGCGACGTTGACGCCATCGCAGCAAGTCACATCGATTACCGTACAGCGATTAAAAGGTTCAGTTTGGCATTTATTTGCAAAATTCCATAGTTTTGTTGGCTCTACAAGACTCAAAATCCTTGGGTTGCTCCCCTTGCCAAGGGTTGCCAGTTTGAGCCAGTACGATAGCTTGCCAATGGGACTAAGTTTCGCCGAATAAAGTTAGGAACTCATACTTCTTTTAGGGAAAGCCAGGAGAATAAGGGGATTTCTGTAAAAGTTTGGAGGACTCGTTTGGGGGAAATAAAAAATGTAACGCCTCCCATAGTTATCAGCATTCTTGTTTATTCTCGGTTAATAGCTGGTTAGTTATTGAATATAGCTAAATGGTTATGAAAACTATTGGAGCGATCGCACGCTATGGTCAGCACCTTGTCCTCCTCCGATTGCGGGGTACCCAGTTCTAAGACGGCGGTTGAAGAAAACCTCCTTACCCCCCGCTTCTACACCACCGACTTTGAAAAAGCCGCCGCTATGGATTTGACGGCTGGTGCGGATGACTTGCAGGCCATGCTGACGGAAATGCGGGCTGACTACAATCGCCATCACTTTGTGCGGGATGAGTCGTTTCAACAAACCTGGGAAAACCTGGAAGGTGAAGAGCGACAGGCATTTGTTGACTATCTGGAGCGTTCCTGTGTCTCGGAATTTTCGGGTTTTCTGCTATTCAAAGAACTCTCGCGCAAGCTGAAGGGACGTAGCCCAGTGCTGGCCGAAATTTTCTCCCTGATGGCGCGTGATGAGGCACGTCATGCCGGTTTTTTGAACAAGGCGATGGCGGATTTTGGTATTTCGCTAGATCTGGCTAAGCTCACGAAAAAGCGTGCCTATACCTTCTTCCCTGTAGAGTGGATTATCTATGCGGTTTACCTTTCCGAGAAGATTGGCTACTGGCGCTACATCCTGATTTACCGTCACCTAGAGCAGCACCCAGAGCACAGCTTCTATCCGCTGTTCAACTACTTTGAAAGCTGGTGTCAGGACGAAAATCGTCATGGCGATATCTTCAAGGCATTGTTGCGATCGCAGCCTCACATGTGGCAAACCTGGCAATCCCGCCTATGGAGTCGTTTCTTTTTACTGTCGGTGTTTGCTACCCATAGCCTGACAGTGCATGAACGCACCAAGTTCTATGAAATGTTGGGCCTGGATGCCACTAAGTTTGATGCGGATGTCATTCGTGAAACTAACAACACTTCGGCACGCGCCTTTCCAGTTGTTCTCAATGTTGATCATCTTGAGTTCTTCCAGCGGCTCGATCGCTGCGCGGATCGGAACCTCAAGCTCAAGGACATTGCCCAAAGCTCAGCCCCTAGACTCTGGAAACTTCTGCGCAAGATCCCGCTGATAGCGGGAACTATGGGCGATTTACTAAGGCTATACCTAATGCGCCCTATTGATGCTGAGGCGATCAGAGAAACGGTACGTTAAGAAGCCGTTTTCATTTATCCAGAGAAATTTTTGCGAACATATCTAAAGACTTTCCTGCCGCTGAAGGTCTGATTATTGTATTTGCAGTTGACGAGCCTTACAAGCTGGAAAAGCTTCGCTAGGACAGACCGACCCTTGCAGTTGGGCGGGATGAATATCGCAGGTGAAGAGCACTTGTCGTTTCTTAAAGGCCAAACCGTATGGCAGGATGCGGTGTTTCGAGCCTTTGTACTGGACAGCGTCGCGATTTAACAATCTCCAGAAGAAACTCTGCAATAGGGGCCTCACTGCCATCGATAAAATGAACAATCGAAGTATTGCGAGTGTTCGGGTCGAAGTAGAACAGCACATCGGTGGGATCTAACGGTGTCAAGTTCTGGTTCAATCCTTGCGCAATTAATTCAATCATTACCGTGATGACGTGATGGCAACCGCTTGTAGATTGCACGATTTCTGACTGACACACCGGGCAAGGCAGGGGAGCTCTCTATTCCCAGACGCTTAGCCCCAAAGTTTAAGGGAGATGATGACTTCAGCTCTAAGCTGAATAACTTCTACGGGTTCAGAAGTCACCGGTTGGGGTTAGACAAGATTTATGCTTAACTTTACATGTCACTGAAATAAAGTAATGTGAGTGTCTGTTTGGCAATTAAAATAATTTCATGTTGCATCATATGAGATAGCAGCCGCTATTAGCATCCTTGTCGTTTTTACTCAATGTTCATTCATACCTACAGAACCCACGTACAGCACACTCGTAGATCATGTGGTCGTTGCCTCCAAAAGAATCATGATTGATCCTAAAAGAAACACTGGGACTTTTATGAACAACACTACAATACAAAGATCCACTGAGGATGATGAGTCAATTGAGCTGTCAATAGTGATGCCATGTTTAAATGAGGCAGAAACTCTAGAAATTTGTATTAGAAAGGCTCGGGCCTATTTAGACAGTCACTCTGTCAATGGAGAGATTGTTATTGCAGACAATGGCAGCACAGACGGATCACAAACAATTGCAGCATGCTGTGGAGCAAAGGTAGTCTCGGTTCAAGAAAGAGGATACGGAAGTGCTTTAATAGCTGGAATTAATGCTGCTTCTGGCACTTATATCATCATGGGAGATGCTGATGATAGTTATAACTTCTCAGAGTTAACGCCCTTCTTGAAGGAGCTCAGAGCAGGTTATGACTTAGTGATGGGAAATCGATTTAAGGGAGGGATTAAAGACGATGCAATGCCATTTCTTAATCGATATCTCGGCAATCCAGTATTGACCGGTATTGGCAAACTCTTATTTCCAAATCCGTGTGGCGATTTTCATTGTGGTTTGCGTGGTTTTAGGAGAGATACCATCCAAACCCTAGACTTACGAACGACTGGCATGGAATTTGCTAGTGAAATGTTGGTAAAGGCTGTTATTGCCAAAGCTAAAGTTACTGAGGTACCTACAACACTTGAGCCCGATGGTCGCAGTCGAGCACCGCATTTGAAGCCATGGCGAGATGGATGGCGACACTTGCGTTTTCTTCTCATCTACAGCCCAAGCTGGTTATTTCTATATCCGGGGGTCTTTCTTTTAGTACTTGGATGTATCGTTGGGTCATTCCTATTGAAAGAATCTCAGTGGATATTCGATATTCACACTTTACTATTTGCATCAGCAAGCATTATTGTTGGTTGTCAGGCAATTATTTTCTCAATTTTGACCAATCAGTTTGCCATTAGTGAACGGTTGATCATGCCTGAAAAAAGGATTTTCAGAAAGATTGGTAAATACTTGAACCTAGAGGCCGGTCTATTCTTGGGTGCAGGACTTATTATTCTTAGCTTCTTCATGGCATTTTATGCATTTTTCGTATGGAGAGGAACGTCTTTTGGCCCCCTCGATCCATCTAAGATGATGCGATTAGTGATTCCTTCTGTAACCTTCCTTATCGTTGGTTTTCAGGTCATTCTAGCTAGCTTTTTCCTTAGCATTTTATCGCTCAAAAGACTGTAACCATACCAAGCCAAGTATCATTCGATATTTTTTTATGATTTTTACTCAAACTGCAACATGAAATCTGAAACTTCAGGGCAATCCCCTCACACAAAAAAGTCGAGCATTTTTCCACTAAAAGGAATAGACCGTCCACACTGTTCTCTTCTTCTCATAACCATACTGGGAATCTTAATAACTATTTATCATGCCTATATTCGTGGCTATCTAATCCCAGACGAAACTCGAGTAATGTCGATTTATTCCTATGTCATTGATACAGGTCATTGGGCACTTAATCGTCATGGGATAGACATCAGTGATATATCACAAAAAATAATCATCCCAACGGCTAGAAAACAAGGAACCTATGCATGGCTTCTCGCGCTCGGTCACAACATAGGTCTTTCCCCTGGCATAACTGACTTCTTCTTAGATGCAGTCGGCATTATTCTATTCTTCTTAGGTTGGCTAATAATCTTTTGGAAACAAAGGCTTTCTATCATATACGGAGTTGCATTACCAACACTCAGTTTATGGGCGCTGTTTTACAGCCCACTCACTATAAATTTAGCTAGTGGACACACAACATCCATTCTATGCATAGGCTTGGTTACGATATCCATTGCTAGCATCATCAAGCTGGGCCATAGGCTGCAAACAGTGCGCTTATCTGCCTGTGGCTTGCTTATCGGCGCAGCTACTTTCCTGCGGATTTCTAATCTAGCAGTCGGCTTTGCACTTACGCTTTATATTTTTTTCTCTAGAAATAAAGATCTAAAGATTCGACTCAGTCAAACCCTATGTTTCGCAGTGACGTCTATTTTCCCTGGATTAATAAGCTACGCATGGAGAAGGCAAACTATTCTGGCCTATGGTCAAGGTTTAACCGAGGCTGGCTGGCCATCACCATCTCACGTTCTACCCGACCTAACACGCATTGTTGATACGATTCCTTGGCCCATAAATGCCATTGGTCTTGTTGATTCTTCGTTATTTGCAGACAGTTTATACAGGCAAGGCAATAGAGTATACTGGACAGTTCATCCTGGTGCTGCAATCTTCATATCAATATTAGTGTTGGGACTTGTACTATTTGTCCCTCGCTGGAAAAACGCAGCATCAACCCATAAGGCTTTGTATGCTATTGCAGTTTGGGTAACGCTGGTTCTTACTGTCGAACTATCTCTACTTGCCGTTGTTTACACACCTGCTTTTATACCAAACCGTATCGAGGCATGGACTCCACTACTAGAGTTACGTTATCTAGACATACCGCTTAGCTTTATATTGCCACTGATATTGCTAAATATAGAGTTACTTTTTAGGAATATCGCCCCAAAGTCAATTAGAAAGTTTAGCTGGATTACGTGCATCACAAGCCTCGTAATATGTTTTACAGCAATACAGCCTCAAACCATCACATTAATCAATGATTTTTCTGATTTATTAAGACCATTACCAAATGCTGAACTACGTCTAAAGGAGATGGAAACGTTAGGGCAAAACTTCTTCGGTGAACAGTTGTTCAACAAAACGATGCCCATCTTTATACTTAAGCCGTCGTTAATCAATTCTGACTTATGGCAGGCCCAAGCACGGGCATCTAGAGAAGTATTAGCACCTCTCGAAATTCATACACACACGATCAGAGTAACTGATGAGAATAATTTACAGAAAGCTATGGATGTTTGCTCAAGTTCCCCACAAGATTTTGCCGTTATTGTTTCACTACCAGACCACAAAGACTGGCCCAACAGTGTTAATCTTTGGATTGACAGAAATGCAATCAATAACGTGTTTGAATCAGAGTCATATGCCACATTTATGTTTAGTTTAAATAGGAATGAATGCATCGCTTTTCCATAGATATTAGACACCATTGGAAATCTCAAATTTAAAGAACATAGATATCTATTGTGAACGAGCTTGATTTGGTTTTTAGGCTTGAATCGCTTTTATAGGTATTTATTTATAACATCTAAGATGCCTGCTAGGATGGAGAACTCATTGTCCTAAAATCTACTCTAAGAAACCGAGAAATTTGAAAATGAAAATACTTGATGACTTCCATTCAACTCAGATTTTCAAGCGTAGAGTAAAAGTTCTCAGCACCTTAATTGCTTCCCGTGTTCCTCAAGGAGCAAGGATTTTAGACGTTGGTGCTGGTGACGGTCTTATTTCTAACCTTGTCAAGTCAAAGACATCTGATACAAGTGTTGAAGGTGTTGACGTTCTGGTAAGAGAAAATACTCACATACCAATCAAGCAGTTTGATGGTATCCATCTACCCTATCCATCCAATAGCTTTGATGTTGTCACTTTTGTAGATGTACTGCATCACACGCATAATCAGAAAGAATTATTGGAAGAAGCGAAAAGAGTTTCTAAAAAGCTCATTCTCATCAAAGATCATAATTCTGATGGTTTTCTAGGAGAGACTACACTCAAATTCATGGATGATGTTGGGAATAAAAAACATGGCGTTGCGCTCCCTTACGTTTACTTGAATAAAACCCAATGGGAAAAGCTCTTCGAAGGTCTGAGTCTCAAAATTATGCAATGGGAAAAGCATATTGGGCTCTACCCATTTCCATTAAATCTTGCATTTGATCGAGAATTACATGTGTTTGTAACCCTATCGGTTTGAGCACAGAGTTCCTGGCTTTTGCCTGCTGACTCCCTACCCAATCAAAGCAATCATAGACACCTTTAGCTTCTCAGTACCACAGCTGAAGGATTCCCAGCGAACACTTGAGAATCCTTCAATGGCCAAGGTGCAAATAGAGCTGGATGACGGAAATCCAGCTACCGCCGTTGGAAGTTGTCAAACTACGGATTGCCGTATTGCCAGAACTCCCAAAACATCGGCAAGCTGTCTATTCTGCTGGGCTTTCAAGGTGATCGCTAGAACAGTTCGTATGCAACGGTTTTAATGTGATCCGGGATGCCATCACCATCGTAGTCAAAGGATTCCTGGATCATGTTGCCCTGGGCATCGTATTCGTAGTTCGCGATGCGGTCGGGGATACCGTCACCATCATCGTCAAAGGATTGCTGGATCACGTTGCCCTGAGTATCGTAGGCGATGCTGCGAATGAATTCTGACCTGGCGTCACCATTGCGGTCAGAAGCTTCTTGAATTTTGTTGCCGCTGGCATCGTAGGTGAAGCTTTGGATGTAGTCGATACTGCCATCACCATCGTAATCCAGGGACTCTTGAATTTTATTGCCGTTGGCATCGTAGGCATAGGTGATGATGTTCTTGGCTGAATTATCGTTGCGATGGCTGACGGTGCTTTGAAGGACATTGCCAGCATCATCATAGACATGGGTGACCACGCGATCAGGGATGCCGTCACCGTCGGTGTCAAAGGTATTTTGGGTGAGATTGCCGTTGGCATCATAGACATAAAGGGTGATGTTATCCGGCGTGCGATCGCCGTCATTGTCATACTCTCTGCGGGTCACATTGCCATTGGCATCGTAGGTAACTGTTTCCCAGCTATCTGGTGTGCCATCACTGTCATCATCGTAAATTGCCTGGGTTATATTGCCATCGGCATCGTATTCAAGGGTAGTGCTATAGTTCGGGGTGCCGTCGTTGTTGTTGTCATAGATTCTTTGGGTCACATTGCCATTCGCGTCGTAGACAGCGGTTTCGCGGCTATCCGGCGTACCGTCACCGTTACTGTCATGTAAGATTTGCGTAGCATTGCCGTCGGCATCATAGGTAATGGTTTCAACGTTGTCCAGCGTGCCATCCCCACCGATGTCATAGGCTCTTCGCGTCACGTTACCCTCTGCATCGTAGGTAAACGTGCTGATCGAATCTGGTGTACCATCGCCGTCACCGTCATAAATTTGCTGCGTCAGATTGCCGTTAGCATCGTATTCAGAGGTGGTGATACTGTCGGCTGAATCATCCCCGTCGCTATCGTAGGCTCTCTGTGTCTCCTCACCGTTAGCGTTATAGACAATGGTTTCGATATTGTCGGCTACCCCATCGCCGTCTTGGTCGTAGTAACCTTTAATCTGATTGCCGTCAGCATCATATTCAGTCATTTCGATGCGATCAGCCGTGCCATCACCATCGTTGTCGTAGACTCTCTGAACGACATTGCCATCGGCGTCGTAGGTAAGGGTTTGGATACTATTGACCGTGCCGTCACCATCGGCGTCGTAAGCGTTTTGGATAGGATTGCCGTCGGCATCATAGGTCACCGTTTCGATGCGATCGGCTATGCCATCACCACTAGAGTCAACGGACTTCTGAACCATGTTGCCGTTGGTATCGTACTCGTAGGTGGTAATGCGATCTGGGCTGCTTCCAGAGTTAACGAAGCTCCGGCTTCTGTTGCCGTTGGCATCATATTCAATCGTCTCAATGCTCTCGGCGATGCCATCACCGTTAGCGTCGTAGATGCGTCTAGTTTGATTACCGTTGACGTCATAGGTATAGGCTTCAATGCTCTCAGGGATTCCGTTGCCGTCATTATCAAAAGTGAGTCTTGTCCGATTACCGTTGGCATCGTATTCATGGGTGATTAGACGCTCGACTGTGCCATCACTATCAGCGTCAAAAGCGCGTTCCGTCACCTGACCGTCAGCGTTGTATGCGATCGTTTCCACCCGCTCTACCGTACCGTCAGCATCAGCATCAAAAGCCCGTTGGATCACGTTGCCCTCAGTATCGTAGACCGCCATCTCAATATGTTCTGGCGTACCATCGCCGTCGTCGTCGGCAATCCTCTGCGTCACATTGCCATTGGCATCGTATTGGAGGGTTGTAATCCGCTCCGGCATACCGTCGCCATCTTCGTCTGAGATTTTTTGAATCGCATTACCGTTGGTGTCGTATTCAATGGTTTCGACCCGCTCAGGTATACCATCACCATCGCCATCAAA
>JBCDFI010000151.1:0-10464 GCA_039178155.1 Cyanobacteria bacterium P01_H01_bin.105
CGATCGCAGTTTAGTGTCGGTCTAGATATTTTAGGAGCTACTTCTGGAGATAGTCCTAACAGTGAGTTTTTTGCATGGCGTGGTCAAGGTCAGTGGGTCAGACTGCTGGCACCTGAGACGTTGTTTATTTTTCAGAGTGATATTCAACTTGCGGATGCACCGCTGTTGCCCCTAGAACAGTTTGGTTTAGGAGGGGTAAATACAGTGCGGGGCTATCGCCAGGATTTATTGTTAGTGGATAACGGCATTTCTGCATCGGCAGAGGTGCGTTTCCCGCTATATCGTTCACCCACTCGGCGGTCTTTACTACAGCTAACGCCGTTTGTTGAGGGTGGTTTTGGCTGGAATGCCAGTGGCCGTGATCCAGACCCGGATACATTGGTGTCTGCAGGTCTGGGGCTGCTCTGGCAGTCAGATAACGGTTTGAGCGCACGGGTTGACTGGGGTATTCCATTGATTAATGGAGATAGCGATGGAGATTCTTTACAAGAATCAGGTATTCACTTTTCGTTAAATTATCGAGTGTTTTAGTCAAGTTACGTCATTGTTCCTTTAAGGCTAGGAGAGACCTATGCGATCGCAGTTCCTGTCCCGAATTCTATCTCGATTTTTTACCCACCCCCCATTTCGACGGCGGCTATGGTTAACGGGTATCGCGATATTAACAGCCCTGTTGTGCATTGTCGTGCCACCGTTAGTAACCGGGGCCACAGCTAGTGTTAGCCTACACCAGGCCCAAGCCGCAGACAGTTTAGAACAACAGGGACGCACAGCCTATGAAACAGGCGACTATGCTAATGCGGCACAGCTGTTTCAGCAAGCGGCGGCTCAGTATGAATTGACGGGCCAGCCAGTGCGAGCCGCGTTGGCATTGGCTAATCTCTCTTTGAGTCAGCAACAGGTTAGTCGGTGGGCCGCTGCTGAGACTGCTGTAGACGATGCATTGAGTCTAGTACCTGTGAGCGCTGATGCCCCAGCGGCACTATGGGCAGCGCGGGGAGAGATCTTAGCGATTCAGGGACAGTCAGCATTTTCTCAGGGGAACAGTAGCGATGCGATCGCAGTTTGGGCCGCTGCCGCCACCGCCTACGATCAGGCAGGACAACTGCGCAATGCGGCTAGATATCAGATTTCCCAGGCCCGTGCCCTACAGACCGCTGGCTTTTCTGATCTGGCCTTGTCTTTGGTAGAAGGAGTTCTTCTAGTAGAAATAGCCCCACAAGATGACGTGACCGTTGATGCCCTACGCACCTATGGCGATCTGCTAGGGCTAAACGGTCAGGGCGAACTGGCTGAAACAAAATTGCAAGAAGCCCTAGAGCTGGCTGAGACCCTGGAACTGCCAACAGCAGCCATCTATCGCAGTCTGGGGCGTTTGGCTGATGCTAATGACAACAAAGAAGCTGCGCTAACCTATTATCAGCGGGCCAATGAGGCAGACCCATCAGATCTAGCCACCCAGGTGAACCAGCTAAACCTCTTAGTAACCCGTTCAGATTGGGGTGCGATCGCATCTCTGTTACCAACCCTAACCGAACAACTACAGAGCCAGCCAGCTAATCGAGAAATCATCTACACACGTCTCACCTTTGCCCAAACTCTAATAGATTTACGTCAGACCGTGAATCGCACCCTAAATGGAGGAGTTACTCTGAGCGCAAAGAATGCTGCATCTGAGGAACCGATCGACTTGATAGCCTCAGAAGATAGCTTCTCAAATCCCGAGGCTGATCTGCGTCTGCTGGTAGAGACAATACCTCCTGGCGATACCATAGCCACACTGCTGCTAGAGACCTATACCTCAGCTGTAGAACTCAACGATGTCAAAGCTCAGGCCTATGCCCTATTTACCCTTGGCCAGCTCTATATGCAAACAGAGCAGTGGGAAATCGCTAGACAACAAACTTTGGATGCCCTGGGTCTTGTTCAGGGTGGCCGTTTCCCAGAGGTTGAATATCAGCTCCAAGACCAGCTCTGCAAAATTCTGCAAAATATAGGCACAGAAGGACAGACTAACAACGAAGCGATTAAAGCCTGCCGAGCTGCGGTTTACAATACGGACCAATTACGCAATGACATTGCTGCCAAAGGAGCCGATGCTGCCTTTGATTTTCAGAAGAGCGTTGAGCCAGTGTATCGTAACTTTGTTGATCTGCTGCTAAAAGCTGACCAAAGCGATGAAGCAGCCTATAAAGCCAACCTAAAAGAAGCTCGTGCAGTCTTAGATTCACTGCAGCTAGCAGAGTTAGATAATTTCTTTAGAGAAGCTTGTCTAGAGATTCAGAGCATTGAGCTAGAAGAGGTAATAGATGATAAAACAGCTGTTATCTATCCGATCATTCTAGAAAATCGCCTAGAAATTATTCTAAGTCTGTCCGATAAAATTTCTCGCTATACTGCTCCTGTTAGTAAGGCACAGCTGAATGCAACTATTCGTCGCTGGAATAACGTTGCTAGTCGTAGTTCTTTTACTGGAGGAGATTCTACTGATAGAAGTAGGAATTCGGCTGGTATTACTGTGGAACCAGTTATTGACGGGTTTGGTGCCGAATCAATATTGAATTCCGTTTCTCAAGAGTTATATGAGTGGTTGATAACCCCGTTAGAGCCAGATCTGATTCAAGCGAATGTGGATACGTTAGTCTTTATTCCAGACGGTAGTCTGCGGAATATTTCAATGTCAGCACTGTATGACGGCGAACAATATTTGATCGAAAAATACGCAGTGGCTCTGACTCCTGGACTACAGCTGATTGATCCGACACCCATTAACCGTCAAGAACTGCGAGCATTTGTCGCAGGAGTTTCTAAATTTCAAAACGAATTTCCGAATTTTCCGGCACTGGCGGGAGTGGAAAGAGAATTGCAAACGATCGAACAAATTGTTGATAGTGATATTTTTCTCAATGAAGCAGCTACGACAAAAACGTTAGAAACAAGAATTGCAACGTCATCAGCCCCAATTGTTCATATAGCTACCCATGGTCAGTTTAGTAGTAATGCTGATGAAACCTTTATTGTGGCTTGGCAAGACAAACTTACTGTCAATCAGTTGAGTCAGTTACTCAAGACTAGTGAACTTAGTCGTGATGGAGAGCTAGAGCTTTTGATTCTCAGTGCTTGTCAAACGGCTGAGGGGGATGACCGGGCTGCATTAGGCATTGCTGGTGTGGCCACGCGCTCGGGGGCTAGAAGCACTATAGCTACGTTGTGGGATGTAGCCGATGACAGTACCGCTGAGCTGATCAGTGAATTTTATAGGCAGCTCGCCTCCTCGGAGCTAACTAAGGCAAAGGCCCTACAGCAGGCGCAGCTATCTATTCTAAACAACCCTGATTACAAAACCCCTTACTTTTGGTCACCGTTCATTCTGTTGGGTAACTGGCTCTAGTCTGTCATAGCTCACTTTCACCTGATACCCTGCACAGTTGGCTATACCTTCAAACTGTGCAGGATTTCTCTTTTTAAAGGCTTAGTGATTATACGTATTATGCCAATGTCTAGGTATCGTTTTCTACCTCTAGATTTTTGGTTTATTGTCAAAATATGTTCAGTATATTCACCCGGAACTTAAGATTGCTTCAAAAAAATCCTTTGAAGTTGGGTGTTAGTACCATAGGGATCAGTGTGGGTCAGTGGATAAAAAAGAACAGTAAGACACGCACCGATCCGAAATACGTATAAAAATGACTACATCTATTGGGGATATTAGAGCGAGATTTCTCGCCCTTGTTAATAATGTACGGGTTGGGGCAGGTTTATCTCGCGTCACTTTCAGTGGTCAGCTAAACCAGGCTGCGCAACAGCATAGCAACGATATTGCCCTTAATGATTTAGTGGTGGGTCATACGGGATCTAATGGTTCTACCCCAGGACAGCGAGCAAGGGCTGTGGGTTATCGCTTTCGGACCGTTGTCGAGAATGTTGGTGCAGGCTACTATACTGCAGATGAAGCATTTCAAGACTGGATGCGCAGTCCGGGACATCGCGCTAATATTTTGAACCCCACGGTCAGAAATTTAGGGGTAGGACATTTCTTTTTAGCTAATGACACCGGGATACATAACTATTTTGACTATTGGACAATTGTTTTAGGAACTGAGATTCCAACGCCTCAACCAACGCCTCAGCCAACGCCTCAGCCAATTTCTCCAACACAGCCACCCACCCAGCCAACGCCAGCTCCGGTAATACCCGTACCAGTGAATCCTGAGCCAGCTCCGGTGACGCCTGAACCCGAGCCGCCGCTGCCTGAACCTGAACTGCCTTCGACTCCAGCTCCTGAGCCAGAAATTCCTCCGTCAACTCCGGTTTCTCCTGTTGATCCTCCAATGCCAGAGCCAGAGCCAGAGCCAGAGCTTCCCGATGATGAGGTGACGGGTCCTGCAGAATCACCTCCTACAGAAGAGACTAATCTAGAGGTAGAAACCCCTGGGGATGTTACTCCTGACGTTGACTGGAACACTATTGAGCCTATTGCAGGTGGATTAGGTGATGATCAGATTTTGGGTAGTAATGGTAATGATATTTTGCGAGGTGACCTTAATCAGCGTGCGCCTGGAGGCAGCGTTGGTGGTGATGATGTGATCCGAGGACTAGCTGGTGACGATCGTATCGGTGGTAAAGGTGGCGACGATATTCTCCTAGGGGGTGAAGGTAACGATTCGCTTTGGGGTGATGATGGCGATGACCTGCTGCGGGGCGGTCTGGGCAATGATATCCTCACTGGAGATAATTTCTCCGGCGGCAGCGGCGCTGATACCTTTATATTAGCTATAGGAGAAGGGATGGATACGATCAAAGATTTTGAGGTCGGTATTGACTTGATTGGTTTAGCTGATGGGTTAACCTTTGCTGATCTATCCTTGGGGCAAAGTGGCAATACAACAACTATCACTACAGGCACAGAAATATTAGCCGAGGTCAAAAATGTTGTTGCTGCTGACATGACTAGCGAGATGTTTATTTCTGTTGTTTAGGGTCAATCAGCTGCATGGCCCGATTAAAAAACTGTTGTTTGATGGCATAGGCAACTAAAATCGCGGTTGTCAGGGTGGCAAAGGCCAGCATAAACATGATTAGCATCTGATAGAGAGCCGCGTTGAGGGGATCGGCTCCACCTAGGATTTGGCCTGTGATCATCCCAGGTAGGGTGACTAACCCTACCACCATCATGGAGTTAACGGTGGGGATCAGACCTGCTTTGATGGCATCTTGGCGATAGGTTGCGATCGCATCCCCAGGAGTCGCCCCCAAACTCAGATGAGTTTCTATCTCGGCGCGATGATTCCGCAGGGCGCTGACTAATCGCTCACCGGTCAAAGAGGCTGCCGTCAGGGCGTTGCCTAGCACCATACCCGTTAGAGGAATCAGGTAGCGGGGCTCGTACCATAGCTCGGGTCGCACTACCACCGTCATGGTGTAGGCAACAGTAAGAGCTGTACTGGTAAGAATCGCCCCCCATAGCCATAACACCAGTCGAGGAATATCTTTACCAATGCGATTACGGGCAGTGAGAGCGGCCACCGTAGTCATCACCAGTAACACCAGCAGAATCAGTCCAGGGCTACGCAGGGTAAAGACAATGGACAAAAAGATACCGACGGCAAATAGCTGCACCACTGTACGCAGGGTGGCCAGGGCCAAAGTACCAGCCAAACCCAGCTGCTGCCAGAGGGAGAGACCAATGGCGACAGCGGCTAGGCCCAGAGCCCAGGCGATACGAATCAGATCCAGTTCGATAGTGGTTGAGTTCACGGTTGATGGTCTGGTATGAGTAAATCAGAGATCGAGTCTTCTATTCTTATTCACGGTGGTAGAGTTTGCACAGAATTACCCATCATCGGGAGACCCAATCTGCCATGGCTAAACCCACCAAAATCATTCTCGATACTGACCCTGGTGGCGACGATATCTTTGCCTTCTTGTGGTTGCTTAGTCTGGCCAAGCAGAAGGTCGTGGAGCTGGTCGCCATTACGGCTGCCGAGGGCAATGTGGCTGCCCGTAAAACCTTCACCAACAGTGCTCAAGTTCTAGAACTGACCGGATTCTCGACCATTCCGGTAGGACGTGCGGTTCCCCTTCACACCGACCCAGGGGCAGATGCTGGTCACATTCATGGGGCAGACGGTATGGGAAATCTATCGCAGACCTTGCCGCTCTCAGATCAAGTTTTTGACTCGGCTCAACGTGCCGACGACCTGTTGATCGAAGCGCTTAACGCTGATCCTGGCACGATCACCATTCTTGCCATTGGTCCCTTGACCAACCTGGCCGCTGCAGAAACAAAACAGCCCGGTATTCTCAAAAAAGCCAAAGAGATTGTAGTCATGGGAGGAGCGTTTCACTGTCGGGGCAATGTCACCCCAACGGCGGAATTTAATATCTGGTTCAATCCCAAAGCTGCCCAAGTCGTCTTCGACAGTTGTGATGACATTGTGGTGCTGCCCTTAGATGTCACCCGAGAGCTGGTGTTTACTCAAGCGATGGCGGAGATCGCCACCCAGCATAACTCCCACAGTAATTTAGCTCAATTTGTGGTGAAGCTGTGTCGATTCATGGTGAGTACCGCCCTGCGATACCGGGAAACGGCAGGAGTTCCTGGGTTTTTAGTTCACGATGCGGCGACGGTGGGCTATCTCTTCTATCCCGAAACGCTGATGCTAAAACGGACTAGAGTTCGGGTGGAAACTCAGGGAGAATGGACGCTAGGTCAGACCCTGATGGACGAACGCCACAAAGCCAAGTCCGGTGCCAATGCCTGGGTTGCTATGCAGGTCGATAGCCCGAACTTTTTCAGTAGCTTTGTCGCCGACTTGAAGTATTTAATTGGGTCGTGAATTCTAATCACTCCCTCAACACATAGCCCACACCGCGAACGGTCTGGATCAGCCGCTTTTCGTCTTCGGCCTCTAGCTTTAATCGCAAATAGCGAATGTAGACCTCAATAATGTTGGAGTCGCCCATAAAGTCATAGCCCCAGACTTTTTCTAAAATTTGGTCACGGGTGAGGACCTGCCGGGGATGGGCAATCAGGTAGTCTAATAGGTCAAATTCTTTGGCCGTTAGCTCAATGCCCCGGTCGCCGCGAAAGACTTCGCGAGTTTTGCGGTTGAGAGTAAGGGTTTCAAACTGGAGTGCCTCTGCTTCTTGGGGGTCGTTACGACGCAGATGAGCCCGAACACGGGCTAGCAATTCTTCGATGCTAAAGGGTTTGACCACGTAGTCATCGGCTCCGGCATCTAGACCCGCCACCCGGTCGGCTACATCGTCTTTGGCCGTTAGAAAAATGATCGGCATCTGGGAGCCGGTACTTCGCAGTCGACGACAGACCTCCACACCGGCTAGACCGGGCATCATCCAGTCAAGCAAAATCAGGTCTGGGACATTGTCGCGAGCGGCCATGAGTCCGGATAGGCCATCGTTAGCTACAGCGACGTCATAGCCTTCGTAGGAGAGTTCCATCTGCACAAACTTAGCAAGTTGGATCTCATCTTCGATGACTAAAATTTTGGCTGAGGTCTCTGTCATGGTGGGTGACTCCGGCAATAACCTGGTTACGAAGGCAGACTGACGGTGAATATACTACCGTCACCTGGTTTGGACTGTACCTTAATTTTGCCTCGCATGCCTTCTACTAGGGTTTTAACGATGGATAATCCGAGGCCTGTTCCCCCTGTGGCACGGGAGCGGTCTTCGTCTACCCGATAGAAGGGGTCAAAAATTTGGGTTAGGTCAGCTGTGGGAATGCCTCGACCGCGATCGCAAATTCGGATCACTGCCCATTCCCCCTCCTGCGTTAACCGTACCGTCACGACCGTATCATCTTCGGAATATTTAATGGCATTATCAATCAAATTAATCAGCACCTGCTTTAATCGATTCCGATCGGCCCGCGCCTCAATGCCAGCACTCTGAATATCAACCTTTACCCGGTCGCTAGAGTAGTGGCACATGTCGACGGTATCTATAATCATGTCCTTTAGAGGAACACGCTCTATGTGAAATCGAATGTGGCCGCCATCCGCCCGAGCCAGATCGAGCAGATCCTGCAATAGGCGAATGGTGCGGTCCGCTTCTGAGGCGGCAATTTCTAACCCTTCTCGCTGGGGCTCAGTCAAAGTATTGCAACGACGCAATGTACTTTGCAAATAGCCATGGACCAACGTTAAGGGTGTGCGTAACTCATGGGACACATCACTTACAAACCGACGCTGCTGCTCCCAAGACCCAGATAATCGACCCAGCATCATATTAAATGCCTGGGCCAAGTCTCGGACTTCAGTCGGAGCCCGGTCAAGCTCTAGGCGCGTATCCGCTAAATTATCCGAAGATACATCTGCCGCCATCTCGTTCATTTTGCAGATCGGTTTGATAGACTGACGCACATATATGGCAATTACAAGGGCCGATAGACCAATGACAAAAATACTGGCCAGGGTGAGATCGCGCGTAACGACAGCAAAACTGCGCTGATTTTGAGTAATGTCATCAATAACAAAGAGGTCCCCCACCAGACTACCGTTGACCTCTAGGGGAGAAATACAGACAATTAGCTCGCGACCTTGGATTTCTACACTATCTAATTTCTTAGTGGCGGGCAGGCTCAGGACCTCTCCGGCAAATCCATCTTTCTTCCACGAGCCCATATCAAGGGTTTCGGACTGGGCGATCAGCTCTCCTTCGGGGGAACGAATCCAAATAGCTGTATCAGCGGTCGAACGATAGTTGATAACTTTTTCCAGCGCTTCTGTAGATGGCATGGTCTCATCCATCCAGGCCACATCTTGACCAAACCGCTCGGCGATTTCTAGAGCATTTTCTTTATGGCCCTTGATCAAAATCTGCTGCATTCTAAAATTACCCCAGGCGGTCATGCCGCCAAAACCAATAATAGAGGCTAGCACCATGCCAGCAGTAAGGCGAAATTGAATACAACCTGGATCAAATTTCATTAGAATGACGCACAGAGGGTGACAGCACGGAGCAGAACTTTGTTTATTCTGTAATGACTCTATCGAGTCAAGCTGAGATAATCCTGATAAATCACCCAGCTAGGCCTAATAGAAATGGCTGAATTGTTAGCTATTTTGTAGCAGCAAAACTCGACGTTGTAGGTGAAGTTTTAGCTTAGGTCGGCTCTAGTGCTCTTACTCTATGGCAATCATTAGAGTAACGACCCCCAGGCCTGGATACGGTTCTGTAGAAGCATTCAATCATCAGTTCTCTTGTGCCTGCTCTGTGCCTGCTCTGTGGCGTTATCGACCCCGCCATAGGGAAATCATGACATTGTCGGCACCATTGGCTAGGAATAAACCAGAGAGAAGAGCAACACTGCCCCCTGTTTAATTACAAAGATTCAATTACAAAGAGACATCGCCTTAATATCTACGCAAGAGTTAGGACTGCAAGAGTAGGACTATAGTGATCTAACCTGAAACTGTAGTTGTTCCAGCAAGGTGCTTGTTGTTCTAGAACGGTATTTCTATTGCGATAGGTCTTGGCCAGGTGAGAGAGTCTTTAATGAGCCACCAGTCGCTCCGTATCGGGCATATCTGCAGATGCGGTTGGACAGTTGGCCGCTAAACAGCAATCAACGGGAGCCGATTCCAGCAGATCATGCAGCTGCACCATGGGATGCTTGAGTAACCCTTGCCATTGCTCTACCCAAGTTTCCGTATCGGGATATGTGAGCTGCCATGCTAATAATGTTTGTACGGTGTCATACCACAGACCGTTGGCTGCCAATAGAGCAGGCTTCTCATTATCTGCTGTAGTCGCTAAGGCGGTTTGGAGTTCATTGCTAAGGGTACGGCGAACAATTGTGCCATCGGAGGCTTTAGTGCCTCTTTGGGGTGTTTGAGGTGTGCTAAATTGTTCACACTCAAGGCTGACCTGCCAGCGATACTGATGATCGATCTCCAGGGCAGGTGCTGTGTCTGGTAGTGTGTAGAGACTAATTCCTGGTCCTGTAACTTGATCAAATATGACGTTATGAAGAGTCTCACCAGTCATCTTATCTTCAAGTTCAAAGGTTAGATTTTTTGCTGATTCATCTACATAGATTGCAAAGGTAGGGCGCTCTCTTATGGTCTCTCCCCAGTTGGTCTGGCTAGGTTGTATCGCTGTCAAATTTCCACATAGCCCAGCTCTGCTCAGGGCATTACGGGTTTCCGATGGGGCTCCACGGTTGGGTGGATTGTACTGAACGGCGGCGAGTTCAGGCTGAAGCGCAGATTGACCCATGGCCGGAGTAAATAGGCTGAGGGCGGCTATCGGAACTGCAAACATGCTCAACAGACGCGTTATATACAATAGTCGAGCCATGGTAGATTCTCTCTTTCTTCGTATATGGTTTAACTACGATGAACTTGATGGTTTTCCGGAGTTGTTCGGCAGCAAGGGAAGACCGTGGGCTGTTGCGGGTATAAGTGCGATCGCACTCGCTCCCATCAGTCCTAACGC
>JBCDFI010000152.1:0-10405 GCA_039178155.1 Cyanobacteria bacterium P01_H01_bin.105
TCAGGATTCTCCTGTATATTTCAGTATTAGACCGGGAATGCTATATTATCTGCTGTGCCTTTATGAAGTTGAATTATCATCTACACACTACTGCTGGGGTATTTCAAGCTCTATAAAGGCAGCTAAAGGTCATCTATTAGAACATAGCGATTCCTTTGTATAAGCTGAAGAGTACAGGAGAATCCTGAAGACTCTGAATACTAGTGGAATAGTATTGACAGTAAAGAAATTATTAACGGCCTGATTTTCTCTAAGATTCATCATTTCACGGTTAGCATGGCTTCAGGTTCTCATCTCAGCAATATTCTTATCGTCGAAGATAGCCAAGGTCGGCGGGAAATTGTCCTAGATAGCTCCGTTTATTCCGTTGGTCGCGATGCAAAATGCGATATTCGTCTAGCTTCGATGTTCGTGTCTAGACATCACGCCACGTTAGTGCAGCTTCCTAAAGACGATGATGGGGAAAGCTACTACTATCGAATCGTAGATGGAAACCTTAAGGGTAAGCCTAGTGCTAATGGCATGCTAATCAACGGTCGAAAGATACAGGCGCACAATCTAAAAAATGAGGATGAAATTGTCTTTGGGCCTCAGGCTAGAGCTATTTACTATCAGTTAAAGAGGGATGTCACATCAACCGTCCCCCCTGATGAATTTGATATCACACTGATTAGCCCCAGTATGATTGACGAAGATGAGTAGTTCTTAGTATTTGTCAACAGGCCTTACAGGGGCACACCATTTATTGAGCAAAGAGATTTTTTTCACTAGGAAACATTCTGGTGAAAAAATTGGGTTTCTTGGAAGCCCTTCTAGCTTGCTTTGCTTTCGAGTGCTTGATTAACTTGCTGGAAGACTTTATGGCAGTGATTGTTGACCTTTAAGGGCAGTTCTTCGTTTTTAACTACCAAGTTTACGGTCGAAGCAGCGTCTTGAGTGACAAACTCAGTTTCGTCAGTGGAGCCTATCAAGACTTCTACCGTAGCTAGTTTGCTGTAGGAGACCATGCCAGGACGCTCCTTTGCCATCATGTAGTCTCCATCTTGGTAAACCAGATGCAGTCCACAGGACTGGAGGACGTCCGGCAGTGATTGACGCAAATTGTTTGCAGGAAGAACGCTTACAAAAAGATTGGTATACCGAGCCATAGAAAAATCTGGAGCTACTGCACAGTTTTAGAATCTAAAGTGTTGAAAAGGAGTTAGCAGTTAGTTCAGACTAAACAATAAGTCATAAATCTGCAATCTCACAACTAAAGACACTATGCACTACGTCTAGCTGTAGATCTGCATCTGCTTTTACCCTTCTAGGGAACAGTAAGCTTCTCAGGATAAATATAGGTTAAGTTTATAGACCATCCTTGTTGAGTTAGTGTAATGATACCTTGCTGCTGGGGAAAAAATGCGCGGTAAACTCATCGTTTTTGAAGGGATTGAAGGGAGTGGTAAAACTACTCAAATTCAGTATCTGCATCAGTGGCTAGACCAAAAGCTCTTCAAAGATGGGCTGTCTGACTATCCAACTGGAGTGATTGTCACTCGACAACCAGGTGGAACCAGTATGGGGCAAAAAATTAGACAGGTTTTATTGGAACCCTCTAAGGCTGATGAGGGGTTAACTAGTACGTCAGAATTGCTGCTCTATGCTGCTGACCGCGCTCAACATGTGGAGCGAATTTTGATTCCAGCACTTGAAACAGGGCATCTGGTGCTTTGCGATCGCTACATCGCTTCCACCATTGCCTACCAAGGTTATGGTAGACAGCTAGATCTAGATCTGATTAAAACCTTAAATTCCATTGCCACCAAGGGTTTGAATAGCGATCTGACGTTGTGGCTAAAGTTAGATGTAGCCAAAGGATTAGCGCGGATGGCTGCTCGCGGTCAAACCGATCGGATTGAACAAGCTGGGATTGAGTTTCATCGTCGGGTCCATAGGGGATTTGCTGTCCAGGCTCAAGGAGATAAATTCACCACCGTAGATGGTAGTCCCGGTGAGGAAGAGGTGGCTGAGCAAATTCAGGCAATCGTTTCTACGTATTTGCAGCAGTGGTATGGCCTCTAAAATACCCCCAGTTCCGCTAGGTTCAGTAGGGCAAAGGCCCCAACTCACCCAGTATTTTGACCACATTATTGGTCAGTCTCAGGCGGTTGACTTACTCGTACAGGCTGTTGCCCGACAGCGCATTGCTCCTGGCTATTTATTTGTGGGACCCGCTGGAGTAGGACGCAGCTTAGTCGCGGCGGCATTTGCCACTCTACTGCTCAGTAGTTTGCATGAGCCTTTAGATAACCTCAGCCGTCGGATTCAGTCACGAAATCACCCTGATTTATTGTGGGTTGAGCCGACCTATTTGCATCAGGGCAAATTACTAACCGTGGTCGAAGCCGAAGCTGCTGGTGTTAAGCGACGTGGCCGTCCCCAGGTACGTCTAGAGCAAATTCGAGACATTGCTCGCTTTTTAAGTCGCCCTCCTTTGGAGGTGGATAGAGCTGTTGTGGTGATTGAATCGGCTGAACTGATTGCAGAAGCGGCTGCTAACGGTCTGCTAAAAACGCTAGAAGAACCGGGTCAGGCTACGTTGGTGCTGATTGCTCCCGATCAGCAAGCCTTGCTACCCACCCTGATTTCACGGTGTCAGACTATTCCGTTTCGACGGCTCAACCCCAGCGATTTAACCCAGGTGCTGACTGGCGCAGGTCACCAGGAGATTTTGGACTATCCTCAACTACTCGCCTTGGCCGAGGGGAGTCCAGGCAGTGCGATCGCAAGTTGGCAACAGCTACAAACCATCCCTTCAGAGCTACTCCAGCAAGTCGCTCAGCCTATGCCTAACCGGCGCGATGCCCTGACTCTGGCTCGTCAGATCGCACAAACCCTAGAGCCAGAATCTCAACTTTGGCTACTGGACTATCTGCAGCAAAGTCGCTGGCAGCAGGGGTACGTCCAAGGTATGAAACAGCTCGAATTAGCTCGAAAACAGCTGCTGAGATATGTTCAGCCTCGCCTAGTTTGGGAAGTAACCTTGATGAATTTAGTCGTAGACAGTAAGCGGTGAGCGAGTAAGCGCATTCACCATGATTCTCTCTAGAAGAATTAAACTAAATGGTGTAATTTGTTCAATTTTCTCTAATACCCAGCATCCTAGAGAAAGCGCTTATCGATCCATATGGTTCCACAGTCTGCTCAACGTCCCTTTAGAAAAAATAGTTTCTGGATAGGGATAGCACTACTTTTATTGGCTGGCGGCGCATCACTACTAGCCCTACGTTCTGTCCGGCAGTCACGACAGGCCGCCCTTGAAGAAGCTGCTAAACCACCGCCAGAACGAGTAGATGTGGCTGCCCTAGGTCGTATCGAACCCAAAAGTGAAGTGATCGACGTGGCGGCTGCCGAGACGGGTGTTTTAGCTAAATTGCTAGTGTCAGAAGGGACTGAAGTCGAGTCTGGTCAGGTCCTAGCTGAGCTAGATATGTATGAAATCCGAAAAGCAGAGCGTGACTATGCTGCCAGCCAGCTAGCAGAAGCCCAGCAAACCCTAACGGCTGAGCGGGGGCTAGGGGCAGCCCGTATTACCGAAGCTAATACTAAAGCAGGGCAAATTGATCGGCCCCAAATTCAGGCTATTGAGGCGCAAGCTGCCAAGATTCGAAGCTTAGAGGCTCGTTTGGCCTTAGCAGAGACAGACCTCGATCGCTTTAAGAATTTGTTTGGCCAAGGAGCCATCACCCGACAGGACCTCGACCGACAGCAAACTCAGGTAGATGAACTCACCAGCGATATTGCCAATGCGGTTGCCACCAAAACGCAGCTAGAGCTAGCTCGGGATACAGCCTTAGACAATGCGGCTGCCCAGGTATCAATGGCAGAGGCAGATTTACAGTTAGCTGCCGTAGAGTCTGGTGTAGAGGCCGCCCAGCAAAACTTAGCCCTAGCCGATGCCAGACTAAATCGCACAGTGGTCAAAGCACCGGCTACAGGACAGATTCTGGATATCTATGTGCGGCCAGGGGAAGCCGTCTCAAGTAATCGTCTACTGTCCATGGGCGACACTGATGAAATGTATGTGGTAGCCGAGGTCTATGAAACTGATGTAGGGCTAGTAAAATCAGGACAAAAAGCTACGATTACCAGTCGTAACGGAGCCTTTGAAGGAGAACTCAGCGGTACGGTGGAAACCATCGGGCTACAAATCTTTAAGAACGATGTGTTGGATGATGACCCTGCTGCCAATGCCGACGCTCGCATTGTGGAGGTACGCATCGCTGTAGATCAAGATGAAGCAGTGGCCATGCTGACTAATCTCCAGGTGGATGTGCTGATCGACATTAAATCTGATATTGCATCTGGGGAGAGCTAGCCATGGCTAGGGTGTCGGTGGCCTGGTCTAACCTCATGCATGAGCGTACACGGTTGATAGTTGCGATCGCAGGTGTTGCCTTTGCCGTCGTCCTCATTTTTATGAACCTCGGCTTTATGGGGGCTCTAATTTCCACCGCTACTAACTTTTACGAGCAGTTTAACGCCGAGCTTTTTCTGATTTCGCCAGAGACCTTGGAAATTAGCACATCCACCGCCTTTCCCCGAGAGCGACTTTATCAGGTAGCCGGAGTAGACGGTGTGGAGCAAATTATGCCTCTTTACAGCGAGTATCTACTTTGGCGCAATCCAGAAACTGGCGTCAGTCGGGCCATTTTTGTCTATGGCATCAACCCTAATGACCCAGCTTTTTTAATGCCTGAACTACAAGGAGAGGAAGCCCGTCGTATTCTTAGTCAGCCCGATACCGTATTTATGGATCGGTTCTCACGACCAGAGTTTGGTCCTCAAGATGTGGGCACCACCACCGAAGCTGACCGTCGCCGCGCCATCATTGGCGGCACCTATGCCCTCGGAGGAGGGTTTGCTGCCGATGGCACCTTGATCATGAGCGACCAAAATTTTGTGCGGTATCTAGACCCTCGGCCCTTGAGTTTGGTCAATGTCGGTCTTGTTAAGCTTAAGCCCGGAGCCTCGCCAGAAAAAGTAGCAGAAACCATGCGATCGCTGCTGCCTGCCGATGTGAATATCTACACCAAAGCAGGCATTATTGAGCACGACTCTACCTACTGGCTAGAAGCCACCTCCATCGGATTTATTTTTAGCATGGGCGTAGTGGTGTCATTTGTGGTGGGGGCGGTCATCGTCTATCAGATCTTATTCACTGACATTCGTGACCACCTACCTGAGTACGCCACCATGAAGGCCATGGGTTATCGCTCCCAGTATTTGTTCAAAATCGTGCTGCAAGAAGCCATTCTTTTGGCGGTGTTGGGTTATATCCCCGGCTTAGCGGCTGCTCTTGGGTTATACCATCTGACAGCTACCGCTACCGCTGGCACGTTACCCGTTGCCATGAATGGTGGTCGAGTGCTCTTTGTCCTGACTCTAACGTTACTGATGTGCAGTCTCTCGGGGCTGATTTCGGTAAGAAAAGCTGTTACGGCCGATCCAGCCGAAATCTTTTAGATAGCTCCACGGTTTTCAACAGAACGGTTTTTGATAGAACAGTTTTCGACAGACATGACTAGACGCATTCCGCTTGCTTGGCTCAATCTCACCCATGATCGTCGGCGCTTTGCCACATCCTTGGCCGGTGTCGGGTTTGCCGTGCTGCTGATGTTTATGTTTAACGGGTTTATGAATGCCCTTTATGACAGTCAGCTGCAGCTGCTCAACCGATTCAATGGGGAAATCATTATCGTCAATCGGTTGCGGACCAACATGTTTGTTCCCCGAGCCTTTGCTCGTAGGCGACTGTATCAGGCCCGTGCGTTTGAAGGGGTGCAAGATGCCTACGCTATGTATATCAGTGAGGTGAATTGGAAAAATCCAGAAACGCGTAATTCGCGCGGCGTCAGAGTCATTGCTGTTAATCCAGATGAGCCAGTTCTCAATATTCCTGAACTTGACACCTACCGTCAGACGCTAAAGCTGCCAGAGACCGCTCTGATGGATACTCAATCTCGGGCAGAGGTAGGGCCGGTGGAAGCTGGCGTGGTGAGTGAGCTAGCCGATCGTCGGATTCGCTTGGTCGGTACTTTTACCATGGGGACTGACTTTGCCTCAGGTAACGGCAATTTGCTCATGAGCGATCAAAACTTTCTGCGCTACTTTGCCGATCGAGGCCCCGAAGAAGAGAAGCGCAGTTTTGCTACTGTAGATATTGGTGTGGTGAAGCTAGAGCCCGGAACCAACGTAGAGCGAATCGTTGAAGCGTTACGAGAAAATTTACCCAACGATGTGCTGGTCATGGCCCGCGATGGAGAGGACGGTTTTGTGGTTCGCGAGCGTAAATACTGGCAAGAAAATACCAACATTGGTTTTGTGTTTTCCTTACTGACCAGTATGGGCTTTTTTGTCGGGATTATTCTGGTCTATCAGATTCTATATACCGATGTCGCTGACCATTGGGCTGAATATGCCACGCTCAAGGCAATGGGATATAAGAATGGCTATCTTCTAGGTGTGGTCATGCAGGAAGCCTTGATTTTGTCGGTGTTAGGATTTATTCCAGGTGTTTTGGTAAGTCAGCTGCTTTACACAGCCGCAGGTAATGCCACTGGTTTATTTTTCCAAATGACTCCAGAGCGGATTACAAATTTATTGATTGCCACCTTTATTATGTGTCTGGTATCGGGTGCGATCGCAGTTCGCAAAGTCCAAACCACCGATCCAGCAGACGTATTTTAGATATTGTGGATAACCTATACAGACTTTGGGCTAGGGTAATAGCATGTTCAAAACTCAGCAACAATCTACGTTTGACCCACCGAGAGATGACCTAGCCGTACATATTCAACAGCTCAATTATTTCTTTGGGGTGGGCGAGCTGAGTAAACAGGTACTGTTCAATATTTCCCTGGAGTTACCCAGAGGCCAAATTGTTATCCTTACTGGCCCCTCAGGTTCTGGTAAGACAACACTGCTCACATTGGCAGGGGCATTGCGACAGCTGCGAGACGGCAGTCTACGCATTCTTGGCAAAGAACTTGTTGGCATGAGCGAACGGGCCATGGTCAACGTGCGGCGCAACATTGGGTTTATCTTTCAAGCCCACAATTTATTTGAGTCATTAACCGCTAGCCAAAACGTGGAAATGGCTGTGGAACTAACGGGAGATTTCTCCTCTAAACGAGACCAGGCCGTTGCCATGCTCAGCGCTCTGGGTCTGGCTGATCGAGTAGATTACAAACCCCACTCACTCTCCGGCGGTCAAAAACAGCGCGTAGCTATTGCCCGTGCCCTGGTCAATCATCCAAAACTGATTTTGGCCGATGAACCCACCGCTGCCCTAGACAAAAAATCGGGTCGAGATGTGGTGACCTATTTACATAACCTATCGCGGGAAGAAGGCTGTACCGTACTGATGGTCACCCATGATAACCGCATTTTAGACGTGGCCGATCGCATTATCAATTTAGTGGATGGTCGTTTGGAATCAGACAGTACCCCCAATGCTTTTGTGCAAAGCAAAACCAAAGAAACGCTCCAAGACGTCAGTGCTGACATGTTCATCATGTAGGCAGCATAAAACTCCGAACTACCTATGGAATTTACAAACACAGCTCATGAGCTTACCTATGAGCGGGTACAGGACTATCTCAGCAACAGCCCGTTCAAGCAAACGGTTCGGACCAGCGTAGAGCGACCCTCATTTGATTTGCTGTACCAAGACACAACATTGATCGAGCTTTGTGTGCTGCCGTGGGAGACACACCCCTACCCTGATATGGATCTGGCCATTGTGCGAGCCAGTAGCTGTGTCGCCATTGGTTGTGGACCTGAGCTAGAACTGCTGAGATTCTTGCTGGACGAAAATCGGAAAATGCG
This sequence comes from Cyanobacteria bacterium P01_H01_bin.105, assembly GCA_039178155.1. GTDB lineage: Bacteria > Cyanobacteriota > Cyanobacteriia > Phormidesmidales > Phormidesmidaceae > Leptothoe. The sequence goes on from JBCDFI010000152.1 coordinate 7,873, forward strand.
ATTTGGCTCATTTCAAACCAATCAGGCGGGTGCTGTGTTCTTTGCCAACCGGATTTTGGGTGGCAAGCATATGGACCCGATGGAACTTGAGGTGTGTTTGCTGTCAGTGGGTGCGATCTCAACTCGCTATAGCGACATCATTATTGAAAAATTTGACGGTCAGTGTGCTCTCAACTCATCGCTAACCTCTAAACTATAGAAGTAGAAAAAAAGACCGGTGCCCCATGGAAGACCTTGCAGCTTACGACGGTATCTTTGTAGTGCTTGCCATCATCATTTTAATCAGCGGCTTTATCATGCTGTTTGGAAACCTTATCGGTGTTAACAACAACTGGAAGTAATCTCAGTATCAACATAGGTTGTTTCTGGTTACAAATCATCAACCCAACAAGGCGAATCGAGTTTTCAGGTACGCTTTGATTTTTTAAGTACGGATAATACTGAAGCCATTGGCAACAAGCAGATGACATTTGGCTTCATACGTTGACACACCTGGTTATAGGGGAATCTTACCTATAGAAAACAGGTATCTCATCCATGATGGGCTATCTGTTTTTGAGCCTATGGGTTCAGACTCTTAAAACTAGAAAGTGTTGGCATGGGATCCCAGATTTCTTACAAAAAGATTTTTATTGTTGGCTGTCCTCGCTCGGGCACCACATGGCTGCAGAAAATGCTCTCTTGCCATGAGAATACTATTTCTGTAAACAATGAGAGTCATTTATATCGTTTGGCATATGAGCCGTTTACCTATATTACTCACTTAGATGCAAAACAGCGCTGGCAAAGCTGGCGATACTTTCTGAGGCACTTAAACCTTAAGGCATTGCTGTTTGGAGCAACTTCTTCAGATATTTGGAACAGCATCTTGAGAAGCCACCAAATTTATCAGAAAAACAATGATGTCGGATTACATCATTTAGTGAGCTATCAGCAGCTCCAAGCTCTAATCAACCAGGTAAAGCAAAGCTCCGACTCCGACTTAGAAAAAGCTCAAAGATTAATTCATCTCATTCTAGATTGTTTTTTTGAACGTTCAGGCGGACAGCCGCAACAAGTCTTTTTGGAAAAAACTCCTTTTCACATTAAGCATATCGATGTGATTCTAAACAGTTTTCCTGAAGCTAAGATTATTAATATTGTGCGTGATGGGCGTGACGTCTGCGCATCTTTGCAAGCAAGAGCTAAAACAAAACGATGGGCTCAGTACGACACCCAAACGATCATTGCACAATGGGAAAAGTGCATCTACCTGAGTGAAAAATTTTCCTTAGATCCAGCTTTCAAAGACCGCATCTACTCGGTCAAATACGAAACTTTGCGACAGGATACACTGCCTCAACTTGATAGCATTTGTAATTTTATTGAGCTGCCAACTGCTGCCGTGGAACTGAGGCAAATCGTCGAGTCATGCAGTATTGACAACGTAAAGAATAAAGGAGCCGGTCAGCATGTAAACAAGGGGAGTATCGATAGCTGGAAAACGCTACTGCCCCAAGAACATGTAGAGCTTTGGCATCAGTCCGCTGGTGAAACCTTGACCCGACTGGGTTATTCCATAGCGTAGCATTTAGTTACAATTCCTTAGAACCTCTTACGCTTCTTAATCTCGTGAACTTTTTCAAACCCCTGTCATCAAAGCATTCCAGCAGCGCTAGGCTAAGTCCATAACACAGGGGATCAGGACATTCTTAACCTAGATCAAAAAGCCACACGTGTTGAGAGTTATTGTCCCCTGAGCCTGCGCCAAGACTAGTTGACCGATCTTTTTAGGAAGTCTTTCACGGCTGGGTTTGGTAGGGCATAGTCTCTTTAGAAAAAGGGGTAAACCTATGGCAAAAGTCGCTGTCTCTCGTTCACGAAACGTGGCGATTGTAGGCCCATACTCAAGTGGTAAGACCACATTGCTTGAGAGTCTGCTTTCGGTCACCGACACTATCTCTCGTAAAGGATCGATTCCTGAGGGTAATACGGTTGGCGACCATGCACCCGAAGCCCGCAATCGCCAAATGACGACAGAAACGAATGCCGCCTGTACTGAGTACGGCGGCATTCGTTTTACATTCCTTGACTGTCCAGGGTCCATTGAACTGCTGCAAGAGCCGCTACATGTATTGATGGGGGTGGACGCTGCCATTGTGGTCTGCGAACCAGACCCCAGCCATGTGCTTACTGTATCGCCGCTATTACACTTTTTAGATAAGTGGGAAATTCCCCATGTTGTGTGGCTCAATAAAATGGACCGGGCCAGTGCCCCATTTGCCGAAGTATTAGACGCGCTCAAATCCGTATCGAGTCGGCCTTTAGTTCCCCACCAATATCCCATCGGCAGTGGCGAAGACCTAGTAGGCTTTATCGACTTAGTTAGTGAGCAGGCTTATCACTACCATGCTGGTGCGGCTGCAGACCCAGTTTCACTCCCCGCAGAGCTGGCCGCAGAAGAAAAAGCAGCGCGCACTGAAATGTTAGAAACTCTGGCAGACTTTGACGATCACCTCTTGGAAGAGTTGCTAGAAGAAATTGATCCGCCGGA
>JBCDFI010000153.1:0-10400 GCA_039178155.1 Cyanobacteria bacterium P01_H01_bin.105
GTCTTCGTCCTTTAAATAATCTGCCTCTGTTTTGTTGTCGGTCAGATCAATATATTGCACATTGCGCAGCGCCACGGGAATATCTGTTTCGTCTACAGTCCCCGCTAACATAATGATCAGTCGCTTATTTAGCCGGGTAGCTAAGTCCAGTTCCCGCTGACAATATTTGGATTTCAGTGAATAAGGCGACATCAAATACAACACATTGTCAGCTTCTTCCACACCCCGCTTTAACGCGGCTTCAAAGTCACTCCCAAATTCAATATCCGATCGATAGGTCCAGGTGGTAATCCCTGCCCGCATCAATGTGCGCCGAACCTGGTCCGTGGTTTCAGCATCTTCCTCCGCATGGGACAAAAACACCTGAGTCATCAAGTTATCACCGTTCTTGATGATCTCGGTAATGTACTCGTAGTGCAAGTCCGTGGGCACTACGGGGGGCTGACTATCTTTAAACCGAATGGCCAGCCATGCTTCTGCGTTTTGCCGATCTTCCCCAGTAAGTAAATAGCGGGTTTGCTTCTGGTTACGTTCCCACTCCAGAGCATTATTCAACAGCACCGTATGCTGATGCACATAGTCCTTGTTGCGACTCAGCAGCCCCAACAACCCTTCAAAGGAGTCCCCATAGTCGTCGAGACCCTCACGGAAATAGACCCAGTTAATCTTGCGAATTGCCGGGTGCATATTGGCAAAATGAGAATGCTTCCCTGCGGCCTTATAGGCTTCCCATTGGTCCTTGGTACCCCTCGGATTTCGATACTGCCAGGTTTCGTAGCTGATCCCCTCCACATGTAGCAGCGGAATAATACGCTTCTTGTGCTTTAGCGCTTGCTCAATTTCCAGATTGCAGTAGTCCGAGTTCACCGAATGGGGCGAAATCAAATACAAAAAGTTATCCGCCTTTTCAATGCCGTCGTCGATTTGCTTTTGGTAGTCCACCCCCAGGGGAATATCATTAAAATCAAACCAAATCGTATAGCCCAGCTTTTTGAGGCGTTTGCTCAGCTTCTGGGCAAATTGCTTACTATCGGCACGACCATAGGAAATAAACGCATCCTGGAGGGGGTTCATAGCTGTACTCAAAACTAACCGCGAGTATACAGCCGATAAATTACCGACAATTCAACCTGTTCAAAAGTTTTTACGTACGACATGGAAAAGCCTTGGCGTATCACCGTAAGGTGAATGCTCACAACCCGACTTCCATCACCGATGATTTCTGAGCACGCACCATGCCCATAAAAACAAGTGGTCACAGGGTGGAGTGGGCCATTCCTCTCCAGTCGCCTGGAAATCAGGCCGATTATCTGCTAGCTCCGGACTCATATCATGTAACAACAGGTCCGTAGTTACCTAAAAATTGGCTCTGACCTGTACACCAAAGGTTCTGCGATCGCCGAATGAACTCAACACATTACCCAAACCAACAAACTGTTCAACCAGATACTCTTGATCAAACAGATTATTCACAAAGACATACACTCCATAGTCTTCGCTCTCATAGCCCAGCCGAGTATTGACTAGGGCAAACGGATCCTGGCTAAACTGATTGCCTTCATCAAAAAAGTAGGTGCCAAAGCCCTGCAGCTCTACTCGGCCCAGTAGACCACTGGGGTCTCGATATTGTGCCGAGAGATTATAGTTAAACTCTGGTGTATTGGGCAAACGATTACCGCTGGAATCCTCGCCGGTAAGAGGGTTGATAAACTCGGTAAACTCATCGTCAAGAAAGCCAAATCCGGCCACAATATCCAGACCCTCCATGGGGGTGGCACCCAGCTCCAGTTCCAGACCCGCAATCCTGACATCGGCATTGGCAGTTGTTGACGATGTAAATAATTCGTTAAATAACAACACCTGGTAGTCATCAACTTCGTTGATAAAGGCGGATAAATTTGCCCATAGCCGATTATCAAACCAGCTGGTTTTAACGCCGATTTCATAGTTCCATGAGGCCTCTTCTGCAAACTCTAATGCCTCAACAAAGTCAGTCTGGGAATTTAGCCCACCGGGGCGGTAGCCGCGAGTAGCACTGGCATAGGTGACCACATGGGGACTGAAGCGATATTCTAGGGCAAACCGAGGCAACAATGCGCTACTATCTTGTTCTTCACTGTCTAGATTTAATCCCGATGGAAATGACAGACCGTTAGGGGCTTCAAAGCTACGATCTCGATCCAATCGAGCGGTATTTGTCTCATAGCGCAGCCCCGCCGTAAGGGTGAGGGGTTCAATCGGTTTATAGTCAACCTTGCCAAAGACGGCAAAGGTATCTTGTTCCAAGTCATAGACGGTTAAATCTAAACCAGGGGAGGGTAAGCCTAGCAGGGCGGCACCAAAATCAGTAAATTCGAACCCGCCGTTGCTTTCAACATTTCTCGCTTCGTAATAGCCCCCCAACAACCAGCGAAACTGTTCGGCAGCCGCAGGAGATTGCACCCGGATCTCCTGACTCCAGATGGTTGTATCTTCATCTAGGGGAAACAGCACCAGATCGGCCGAGGTGCCATCGGCATCTAATTGGCGATCAAAATTTGTGAAATGTCGGGTGGTAATGGAATTAACTTGAAATTTTTCTTGCTCGTAGGCGACCTTTAAAGCTTGGCTATTGGAATTAATCCGCGCAAAACCCAGTTCATCCTGTTCAGTAATAAAGGGTTCGGTATGATTGAAAAATCCATCATTATCGGAGGAGCGTACTGTGCCAGTTAGGGATACGGTCCAGTCAGGGGAGGGAGTCCAGCGGAGTTCAGCCAGTCCAGTGCCTTCACTGCGATCGCCCACATCCTCTCCTAGAAAAGTATTTTCCACCAGACCATCTTGCCGATTAAACGCCCCCGCCAGCCGCAACCCCAGGGTCTCTGGTATCAGCGTATCGCTAATGGAAAGCTGCAGATTGACAAAATCATCACTGCCATAGCTAGCCGCTGTACGCACCTCAAAGTCTTCCGCAGGTAGACGAGTGACAATATTTACTACGCCACCAATGCTGCTTCTGCCATATAGAAGATTTTGGGGACCTCGCAAAATCTCCACCCGTTCCAGGTCGGTCAAGAGAATATCGTTAAACAGTCCGGAGTCATAGGGAACATCATTGATAAAAAAGCCGACTGCATCTCGGCTCAAGAAATTATTGTTGCCAATGCCTCGGATACTATACCGACCCAGGTTGCCGGGACTAGATGGGAAGAGAAAAAAGTTAGGAGTATTCTGAGCAATACCCGCCAAGGAATCAATCTGGCCATCTTCCAGTTGCTGTTCATTCAACACTGTCAAGCTAATGGGCACATCTTGAAGAGTGTCTGGTGTGCGCTCGGCCGTAACAATAATGCGGAGAATATCGTCGGCGTTTTCTTCAACGGCGTCATCACTAGCTCCGTCATCCTCTTCAACCTGATCATCAGATGTAGTCTGGGCAATCTGGGTAAACGAGCGTATGGGAGACAGTCCCTCGTCAATGAATTGGCCTTGATCCGTAGCCTTATGGATAGAGGAACTCCCCCAGACAGCAGAGTTTGCGTTTGCATGTGTTCCATCCAACTGTCCAATGACAGACCAAACTATACCAGTGGTCAACACATGTACCCATAGTCGTTTCATGGAAACCCTCACACCCAGACTAACTGATCTTATTAAGAATAAGTCTTGATAAGTATGAAGCGATTTTAGGGGGTAGATGAAGGCGGATTGATCGCTAGCCGGAGTTTTTGCGATCGCTAGCCGGAGCTTTTACCCCATTCGTCCAATACTGTTTTTGAAATGCGGACTGATACACCCTAGGATTTACCCCAAATTTACGCCGAAAGGCCGCTGCAAACGCACCTCGGTTGGTAAAGCCCACTGCTGCCGCCACCCCAGTTACCATCATCTGGTTAGTCTGCAACAGACGGGCAGCTTGCTCCATCCGGTAGCTATGGAGATAGCCAAACACGGTTGTGCCAAATACCTGACGAAATCCCCGCTTGAGCTTACAATCATTAATGCCTACCTGACGGGCTAACGAGAGTAAGGACGGTGGCGTATGGATATTGCGAATTAAAATATCTCTGGCTTGGTAAATCCGGCTAATGTCTTCTGGCTTTAGCCGACGTCCTTTAACAGATGGACTTGCGGGCAAAGACGTTTTTAGCTGCCCCAGATAGAGCGCAATTAGCTCTAGGCCCTTACTCTCCAGATACAGTCGTCGAGCGGCTCCCTGATAGGGACACTGTAGAATTTGCTGCAGTGCGATCGCCATTAGCGGTGTGGTTTTACCAATTTCAAAATAAGGATCAACACTATCTGGATCGAGCATCCGTTGAAGGTCTGCATACTGATCTCCAGCCACCATGGCACGTAATAGTTGGGGAGCAATGCCAAGTTCTACCGTATAAATATCTTTGCCAGCTGCAAACTCAACCGCCCCCGTCCTTTCTGGGCAATACACCAGACAATAGTCTCCGGATGAGGTATAGATATCATCATTAACATTTTGAATTACGCCAGCAACTGAACCAGATAAGAAGAATTTAAGCAAAATGGGTGTGGATTCAGCAGCGACACCGGCCGCCGATATAATCAGGTTTTCGTTTAGTTGCTGGTGATTAATCAGCAAATCCAACCCTTCGCGTAAATTTTCATTGCGAAACTGGCCTTTGCCAAACTGTTCAGGCAGCGTCAGCGTGCCTTCAGCAGGTCGATAATCGGCACTCGTTTGCTGTTGAAACTCTGTCAGCACAGATTGAAGATCGTCAGATGTTAGCGTAACTTTCATATTGCCTGAATGTAAGGTTTCAAATCGGTCAATAGAATTTGCTTGAACGGGACGCCAGTCTTCACTTTAAGGGTATATGCACTGCATCTGGTTCGGCTACTTAATTAAACAGGGATAGTAAATGCAAATTAACGAATTATGGTTAAACCAAACCAGTTTCTAAACGCACCACAAAAACAACTATTGCGGGTCGGGCGACTCGCGATCTCGAGTCTGCTTGGGCTAGTCATTGCGATGGTGACCTATCTTTACACCCCCCGAGCGCTGCCAGCTCCCCCCGAATCATTTATGCTGATCGCCCATCGGGGTGTTAGCCAGACATTTCCATTAGCAAACCTGGAGAATGATACCTGCACCGCAAAAATAATCTACCCACCCACCCATCGATTGCTTGAAAATACTTTGCCCTCCATGGCAGCCGCCTTTGAATACGGGGCAGATATGGTAGAACTTGATATCCATCCGACGACTGACAACCAGCTAGCCGTCTTCCATGACTGGACCCTAGACTGTCGCACCAACGGCCAAGGGATTACCCATGAACAACCTATGGATAGCCTAAAGCAGTTAGACATTGGCTATGGTTATACCGCAGACGGAGGCCGAACCTATCCTTTGCGTAGTCAAGGTGTTGCCATGATGCCAACCCTAGATGAGGTGCTAAAAACATTTCCTGATAAACAGTTTCTGATTGACCAGAAGGATAGATTTGATCAGACCATTAAGCTGTTGTCAAATGTACTGAGCCAGTATCCCTCTGAGCAGCGTCGTAAATTACATCTCTTTTCAGGAAAGAAACAGTACGCTCAGCTTAAAAAAGAGATTCCAGACGTGCAAAGATTGTTCTCATCTCGACGGGAAGTTAAGGACTGCATCCCCGATTATTTAAAGATGTTGATTTCAGGTCGGCTACCGGATGCCTGCAGTCAATATGCTCTGGGGCTGCCTGTTCGCTATCTAAAGTATGCACCCGGTTGGCCCGGCCTTTTTCTATCTAAGGCACAGCAAGCTAATTTACAAGTCTATGTGCTTGAAGTTGATACATTAGAGAGTTGGGAAAAAATCCAACATTTACCCCTGGATGGCATTGTCACCAACCGGATTGACATCATTGGCCCAATTATTAAAACCAAAAATTAAAACTTGACACACTACAAGTCTGAAATCTTCTCAACCCTGATTTCATCGCCCATAGTCAATTTGGTCAACAGGTCAACGGTCTCAACTTGCCCCCTGGCAAAGGCAAAGGTCACGTTGTCAGGGCATAAGGTAACTATCGTAACTGTTCACCCATTCACAGACTTAGATGGACCCTTTATTTTTACACCAACGCTTATTAGAGGGTGCCAAGCTAATGGAAATCATTCTTAATAGTATTTCTTTGCTTTTTGAGTCCTAGCTCACAACAATTCACAATTAAACATGCACATACTGTTCTATGAATTTTCCTGATCTTGATGTACCCATCGTTGGTAAGCCCTTAAATCAGTAATGTGTATGAGAGACCCGATCGTTTTAGCCTCATGGAAAATCAACTCGGAAGACTGGTTTTCATATGTCAGCGAAAGAAAAAAAAAGTCCTCTAGCCCTTGGCCAATCTATATTGTCTTCGGTGCAATCATCATTACGATATTAGGGGGGTCAACGATTACAGCTTGGTGGATTGCGTCAGCCTATGGCGTCAATTTTTATGAACGATTTATAGTGGCGTGGGCAGTTGTTTCAATTCTCAATGTTATTGATTGGTTTATCATCGCTCTTTTGAGCTATACCTGGCTTTACCCATTGTGGATGAGGCTTGAAGGGATTGCCCCCCTCTATCAGCCATGGGAGCGTCTTAGGGTGGGATTGATTAGCATAGGCATTGGCGTTCCTTGTGCTGCGATCGCAGCAGGACTTACTCTACTTGTTCAGCCTTAAAACAGGGGCACGGGGATACGCAGAACTTTAAGCTCAAGTATCATCTCTGCGTCCCCCTTGCTCCCTTAATCCATTATCTAAAAATTAAAACCGACTATTCACCTGTACCCCAAAGGTAGCAGGAGTCCCATATTGTCCTATCGGGTCTAAAAACGCAGCCCCCTGGGTGAGATACTCATCATCAAAGATATTGTTGGCAAAGAAATAAATGCCAGTATTATCAAGCTCATAGCCCAGCCGCGCATTCACCACCGCATAGACCGACTGCTTAAACTCATTCTCTTCATCAAAGAAAGTTTCCCCTGTACCCTGAACACCAACGCGCCCAAAGAAACTATTAGGGCTGCGATATTGCAGCCCTACTGGTCCTATTGCCACGGATATGATGGACGAAATAGGACTTACTAATATTGCCGCACAGCCTTCTTTAGTCGCAGAAGCGATTATCGCAGCATTAAGCAGTAATGTCTTTGAGGAATAGAAATTCTGATCTAAAGCCTTCATTCCTACACATACCCTCTGAAAAGATCAGACATGAACAAAAGAACAACACCTAAGGTCATTGACGTTATTGCAGCATTAACTACCTTGACAATATTGCAAGCACAAACATTATTCTTTTTCCAAACCCTTGAAATGAATGGTGGCGTCAATCCAGATGCATGGCTGGCTCCTTGGGTGAGTGATTCTGTCCTGGGTTTGCTAGTACCTGTCGTAATCTATTTTCTGTTTAAGGGATCTGGCGCAAAAATATGGGCGCTTTTAATCATGTATAGCGCTCTTGGCACATTTGATTATGCTAACGGTTTGGCGACACAATAGAGTTATCCATTGCCCGCTTTAATGGCAACGTTGTTATCTGTTGTTTTCATTGGCTTCCATGGTGTGCTTCTCAGCCAACTATGCAACCTACGCTGCGCTAAGGCTGCTGCCTACTCAGTTACCCAGGCCCCATTGCCACGGATATGGGAGATGCCGCCGGGTTTAACGAAGTTGCAGAGCCTCCCAACCTGATTCCCGAAGGTATTATTGCAGCCCTAAAGGCTGGGAAATTCCATGTCTTTCCTGATTCGATGGCGAAGCAAATTGGAGAAGCATACGACAGCTTTGCCAAAAATGTGGTGGAAGCTGAAATAACTGAAGGCTAAAGCCATCGTCTTGTTAGTAAACATTGGCAATTGGCTCACCCTAGGCCGTTCAGTTTCCTTTTACAACTCAGACCCCCTGAATGCTTACCGCCAAACACTGTATCCTTGAAACGGCATACCTGACGATAGCTTTGTCGGTAGGGGCCACTCAACAGGGCCACGATGGCACTCACTCGCTCTCCATATCCTGACGCTGAGACACCTGGCGGTAAAGGCGCTTGTGTCATCTCTCCACAGACATCACAACTGAGTTGATGCAGGCGATATTCAATCACCATCGGCTCGATAGGTGGCAACTCTATCTCTTGATGACGATGGGGATAGGGATCCTGACGACGAGATCGTCTCCTATCAGGTGATCTCTCGACTGACTCCAAGAAAGTCACGCTCGCCTAGAGTAATCTTGCCATGGCTATCTGTTTGCTCAAGCTGGTCAACCCCTAAAGTCTCTCCACATAAAAACAGGGGAACTGCATTGCAATTCCCCTGAAGTCATTTTTAAGTTCTTGATCCGTAGAAGAAGCTGTTAAAGTGACTTCAAAAATGCCACTAGGGCAGTGCGATCGCTTTCCGGCATTGTCCGAAACACCTCACGAGAAGACTCTCCTTAACCACCGTGCCAGAGAATTGCCTCCTCCAGGGTCCGTGCCCGACCATCATGGAAATAAGTCGAATAAGGAAAGACCGTCTGAGATAAACCCAGTCCCCACAGTGGTGGAGTTCGCCATTCCTCACCAGTCGCTTGGAAATCAGGACGATTGTCCGCTAGTTCCGGGCCCATGTCGTATAACAACAAATCCGTATAAGCATGAATCATCAACGATATCCTGAGCTGTGGAAAGTTCCGGCTGAGCCGCCTTGCCACACAGCATTTTCTCGATAGGGTCGAGAATTATCTCCATTCAATTATACTGAGAATCAAGTTGTGTCTGTCTTTGTGCCAGCCTCATTCAGACCCAATTGCATCCGCCAGAGCCTGGCATAAATGCCCTGGCGATCCCATAGCTGCCCATGGGTGCCCTGCTCCACAATTTGTCCTTGAGACATTACGTAAATGCAGTCAGCGTTGCGAATCGTAGAAAGCCGGTGAGCAACAATAATAGTCGTTCGATTTTGGGTGATTTTGGCAAGGGATTTTTGGATGGCCATCTCAGTCTCATTATCCACGGCTGAGGTGGCTTCATCCAAGATCAAAATTGGCGGCTCTTTGAGAATGGCACGGGCAATCGCTAACCGCTGTCGCTGACCGCCTGAAAGCTTCTGCCCGCGCTCACCAACAACGGTATCATAGCCATTAGCAAGCTGCTCAATAAATCCATGGGCCTCAGCTAATGTCGCTGCTTCAACAATTTGAGGGCGAGTGGCCGCAAAACTGCCATAGCTAATATTTTCAGCAACGGTGCCGTGAAATAGAAAGACATCCTGGCTTACCCAGCCAATGGATTGACGTAGTTCTCTAGAATTAAGCTCTTGGATATCGATGTTGTCAATCAATATGCGTCCATTTTGCACGGGATAAAACTGCATTAACAGTTTAATTAAAGTACTTTTGCCGGACCCGGTGGCTCCTACAATGCCAATGGTTTTTCCCGCTGGAACCTGCAGAGAGAGTTGCTTGAGTACCGGATGACGATCTTTATAGGCAAAGGTAATGTTGTCAAAGTATATGTCGCCTTGAATTGTGTTAAGTGGTAAACCTTGATTACCCTGGACTTTGGCCACAGGTGTATCCAACAGACCGAGAATGCGTCGTACAGACGCCATGGCTTTCTGATAGGTATCCATCGTTTCGCTGAGCTCGGTAAAGGGCCATAGCAAGTCTTGGATGATATACACCATAAAGCCATAGAGACCAACGCTAAGGTGACCTTGCAGAACAGCGCGCCCGCCTAAATATAAGGTGACGACAAATCCTATTAGAATGCCAACTCGTAACAGGGGCTGAAAGGCGGCACTCAAGTCGATTACACGCTGGTTACTCTGTCGGTAAGTGTCACTGTCTTGGTAAACGCGATCGCACTCATAATTCTCCGCCGCAAAGCTTTTAATCATGGCAATTCCTGAAAGATTGTTAGCAAGGCGATCGCTAATCAGCCCTGCCTGCTCTCGAACTAGGGCGTAGCGAGGACCAAGGCGCGCTTGAAATAGAAAACTACCCCACAGAATAATGGGAATTGGCACCATTGCCAGCCATGCTATGCGCGGAGCTAGCAACACAAAGCTAACACCCACCGCTGAGGTACGTGTTACAAAATCGATTAGGTCAAAGGCACCAAAGGAGAGAAACTCCTCCAGCTGGTTAACATCTTCATTGAGGATGGTTAATAGGCTGCCAGTGCTGCTGTCTGCAAAGTACTCTAAATCAAGGGATTGTAGATGTCCATAGGCATCCACCCGCATTTCGTGTTGCAAGGTTTGAGCTAGGCTACGCCAGTTTTTTTCAGCTAGATACTGACTAAACGCTTCTAGACCCCAGATAACGATGGTGAAGAGTGATAGCAGTGATAGCTGGGTAAGCGGATCTTGAATACCTAGACGGGCAAATAGAGAAGCTTCTTGTTCTACAATTGTGTCGA
>JBCDFI010000154.1:0-10390 GCA_039178155.1 Cyanobacteria bacterium P01_H01_bin.105
CCCGCCTGGAGCTGTATGATGACCGGTCGCGATCCAGGAGAGCTAGGCATTTACGGCTTTCGCAATCGGGCAACAAGAGCGTATCAGAACATGACCATTGCCGACGGTCGGGCTGTACGCTTTCCACGATTGTGGGATTATTTGGGAAAAGCAGGCTGGAAAGTCGCCGCCCTCAGCGTGCCGGGAACATCGCCCCCCTATGAGGTGAATGGTTCCATGGTGTCTTGTTTTCTGACGCCCAGCCCGAAAGTCACATTCACCCATCCGCCAGAGCTTGGAGACCAGATCCGCAACTGGATGCCTGACTTTATGATGGATGTGCCCGAATTTCGCTCAGAAGACAAAGCAGAGATTCTCTCGAACATTCATAAACTGTGCGATCAGCGCTTTACCCTGGCAGAGAAGCTGATTGCTCAAGACCAGCCAGACTTTCTGATGCTAGTAGATATGGGTGTAGACCGCATTCATCACGCCTTTTGGAAGCCCATGGACCCGCGTCATCCTGACTATGTGCCAAATATGCCCTTCTCTACAGCAATCCATGACTATTACTGTCATGTAGATGAGCGAGTGGGGCAGCTGTTGGCCCAGTGCGATGACGACACAGCCGTATTAGTCGTGTCGGATCATGGAGCACAGCCACTGATGGGGGGGATCTGCATCAACGAATGGCTGATGGAAAAGGGATATCTCACGCTCAAAGAGAAACCGAGTGAACCCACTGCCCTAGATAAGGTAGAAGTAGACTGGGAGAAGACCAAAGTTTGGGGTGCAGGTGGTTACTACGCAAGAATCTTTTTGAATATTAAAGGTAGAGAACCCCAAGGAACAATTCCACTAAAAGAATTTAAGGCATTTCGCGAACAGCTGATTAGTGAGCTGGAGGCGATTACCTATCCCGACGGGTCTCCTATGGAGGTAAAAGCCTATGTCCCCCAGGAGACGTATCAAAAAGTGCGGGGCATGGCTCCCGATTTGCTGGTGTACTTTGACTGGCTAGCGTGGCGGTCGGTGGGCAGCGTAGGCACTGGGGAGCTATATGCGAAAGGGAACGATACGGGGCCAGATGATGCGAACCATGCTCAGTATGGGCTAATGATTTTCCATGACCCAAAGCAGCCGAAAGGCGGTCAGGTGTTGGAAAATGCTCAGCTGTATGACATTACGCCGACCATGCTAAATCGTTACGGCGTAGATGGACCGGGTGACTTGCGAGGCAAGGTGTTATCAGTATAAAAATTGAAAGGTTTCGATGGGCTAAAGTAGTCAGGTAGGGTGGGCATTGTCCACCAATAACACTACGGTTACGATAACAATAAAAGTCTGTGCCCATAGCCATATGTACCGTCGCCAATTTCTTAGCTTTATAGCTATTGCTGCGACTGCACCGTTATTTTCTCAGTGTAGCCGTCGTAAAGCTGTTCCTCGTGTTGTTAGCCAAGATGGATTACTAGAGCTGTCTCTAACAGCTCAAGCTACGGCTCAAACCTTGGCAGGCCAGCGTACTACGTTACTGACCTACAACGGTCAGGTTCCCGGTCCAGTGTTAGAGGCCCGTGCTGGGGATACCGTTCGTTTAACATTGATTAATCAGCTAGATACTCCCACCAATCTGCATTATCACGGGCTACATATTTCACCTGACATTGATGATGTATTTCGAGCGGTGCCTCCTGGTGAACGCTACACCTATGAGTTTCAAATCCCAGCGAATCATCCGGCGGTTACGGCCTGGTATCATCCCCACTATCATTTGGATGTAGCTCGGCAAGTTTTTGGAGGATTAGCGGGGCCGCTGATTATTCGAGGTGACCTTGATGAGGTACCCGAGCTACAGCAGACAGATGAGGCAGTGCTGATGCTACAAGATTTTGAGCCAACGCTGCAGCCAGCAGAACCCCACGCTCTAGGCAAAAAGTGGGGGCGTGAAGGTTCGCTATTGTTAGCCAATGGACAGCGTAATCCAGTGATAGCGATGCCGCAAAATGGGCTACTGCGGCTACGGTTGATCAATGCATCAGCATCTCGAATTTATCAGCTGCAGCTGCGGGACCATCCTTGGTTGCTGATAGCGACGGATCGGGGTGCGATCGCAAACCCCATTCAGGTTGATACCTTAAAACTCTCCCCAGGAGAACGTGCCGAAATGCTGATTGCGGGCCAGCAGGAACCTGGAGACTATGAGTTACTCAGCCTGCCCTACGATCGGGGAGTTGGTGCCATGGTAGAGTCTCTCGGGCAAACGGTTGAACAGATGTCAGGTGTGGTGAAGCCTGTGCAAACGACTGTTGCTACGTTGCGCTATCAGCCGAGCCAGTATGCTGAGCCGTTACCGTTACCGCAAGCGCTGATTCCGATTGAGCCGTTACCGGCACCGAGTCGTACCCGAGAGTTTGTTCTCAATCATGGTATTGGTGAAGGCAATGGCGGATTTATTATCAATAACAAATCTTTTGATATGAATCGTGTGGATACTCGGGTCAAACTCAATCAGGTAGAAGATTGGCGCATTATCAATCAAGCCAGCATTGATCATCCGTTTCATTTACATACTAATCGTTTTCAGGTGATTAAGCGTAATGGACAGCCGGAACCGCTGCTGTCTTGGCAAGATACGGTCAGCATAAAGGGTTATGAGTCTGTGACTATTCGAGTTCGCTTTGAAGATTTTGTTGGGCGCACGGTTTATCACTGTCATATTTTGGACCATGAGGACCAGGGCATGATGGGAATTATAGAGATTCAGTAGATCACAAATTCTCTGAAGAAAGGGATAGGGTCATGGTATAAGCGTTGAGGTATATGCCATGCGACCTACCCCATCTTCATTATCTCCAGCCCCTCCAGCATTAACAGATGACGCAACGTTATCGTCATCACTAGAGTGTTTACTAGCGCATATACCGCTTGATATGCAAGGGGATTGTACGCCAGAAACGGTCTATGAAATTTTGCTACATGCGGCGAGTCGTCAAGATAGCATTGAGCATACAACCCAGCTATTAGAGGGTGTGCCCACCGGCAATGATATTCGGTACCACCTTGATAAACTCGACGATATCTCGGTGCTTGAAGCTCGACTCAATGACACCTTGCAAAGTCGATTACCTGGTGGGATGACGAACCATAAGCAGCGCATCGCGATGGATTTGAATTTACTGCCCTACTACGGTAAACCTGCCGAGGCTGAAGCCCCTTACCTCTATCGCTCCAAAGCCAAAGCTGGCACCACCACCTTTTTTGCGTATGCCACCGCCTATGTGATCCGAACCAACCAACGGGTGACATTGGCTCTCCATGCAGTGCCCTGTTAGGAGACGCTAGTGGCCACAGTGACCTATCTCCTGGCCCAATTAGCGACCATCCCGGTTAAGATTTCACGGTTATATCTGGACCGAGGCTTTTACAGTGTGCCGATTATTCGGTGGCTCCAAGCGCTCGATATCCCCTTTTTGATGCCTGCCATCATTCGTGGCAAGACGGGTGGCACTCGACAACTCTTAAAAGGCCGAACGAGCTATCAAACCGAGTACACCTTAAAAGGCTCCACCTATGGTCAGGTGGTTCGTCAGATAAGGGTTGTATGCACCTATCAAAAGGGACGACGAGGGCGGCATGGGGTGCACTATTTTCTGTATGCCGTGCATCGCATCAACGTCGCGTTGAGAGCCACTCACCAGCATTATCGAGCTAGGTTTGGCATTGAAACCAGCTACCGCATCAAAAATCTATGCCGGATTCGAACCACAACCAAAAATCCAATCCTCAGGCTCTTGTTTGTGGGAATTAGCTTTGTCCTGGTCAATCTTTGAATCCATCTCCTATGGACCTATATCAGTCTTCGAAGACGAGGAGGACGGTTGGTTTTGCGTCACTTATTTACGCTCAATACCCTGTTGGAATTTTTGGCTCATGCTGTTGAAAGGCGATTCCCTATCATCACGGCCATTGTCTTACCTGACGGGATATAACAATTTTCGTTTTCGATCTACTGAGATTCTTTAACCAAAGATATGCGACATGTAAGGTGGGTACTGCCTACCATCACTTGTTGTATAGAATAAGTCTTATTCTCCAGATTATTCAGCTACTCTAAAGAACTCTCACCTTAGCCTCTTTCTCGTCACAACACGCCAATTGTAATGGATTATATTGTGAGGACGTTTGAATAAAAAGATAGCCGATGAATTTCCGAGTTAGGAAGATGGTGTTGCTGGGGATTTAGGTATGACAATCAGGCATTGTAAGCGACGGATGACCTGTTTAGATTGTCTAGTAGATGCTACAAGTGATGCTGATCGGGCATAGGGTGTGGTAAATGTTGAAGCCATTCACAAAAACTGCCTATCCTAACCGGCTGAGGCCGCTATATCAATCTCAAGAAAACCTTTTGCGTTAATTGCATCATCTCGTAAACCTAAAGCAGTTTTAAGCTGATTGATTTCCTCAGGATATTGATCAATATCAAACTCATCACTGGGAACAAAATGTCCAATCTCAAAATCACTAAAACCACTAAAATTGACTTGTATGGCAAATCCAATTATCTGTTTTAGATGTGAGTTATATTTCCAATAAAGCATAAATAACCCCATAAGAAGCATCATACGTTTTCTTCGATACTCTTCAAAAGTCTCATTGTCTTGACGCTGAAAAAATAAGAAAACATATCCAATATCTGGTTTGACTGTAGAAAAGAACATACGATAACATGTACCAATACTTTCAGCGTCAGTCTTACGATCTAAAAAGGCTTTGTAAATAGCTCTTCGAGTAATTCTTGGTTCGCTAGCCATGTTACGCAAACAGATTTCAATGTCGGACATACTAGTCGCATTACCGGACAAAGTAATTCGATCTGCTAAAACTTCATCAGTGACTTTATCAATAAGATAGTCCCAAAACTCGCAACTCCGTTTGTTAGCTATTTTCATAAATTTATATTCTGATTTAGCTTGCCAAGCTTTCCATTTACCGGATGAAATAGAAAGTATCTCGGCTCTATGATTAGAGTCAATGGAAAAATGACAGTATTCCTTATTATTCCCTTCGCGTAAATACTCCCATAAAAGTTCCTCTTCTCCAGCCGCAAATTGAAGTTTGCCAGAACGAATCAATGATTCTTTTTCATTGAGATAATCAACAAAGTCTGTAATTGTATCCAATTCTCCTAACAAGATCTGCAGGGTTACTTCATCAAGAACATGAATAAAACGAGTTGGATCAATCCAGCCAATACTCAATGGCTTATAATTTGAACTCTGAGCAGATTTTTCCTTTCGGCTATGATCCAGAGTATGTTGATCGCCTATTAAACTTGGCCTTATGCTCAAGCTGCCACTTCCACCATACTCTTTTAGGCACCTCTTTCTTGCTCCAGTAGCGACGACAATACGGTACACTTTCCAAGTATTTGACGAAGGTAATGGAATCGGTAACCGGCATTGACATTGCTTATCTAAAAAAATATTCTCTGGATGCCGCATTAGCCAGCGTTCTGCTCCTAATATCTGTTGTGCTGATTTTTTTATGGTGCGTTTATACCATCTTGACCAAGCCAAATCGATATCATCTGTTTCGGAAAGATAGCAAGACTTATCCGAGAAGATAATAAGATTTTCTCCAAAAATCACTAATAGATCAGCAATTTCCTTGCCATCGCCAGTACCTGAAGATCTCCCTTGATCTCGAAAAACATTCGGATAGCTCCAAAGCTTGAGAAAAGTTTTCTCTGCTGCTTCTGCCAGGACTTTCTCAGAGGGAGTGAATCCCTTCGACTTCTCAAATTCCATGCATTTATCTCCTTTTATTTTCTATGGCTTTAATCAACTTTTGAGAGCATTAGGTTAGGTTAAAAGAGTAGCTATGTGAGGAGCTGATCTTTTAGAAACCATTACTTAAATAGCCTCTGAACCAAATGCTTTAGGTAATGTTATGCCCTGAGCTACTACTGGTTGAAGTCGTGAGCTGCATCACCAAGGTTTTTGCCGTACCCCATTAGAATAGGACCTCTATATCTATGTGTAGGCTACTGTGCAGCTCTATCTGCACATCCATAGGACAAATGTACCATAAAAATCAAATATATGTGTTCGTTGATCTGAATTGCGTAAAGTTGATTTTAGTGCAGAGTTTTAATGGCCTAGGAATTTCAACTCTGACAGGCTTTTAGTTAAAGCTGAATAGATATATGGTTACGTATTATCTGGTGATAGGTCAGTAATACATTAACTTTTTGTGCGAGTTAGTGAGTCAGGTGTTGCTAATCAAGGAATGCTATCGTCGGTGCTGAGGATACTGTTGTTTAGGTTGCCAGCAGCCCATAGATCGCATACCTCCAAAATAGGCAACAGCCCCATCCAAAACGAAACCCAATAGGCTCACCCTATTGAGCTTCGTTCCTTAGCTAAAGCTACAGCCGCCTGACCACTATGCTCATCTGTTCTCCCTGGTCGGGACGAATCACCAGATTGCCCTCAGGGATTTCAATCAGCGGGCTCCACTGGCTCACTTCAACATAATTCAAGTTGTGCAACAGATGTCGAGTTTGATAAATGCCGCCGGGGCTGCCCAGCAGGATAACGCGGACAATTTCGCCCGGTGGTTGGGCAAACGACAGGTCAAGCGGTAAGTTAGGCGGGTCACTCAGCAGATAGTGATTGGAATCGGTCTGCTGAGTGTATGGTCGATCAATCATAGGGAGGCTCCTTTGGTTATTTGCTTGACCGCCGCGCTGACAGGAAACGATGTCCCAGCAGCGCTTGGCGGGTTGAGGAAACCTCCCAAAAAGATAGCCACCCCAGAAAAGCAACCGGGGTGGCGTACCATAGGATAGCCGAACCGGGCTGTTAGCACAGCCGGGGGACGTTAGCCGGACAGGGGTGGTGGATCACTTCTGTCTGGCGTTAGGCCAAATTTTTGGGAGCAATAGCGTTGGCCGCTATTAACAACTCACAGTATGGCGGTAGCGTAGGAATGTCAATAACTTAGGGATTTGCCAATAGATACTATCCCTGGCTTAGAGATGGGTAAAGGGGGGAAAAGGGCAAGGGGGAAAAGGGATACCGCTGGGACTGTATTAAGTGGCGAGTTCCTTAGCTCTACGCTACCGCCGCTGACTACCGAACAGCCATAGGTTCCCGCACAGCATCAGCCTCCATTGCCTGGGTAATCTTCTTGTAATTCCATAGACCAAAAATTACCCAAAATGCCAGCAGTGCTCCTGTCAGTAACAAAACTGTAAACGGACCAAATCGGCTGATCAACAAAGGGGCTGCCCCCGTAAACAAACCACCGCCGACAATCGGCTCAAAAAACAGCTGCTTATAACCAAAGCTTTCAAAGGCTCCTGTACGGTCCTTAGGGTCAACCATACGCATCAACAGAATGCCGGTTGCCGTTACTCCCATGGACTGTCCCATATCACCAATGCCGCGCTCAAACCAATGGGTGGGAATCATCCGGGGCGCTAGGTACATAAAGAAGAGCACGTTCCAGGTAATACCTGCGATCGCAAGTACAGCAAAGGCCCCAAGATTTTGACCAATAATTGCCAAACTAATGGAAGCCAGCGCGGCCACAATCGTGGCATCAAGCGCAACCCCGCCAATCCGCACCATCAGCTGGCGGCTAACCAAGTACTGCTTGCCAAAACGTTCTAGCAGCACCTGCACAATAATGCCGCCCACCAGAGCCATGGGAAAGAGAGGAATACCGCCCATAATCTCTAGTCCCTCGCCGCCACGATTCCAGGTCAGTGACTCAAACCAGATCAACAGCTGCAGAATCATCCAGCCAATGGCGATGGCCACCCCAACAAACCCAAACTGTAGGGTTAACGGATCGACCAGCAAACTATCTAAATGTTGTTGTCGCCGTTCGATAATTTCAGGCGCTTCTTCTTCAACAGATGTCCGCTCCTGAGCTTCGACGGGAAGCGTTTCACCCTGCTGACTTGCGGCAGTGTAGCCTCGCTTGCGCCCCCAGTTAGAGAGCCACACGCCAGAAATGATGCCAGTGACAATGCCCACCGTCGCCATACCAACGGCCAGGTCAGGACCGGCCTCGAACCCGATTTCGTCAAAGACCTGGGCCATCCCTGCTGCTGTGCCGTGTCCCCCTTCAAACCCAATTTCAATCAAAGCCCCGGCTGCTGGCGGTAGACCAAAAACAGGCCCCAGCACTGCAATGGCCAAAATCATGCCGACGACATACTGCCCCCAGGCCAGAGACTGACCAAAGGCTACCTGGGGCGAGGCTCGTCGCCAAATCTCCTTCGGTGGTGGAATGAATTCTCCTAAGAATATGGTGGCAAAGACAATGTTAATAAACACTCCAGGAATGGCTGACCAAACGTCTAAAATGGGCTGATTAAACAAGCCGTTGGATAAAAAACTGTTTTCACCTGCGATCGCACCTAAAACATTAGGTCCTAACAACAGGGCAATGACGCCAGCAACAATGGAGCTAGGCAGGAACAGCGACTGCAGCACGCCTACTTTCTGACGCACCCAGCGCCCTGCCAATACTAAAAAGCCAAGATTAATAAAGGCAAAGAACACATCCTTAAAATCATAGGCCGGCCCCTCGCCTGTTGATTGAGCATAGGCAGCTAAAGCGGTAGGCCCCGCAACCAACAGAGCCGTCCCCAAACAAACCGTGACCCATCGTCGGGCAACAAATTTGGGAAGGTGTTCAACAAGATTTTTAAAATGGTGTAGCCGAGGTTTTGACACGTCCTGCTCCCAACATAATATAGAATCTCTGTGAGAACTCACAGTATTAAAATACTATGTGTGAACAGTACCTCTATAGGTATAAAAGCCAACATTCTTAAGATATCTACCCCTAGACTGAAAAGTCTTACATCTAAAGACATATTTCGCGAACTAAGTAGATTATCCAAATTTGGTTTCAGACACCGAAGCTCTCTTTTTTCCAATCCTGGGGGAGACTAGACTACTCCCCCCCCCAGGACTGGTAGGGTGAATTCATTTACTGAAGGATTTTCTGAACACAAACGACTGTCAAAGCAGTTAAAAGTTGTTCAGGCCCCCAACCCCTCGAAATCGGGGGCTTTGAATTATGATTCTCCCAACGTTGATAGACAAATTCGTTTAGGTAAGAAACGTCTGATCTTAGCTTCTAGTCGGAAAATAGAGGTTGTCTAGATTTCCTTACCACCTAAGTTTGAAGAGCAGACTCAAAGTCCCCAAACTTGGGGATTTAGGGGCCTGGATAACCTCCTAGTCTCCTACAAAATACCGTTTTCAGAGTTTTCTGCTGAGAAAGAATTCACCCTACCAGGACTGGGTTTTTTGGGGGCATATTCGAGGAGATTAAACTCCTGTTCTTTCATCCTATAAGTAATTAGGTCAACCTACTTAGCCCCAATGAGCTTAAGGTGTCTGAAAAACTGTCACTATAAGCCTCTAGGCACGCGAAACCACAATAAGCACCAAGCTGGCATCACAGGTAGAATCAGGTATAACAAATACTGTAAGAATGAGACAAAATCGCTAGGTCTGACTAAAATAATCTCTTTCAATAGAGGTAACGCGAATAACAGCAACAGCAGGCTAAATAGTCCAACTATGAGCCTTCCTCGCTTAAATTTTATCCATCGAAACCGGGTCACAAGACCGATGAGCAAGGTTTCTACCGCAACAGCTATCTGGATATAAGCCGTACCTATAGCTAATCCCAGCATCCAATTCTCAATCGGCCTCACCTGATCTGGATTGAGGACGCCGTACCACCACTCGTGCCACCAGGCTGTGAACCCTATCAAGATCAGCAACCCCAACAAACTAATTAGCCCAAGAATTATGGTTCGTAGCAACTTGGAAAGAGACATGGCATAGCAGAGAATTGGAGGATTTAGTTGTAGATGCTGCGAGGGCGCACCTGTTTCCAACTATACATAGTTTCAGAGGAGGCTCCGCCCAATTCTAGTATCGTATTAAATCTCGCATGCTGCAGACTGCACCTTCACAACTTGCCCGTTTTAAAATTGGCTTCAGCAGCGTCTATCCTTGTCCTCGCAATAAATCTCTCATTATCAGGCAGTTGAACAATTGCCACAGGTTTTGACTTACTAAATTGAGATGTATTTATAGTAGAGCAACCGATGTTGTCGTTAATTTGGATCGCATCATGCAACGATTTTTTTAGCTGGAGTGCGATCGCACTTGATAACCGCCCCAAACTCCGATTCAGCAAAATTCCCGCCCGCAGCAATCGCAAAATTCGCAATAGCCGCAGCAGCCGAAACGCCGTAATCATTGGCATCACCGCCAAAATATCGAGCCAGTAGTTACGCCAGAAGCGACGTTTTTTACGGGCCACCCAGTAGCGCAGTCCTAGCGCAGCCCTAGCGCAGCGATCAAAA
>JBCDFI010000155.1:0-10371 GCA_039178155.1 Cyanobacteria bacterium P01_H01_bin.105
AAAAGCAACAATAAAAAGTAACTGATGATAACAATATTGGCGAAGGGTTGACCATTTATACCTTGGGTAGTGGCAAGCTGCTGAGAATCGATGGCTAGTACCATCGCTGTAAATGGCAGAAACGTAATTAAAATAAAACGCTTGACTAAATTTGACGTTTCAAACGTCAGTATCTTAGTGATTAGACTCATCATTTAGTAGTAATACATAGAAATAAGCTTGCCCGTTAATAATGGCCATAAGTTAGCTGTGTGGGCAAGCCTTTAGAATCATGCCATCAGGAAGGCTTATTTTTAGTCTGATGGCATTAACTTAGCTGACATTTTTCTCAAACGATAAGTTTGTATAAGATACCTGTTATGCCTAAGGTAAGGCCATGGATGGGAAGGGCTTTTGTCCAGGGCTGTCGGGCAATGCGCTGGGTTAAAAGCATGCTTAAGATAGCTCCAAAGATTAAGCTGCACCCTTGTAAAAAGGCGATAACAGCTGGATGAGCCACGATTGCCGGTCCCATGCCTGCCAAGCCAAAACTGGCTAAGGAAACAGGAATAATACGGCCTGCTTCGGTCAGACCGAGGGATAGGTAATGGGCTAGATTGCTAAATAGGACAATGGGTAGCCAGCCATAGGCGATTTGGATAAACGGACGGGCCTTGAGACGAGGCAAGATGAGGTGAGTGAGCTTGTAGGTGACCCAGGCTATTGGCCATGGCGCGAAGAGTAGAAGGATGGTTGCGATCGCATGTCCCCAAAATCCTGCTGTCAGCTCGGATACTCCTAGCAGCGCGGCCACTTCCGGCAGTCGATGGACAAACACCGCCCCCCACAGCAGTAGCAGCAGCGCCACTTCATGACTCACTGGCGTATGAGTCGTCCACAACTCAATACCAGGCGGTCGTAAATTAAACTCTACCGATCGATGGGGGCAGGCCTTGAGACAGGTCATGCACAGGACGCAGTTGCGATTGTCTACTAGCTGTGCTGGGTGAGAATATACCGGACAGCCGCCAGTTTCTTGACCTTCTCCCTTAGCAGGTCCACCTTTATAACATTGATAGGTGCTACAGGTGGCCGAGCAAATACCCCGCTGTCCCCGCAGTTCTGTCATAGAAAGTTTGGCAAATAGCCCGTTCATGCCGCCGATGGGGCATAGATAACGACACCAAAACCGTCGTTCAAAAAGTGCCGAGCAGATCATGGCTCCGGCGGTAATAATTAATAACAACCAGGCTGAGAGATAGGCCGTGTTTTCCAAATTCCATAGCTCTTCCCAAATTAAAATAGCAGCAAAGCCTGCGTACAAAATCCAGCCGCCCCAACGTTCAGCCCATTGCCTAGGCCATTCTCCCAACTGCCTAGGCCATAGCCATAGAGACAATTTCTGAGTGATTTCTCCATAGATCATAAAGGGGCAGACTGCACACCAGAGCCGACCCACAAATAGAAATGACAATAAGATCAACGGCCACCACCAAGCCCAGAAGAAATTGAGAGCCATATTGGCATCACGGGTTTGTGGACCCAAAAATAATAAGGCAACAACTAAGACATAGAACCAGCTAGTAAAGCCAAAGTTAATCCGATTTGGCCACCAGGGACTGCGTAAAAACTGTCGTAGTTTTGGGTAGGCATTGAGGAGATTGACTCGAAATCGACCCTGTTGTTTGCTGGCTGACCAGAAGACTTCTTCAGTCAGACGAGGATTGTTATCCGCCTGTTCAATCGCTCGTTGTACCAGACTGTCTAATTCTCGCAGATTGCTGGGAAAATCGTAGCTTTGTAAACGGCGCAGGGCTTCAGGTGTCAGAGTGGGTTTACTAAGACTGCGCTGCCGACAATACAGCTGCAGGTAGTAGTTAATCTGGGGTTCTATATCGGCCTTGCGTACTCGCAACGGAGGGACTTTAATAGTTTGCCGAGCCAGATTCGCAAAAGGAGTCAGGCTTTGTTCTGAGATCATCATGATCCAGGCAGTGCTGTTCTTTAGCGCCAGTGGTGCATTGCCGGGTTGAGTGCTGGGTTGATAGTCTCCTGTTTTAATCAGTCTGAGAATAGCGGGGCGTAGTTTAGGATCAAGATCTTGAATATTGTTTAGCAGAAGGGTGCCCTGCTCTAGCCAGTCCAACAGCCCTGGTCGACTGTCGCCACGGCCAAATAGATCTACGGCTCGTAAGGTCTTGCAGTTTACCTTGATCATGGGTTCTTTTTTATAAGAGGACCCAAAGTGAATCAAAGCAGCGAGGTTATCTTTTTCTAAACCCGGTTCGCCAAAAATAAGAACGGGATCGCGCTGTCCTTGGTCATCGAAGGTGACGCTGGCAGCATCTCGTACAGCCTGTCGCAGGCGTTGGGCATAGCGGCTAGCCCCGACCACCCCCCGACTGACCCTGGGTACCAGGTAAGGGCGTAGTTCTTGCTGGCGCTCTTGTTCGTAGAGCAGCTGGGCAGAGAGCTGTTCGACTTCGTCGGCGAGTAGCTCAGAAAGCTGTTGGCGTAGACTGGGGTGTTCGTCAGCAATCTGCTTGAGGCTATCGGCAGACAGCTGCCACAGCTCACAATCATCCAGGGTAATGACTGTATAGTCTGTGGGCTGGTCTAGCAAAATTTCTTGCAAATGTAGAACAACACCCGGCGGTAAATCTATGGTCTGGGCTCTGGAGGTACGCTGGGTACGATAGCGCTCTAGGTGGCCTGTCTTGAGTATGTATAGGGCATCGGGATGAGTGTCTTCTAAAATTAGGCGACGGTTGGCTTGGAGCGAGATGGGGCTCAGTCGGGCTGCGATCGCACCCAGCACCTCCTCTGGCAACACTCTCAGACACGTAGTCTGTCGTAGCCAATCGACCCGTTCTGGGATCTCAGCCATCTCCGTTGCATACTCCACCATGGTTGATGCACCCTGACTATTCGGATGGTTTGGATGATGACACAATCACCCGCCACACTACAAATAGTAAAAAACTCAAATAAGTAATGGTAAATACCCAGTTTTGCCAGCTGTCACCTGCTTGAATAAGGTCTATATCTGTCATATTTATTTGCGTATCACCCTCTATATCAGGTGAAAATTATCATAGACTGTTTAAGAGACTCTTTTTATAACCTACTGATTGCAGGCTAAATGTACAGCCAGGTACGCGATTAATCAACTGACAGCGACCTATGCAAAAGAATCTTTAGCGCGGCAACAGTCTCCATGTATTGAGCGACTAAAGCATGGGGCTCTAGCGATTAATTTTTATCAGCGATGCACAAAGTTTCGGTAAACCCTACGGTAGCGAACCGATGTCTATTGAAGTAGTCGTTAGGATAAATACATCCGGCTCCTCTATAGACGGCTCACCATGCCGAATAAAACACTGAAACTCGCCCACGCTCAAGATATCTGGCTACAGAAGCCACTTAAAAAACTTAATCGCCGTACCCTACAAACAGTCCATCCTCACTGGAGCGACAGCGAGCTGAATCAGGCAATTTTGATGCTTGACCTGAAGCAGGATAATCCTTACGGGGATCTGGGTGTTATTTTGGCATAGGCTGACCGATCGGTTGCTACGTTAGAACTCGAAATTCCCCCTATAGGAACCCATCGTTCCGGATGGAAAAGCATTTTATATCAAGCCTTCCTCACAAGTCGTCCAGACAACGATTCTGGCCTAAACTTCTGTGTTAAGGTGGCCCTGGATGAGCAGTCATTGCGGCTAGTCAGTTCGTCTAAACCTATCTGGGTGCCAGCTGTCTAAGTGTTACTCTCGCCAGTTTTTTATCTCAATTGTTTGGAGAAGGTTCATGTCCATTTATGTAGGAAATATAGCCTACACGGTTTCACAGGAAGATATTGCAGAGGTATTCGCAGATTACGGTACCGTTAAGCGAGTAACTGTTCCTATGGATCGTGAAACCAATCGTCCTCGTGGGTTTGCGTTTGTAGAAATGTCTGCAGATTCGGAAGAAGATGCGGCAATTGAAGCTCTTGATGGTGCCGAATGGCTCGGTCGTGAGATCCGTGTCAATAAAGCACGTCCTCGGGAAGAAAGGCCTAAACGCTAGAGATTGGGTCTTCTGCCTGCTTAAGTAGGCAACGCCGCTATGGAGGGCCTTTGTAGTAGCAGAGGTAACCCTGGCGGCGTCAGTTTATTGCCAAAAATACGTACCCAAAAATACGGCAGCTGTGCCTCCAAATAGTAAGGCCCAGATGAGTAGCTCTGTTGATGTAATACGTTTGGGATCAAACTTGAATCGGCTAGGCTGAGAGCGCTTTTGGGGCACTTTGCCATAGTTGGGGTCTTGTTCTTGTCTGCGTTTGGCTTCTCCCATGGGGTGTTCCGTTAGACTAACGTTGCTTGTAACTCGGTTTCACTGGCACGAAACCCTACCAATACGGCCTTCTCTCTTTTGACGAATAAGGGGCGTTTTAAGAGCATGGCATCTTTTGTAAAGGCGTCTATCCACTGGTCGTCACTCCAGGTTTTTTTATCTTCTCCCAACGCTCGATAAGACATTCCAGATGTATTACGCATGGGCCTAGCCGTCAGTGTTGCGACCCAGTTGGTGATTTGCTCTCGGCTAGGAGGGTGCTCTTTAGTGTTGATAAAGTCATAATCAACACCGTTTGCATCCAACCATTTCAGAGCCTTCTTGCAGGTGCCACAATTAGGAATCCCATATACCTCAAGCGCCATAGTTAACTTCAGTCTAGGATTTGCTTACGGATGGTAGCACCTTCTATAGTTCACTACACTAGACTACCTGCTTTAATTGTTAACTACCATGGGCTTGAGATTAATCATTGGTAACAAAAATTACTCTTCTTGGTCTTTACGGGCTTGGCTGTTTTTGACTGAAAGTAGTCTGTCGTTTGAAGAAGTTCGTCTGCCGCTGTTTACGGAGACCTGGCAGCAAATTAGTCAATATACTCCGGCCAAGCGAGTGCCGGTACTTATGGATGGAGATATTGCGGTTTGGGATAGCAGCGCTATCTATGGCTATGTGCGATCGCAATACCCTAAAGCCATCGGTTGGCCTGCAGACCGAAAAGCACAAGCAACCGCTCGCTCCATAGCCGCTGAAATGCACAGTGGGTTCCTAGGGATTCGAGAGCAGCTGCCTCAAAATATTCGAGCGCGAATAGCCGTGGATCGCTCCACTCTGGCCTTGGCAACTCAGGCTGAAATTCAGCGAGTTGAGCAGATGTGGACCGAGGCCTATACAACCTATGGTGGCCCCTGGCTGTTTGGCGATTTTTCCATAGCAGATATTGTCTACGCGCCTGTTGCCCTGAGGTTTGTCACCTACCAGATTTCACTAGCGCCTACCGCTCAAGCTTTTGTCGATGCTGTCCAAGCCCTGCCATCTATCCAGACGTGGGCAGAGGCCGCCGCTGCAGAACCTGAAGCAATCGACGTTATCGATCGGCTACACGGTTAGCCCCACAGCCCTAAAAAAGCTCATAAACATGGCATTCTACGGCAGCTGATCCGATAGACAAAGCTTCTGCCCGTATAAGTTAGAGTGATTATTCTTTACAGAATCACAATAATTGCTGTAGACCCCTTGCATTATTAAAACGGTAAGCTACGATTAGAAAATTCGTTAGATTGCTGGAGCGTGAACAGGTTGTGGCAGCTCGTAGCGAGTGTCTCACCGATTCATCTCTTTTTCAGCAACTGCATTGTCCACTTAGCCCTGTCGAGTTCTGAGTAAAGAGGGAAAGACCTATCGCACAGAAACATCGGATCAATCGTCAGATCAAAGCTCCAAAAGTGTTGCTGATTGACCATGAAAACAATAACCGTGGTTTAACCGACACTCAGGATGCACTCAAGCTGGCTGAAGAGGCTCGGCTTGATTTGGTTCTAGTGTCTGAGAGTAAGCAGGCCCCGGTGGCCAAAATCTTGGATTACGGTAAGTTCCAGTATCAGCAAAAGAAGCGTCAAAAACAGAGCGCACGGACCACCGTTAAGGAGGTAAAGTTTCGCCCTAATGTGGGTGAATCTGATTATCAGCTGCGTATTAATCAGGCCATTCAATGGCTAGGAAAAGGTGACTCTGTTAAATTCCGAGTGCGTTTGCGAGGAAGAGAACATCAGCACCGTGATCGGGCCCTAGAATTGTTAGAGCGGATTGTTAAAGATCTTAAAGAAGCTGGCAAGATTCAGTCGTTTGATCGTCGGGCACTTGTCTTACAGCTAATGCCGGCTTGACGGACTATTTTTAGCATTTCTGACCGTAGGCCACTGTTAGACAGCCATGGCCTATGGTTTTTCATATTCACACACCATGGCCTCAATGTCCTGAGCTAGGGGCTTGATATCCTCGGCGCTGAGACGACTATGGAGCAGGTAATGCCGTCCGCCAAGTTGGGTATACACCGTGACCTCTGGTGGCCCTTGGTTTTGATGATCAAGGGTGAGGTGGGGGGTGAGACTGGCAGACACATGAGTCAAAATATCTAGCAGGCTCGACCGGTAGGTTTGTAGGGTAAAAATACCAGGCTCCCACTGGGCAATATCATCCGGACCAAGATCGGCTGACTGGGTTGTGAAACGCTTAATTTGATTAACAGCCGGGTGCGCCATCAGAGTCAGAAATAACTGCGGAGTAATGCTGTCTGTTGACGTAGGTAAACAGCTGGAAAAGTCGAACGTTAGCCATAAAAAACGTAGGGGCCTAGGTGACTTATCGGAGTTCTGTTGTTTGGTCACAGGGTAGATGGTTTTGAGAATGCTGAAAGAGCTATGGAAAACCACTCCTGATGACGCAGGAGTGGTTGTAAAAAGTGTTTAATTATACCTCGTCTTATTCTTGGGAAGTTAAAGACGAGTCGTGTATCTTAAGCGGTTACTAGACTTTCTTGTTCAAGTTCGAGTAGCCGCTCCACCCGCTTGTCGGTAGCTGGATGTGTGGAAAACAAACCACTGAACCTTTGCTTGGGTACTGCGTGCATGATCATCAAAGGCTCATAGGCTGGATTACCGGTCATGGGCATCTGTTTGGCACTGGCTTCTAGACGCTTAAGCGCACTGGCAAGGGCACGGGGATTGCCTGTCAGCTGAGCTGCACCAGCATCGGCAGCAAATTCACGGGTGCGACTAATACCTAGCTGAATGACGGTAGCTGCCATGGGCGCTAAGAAGAGTGTTGCTATTAAAGCTATGGGATTGGGGCCGTCCTCGTCGTTGGAACCTCCCATGCCACCAAACCACATAGAGTATTGCAGTATCTGAGCCAGAAATGCGATCGCACCTGCAATAGTCGCCGCTACAGCCTGGGTCAGGGTGTCACGATTCATAATGTGGCTAAGCTCGTGGGCAATGACACCTTCTAGCTCATCAGCAGGGAGCATCTTCATGATGCCGTGGGTGACGGCTACAGCTGCATGCTCAGGATCACGACCGGTCGCAAACGCATTTGCCGAATCAGTAGGCAAGATATAAACCCCAGGAACAGGAATATCGGCTTTTGCCGCTAGCTTTTCGACCATGGCGTACAGCTTAGGCTGCTCAGCGCGGGTAACAGGCTGGGCTTTATGGGCCGCCAGGGCAATTTTATCGGAGTAAAACCATGAGCCCAAGTTGGTCGCTGCCGCAATCAGGATGCCAATGATGACTCCGCCGGTACCGCCAATGGTGTAGTAGCTAATGCTAATGAGCAGGGCGCTGAGAACGCTCAGCAATGCCAGAGTTTTAAACTGATTCATACTATCTCAACCCTTTGATTTCGCCATTACGCTTATAGTACTGAGAAAAGTAAAACGTTACAGGGATGGCAATCCGAACCTGGGACCGAACCGCTGTCGCTAAACCGAAATAGAAATGACTATTGTTGTATATAAATCTATGGCCATCGCAAACTTATAAATCTATCGCTGGTCATAGACTAAGCAAGTCAAACAGCACCAGGGATTGACGTTGATCATCTATATTTAGTTTTTTATTTTGGGAGTTTTTTTGTGATTAATCGATGGGGAATGGCAGTACTCGCACTGGCGTTTTTTGCAACACCTACAGCGGCCCAAGAGCCATCGTTAGAAAATTCAGCGCCTGCCAGCGAGCCCATCGAGACGGTGGAGGAAATACCTGAAGAACCTGAGCTAGACGAGTCGTTTGAAGAGTTTCCAGTTGAACCCGCCGTGGATGTCACCGAATTAAAAGCATCCCTAGAAGACCTGCTGCCTAAGTCTGCGCCACCACCGCCTATCATCACAAATATCCTGCCTGCAGACACCCCAGCAGCCATCATTGTCAATACCCGTGAGGATGCTTGGGCTGTACTCAATCAGTATGCGCTGTTTTCCAGGCTCAGCGAGGCCTTTGGCGTGGCCCCCAGTCCTCAGGCACTGCCGCTCTTGCCGTTGGGAATGGACTATGTCGAAGATGTGCAGCCATGGGTAGGAGATGGTGTTGCGATCGCGCTACTCCCCGTACCCAGTATCCGCACTATTGCCCCAGTAGAGCGGCTAGTCACCATTGTTCCCATTGACGATGCGGCAGCCTTTGGCGACTTTATCCCAACCCTGGCAGAATCCCGAGAGGCGTTACCCGAACAGCACTCCTACAGAACGGTTCCAATCTGGCTTTGGCCCTCTGAGTTTGTAGCCTACGAAGAATTTTCTTGGGATGAATTTCCTGAAGATATAGAACTAGAAGAATTTCCAGAGCCCGAACCGGTTGAATTGTCTTCTGCTATAGCCCCCGCCGCTGCTGCTCTTCGCTCCTATCGCCAGCCCGAACCTCCCTACATTTACATTCCTGATGGCACCTATTCACCCGACGGCTATACCATCCCCGGCTATGCCGTTGCTCACCTGGGTAACTACATCGTCATGGCAGAGAATATAGACAACTTACGACAGTGGATTGAGTATCAAACTCAGGGTGGCCCGACTCTTACTAGCAACCCCAGCTTTGAGAAAACCCAAAGTCATCCCCAAGCTCAAAACAGTCTAGCGACCGTTTATGGCAATGTCGGGCAGCTGCTCAGCTTTGAATTTAGCAATCCGTTTCAAGACTTTGGCTTACCCCCCATCCCGCAGCCTAGCCTGAGTGAACGGGCTGCCATGACCAATTTATTTAGCAACGTCACCTTTGATGCCCTCATTTACCCTCAAACTGAAGGGATGCACCTAGAGGCCCATCTTTATACCGAGGGCGCGCTACCCAATTTGCCTGCCTCCCCCAATGCTGACCACTCTATTTTGAGTCTTATTCCAGCCGCTACTTATTTTATGGGTAGCGGTTACGACATCGGCGGCTTTTGGAATGACGTCTCCTCCGCCTTTTCCTTAAGTGAGGTGTCCGGTGGTCTGATCGAAACAGCCCGCTCTATTGTTGCTCTGGCCACTGGGTTAGATTTAGACACCGATATTTTGAACTGGATGGATGGGGAATACAGTCTTTTTTTGTTTCCTAGCCGCTCAGGGTTGCTCAACTCCTTTTTTCCAGGCGTAGGCCTAGAAGCAGGGGTATTACTAGAAACCAGCAATCGTCAGGCAGCTGAAACGGCACTAGCAGCCTTAGATAACTTGGTTGGTGAAGACATCGCCCTGTCTGCTGCGATCGCTGATCACCCTGTGACCAACTGGCAATACGACGTCAATGCCGATGGACAGCTAGATAGCGTACTCACACATACATGGATTACAGACGACACCCTGGCATTTACCAGTGGGAATGGAGCAATGGAGCGATTAGTTGTACCAGCAGGCTTTAACCCACTCAGCGACCACAGCACGTTCCGTAACGCGACGGCCATGTTCCCCAAACCCAATAATGGCTATTTTTATGTCAACGCAAGTTCCACCCTTGGGTTTTTCTATAACCTCTTCGGATTTAATAGTGCTAACGATCCTTGGGCTGCCGATATCCGCAGCTACTTTGGTACCATCCGTAGCCTTAGTCTGACCACGTCCAGCAGTTCACAACAGTTTCAGATTGACGCCTTGTTGGGACTAGCCGCAAGCGATCCCATCGAAGAACCTATGGTAACGGAGATGACAGAAGAAGAATCCCCCTCAGAAGAATCCTCTCAAGATGATGTAGAGCCATCAGATCAGCAATAGAGAGAGCTAAAACAATCGAGTAGCACTCTGCCATCCCTAATCGCCCTCTTTTTATCTAATAACTTTCATCGGCATCAACACTTTTAAGTGCCAGTAGATGATTAGCTTGATGTAACCGTTCTGCGATATTCTGCCGCAGAGCTTCACTCACAGTGGGATCGGCCAATACCGCCTGGGCAAGCTGACGATATCGAGCACTGGTAATCACATCCACCTTTTCTAAATCGTTTAAGTTCTCATAGATGGTTTTGGGAGAAGGCTTTTCCATGAGACTCCTTAGGGTTAACTATTGCTGACCTTGTAGTCAACGA
>JBCDFI010000156.1:0-10370 GCA_039178155.1 Cyanobacteria bacterium P01_H01_bin.105
CGGCGAGTTCAGATGTTGTTGTAGAATTCTTGACACGATTTTGTAAACAGTCATTGACTAGTTTAGGTAGATCAGCAGCATCTTGATAAGTGATAATGTGCTCATCAAAAACAGCCTCTAACCCGACTGGATGATCAGAGATAATTGTTGCACCACAGGCAGCAGCATCAAACAATCGATTTGAGAGAAAGCCATTTTGCCCCATTGTCTCCCAATGATCGTTAAGTAAAACACCACAACGGCTGTAGTAGTGACGCAATAGATGATTGGGAATGTGCCGCTGTTGAACATAACCTGGAGGTAGAAACGGTTCCCACCCTCGGCCATAAACATCAATTTGGATGCCGGCCTCTATGGCATGCTTGACAATTGGCCGATAGATTTTACGAGCATTGCCAACAAAAATTACTTGACCGACGTTGAAATCTTGACTGAGATCTCGATAAAACAATTCGGGATCAGTGCACTGTAATAAAGGCTCTACCTTTCTTTGTAGTGTCTGACTAAGGGTCTCTGCATAGGGTATTGATGCAACAAAAATGTAATCATAGGCATTAAGCTCCTGCAGCTCTAATGTCTCAGGATGGCTAATATTCCACAAAATATTAATCTGGTTTGGGTTGGGATGATAAGACTCTAAACCCCTCAGGACGATCACAACATCATCACCCATCGACTGACGCGTGTTCCACTCTGATAAAACATCTATTCTGGCACTATGTCCCTGACGGTCTAAGGCTCTTTTAAGCCCCAGGGCAAAGTGATAATCTCCCCACAGATGTGCATTTTTCCACTGGGGTGTGGAGATTTTGATGCTAATCCGGAACGTAAATTTGAGCTTATGGCTGAGGGTAGATAAGATAGCCTGAGACGAGGTAGCGATGGCGTTTACTTGAGGTTCAGCTGGGATTAGACATGTTGGTTTTGCCAGCAGTTTCTCTAGGGGCAACCTGGATTGTTCACCTGAGCACCAAATTGAATCATAATTCCATAATGCTTTATAGGTAAGAGACTCATAGGAATTTTGAAGTAACCAAAAGACCTTATGAAGGGTGGCCTTTGCGGTATTAAGGATAGGGTGCCAATTAAATTCTAAAGACGTAGCAACAATAATATCAAGTGATGTGATGACCTGAGGGCTAGGTTTCTCGGATATATAGTCAATATGCCAGCCAAATCGATGAGATAAGTGTGTTCCTAAGGCTTTAATAAAAGAGTTTTTTCCATCACAACTATCTTGACTAGAAACAGTGAAACCAAGATGCATTGGTTTTCCTGTCCAAAACAGAGGCTTATCAAAAAAGTCAGTTAAGTATGAGCGACGAAGAAAGTATCCAAATCGATTCTCTAAGTTACTATAGTTGTCTTGACGCTGCTGTTTGAATCCTTCACTCTTTTTTCTGGTATAACTTTGATGATGATAAATGTTAGTCTGATTCAAGCTAACAACCTTCTTGTCAAGTTTCTTTTGAAATGAAAGACAGAGGTCTACATCCTCATAACCATAGTAATAGCCTTCATGAAAACCATTAACCCTGGCGAAGTCTATTTTTCGACATAGCATCAAAGCTCCTGAGATAGCTGGAACTTGCCAGCAGTCTGAGGTTATTGTGTTAAACGTCTCAGTATCCTGAATTTCATAGGGACGAAATAGCTGATGCTCTTGCTGAAAGGAAAAATGTACGCCCAAATGTTGCACATCTTTTCGTTTAGAAGAAAATTTTGACTCCTGATACTGAAGAAATTTGACGCCAGCAATACCAACAGATTCATCCTGCAGGAGCAATACCAATTTACTGAGAAAATCCTCACAAAAGACAACGTCATTATTTAGAAATAGTAACAACGGAGCATCCGTTTTGGCGACTGCAAAGTTGTTGGAGTTAGAAAATGAAAAGTTTTGATTTCGATTAAAAAAACGAATTGGCAGTGAGTTAGACCATGCCGTACAAATATCCTGGCTTTGATCAGAAGAGCCATGATCAATGATGATTAATTCGATCTCTTGGTAGGTATTATGAGTATATATCGATTGAAAAAGCTCAGACAGTAGCGAAGCTCCATTTAGATTAAGGATAATAATTGCGATCTTGGGTCGGTTAACAGGCTTTTTAAGTTTAGTTTCTGGTTGAAAAAATGGGTAAATTAGATGACTGAGAGTTTGTTCGTTTTTATTCTCTTTTAGCTGAGCATCAAGTCTGGCGAGTGCTTGATTAAACAGCAGCTGATTTTCAGAAGATCTAGAACAAATTGATCGACCTTGCTGATAGGCCAATCGAGCCTTATGCCAATGCTGAAGTTTTTCATAAATACTGCCCAGGTTCACATAAGCTTCAGGTAGCTTTGGATAATACAGTAGGGCTTCTCGATAAGCTTTAATAGCAGATTCATTATCCCCAAGGCGTTGATATTGGCTAGCAGCCTGCAAATAATGATCGCTAGAGGTCAACTTCAGACCGTGCTTCCAGGAATGCTGTATGGGTATAGGGTCTGGTTGTCGGGAATCCAAAATAAGGTTCTGTGGTAAAAGATATGAGTATTATATTGATACTCAGATTTTGACTAGGGCACTTAAAGGGCCAATAATAAACAGTAATGGTGAGTTACTCTTTATCGATGCCTTAACCTGATTTTTAGCGCTGCGCCAGACAGCAAAGCCATCGCCTAGCTTTGTATGTAAGAAGATTGGGCAACCCCAACCCAAATTCTATGAACCAGTATATATCCGACAAATATTCAGCCAATTTCCCAGCGACATAAGACGTTTGTTTGGTTTGAAAAACTTAATATTTCAATGAATCGAGAATAACCATACTGAGTCTTGGACTGTGCCTCTGAGTCACATCTGACGAGGTATCTAATTCTTTGGATAGATGTTTGAAATAGTCGTCAGATGCAAACCCCTCCCTGACAGTTTCTTGATAAGGGAAACCAGATGCTGTAAGCCTTGAACGGTGGATTTTTTATGTGCTCAGCTCTAACGCAATGTCGGGCAACAGTATCTGTTGCTAGACTGATGAGAGCTATGGTATCAATCTTTATGGCCTCGGATATTATTCTTATTGGTCCCCAGGGAGTGGGGAAATCTACCATTGGCTCTCTTCTTGCAGACCAGCTGAGCCTGCCTCAATGTTCAATGGATGAGCAGCGGTGGGACTACTACAAAGAGATTGGCTATGATGATGCGTTAGCTCAGCAAAAGCGTCAAACTGAAGGCGTTTGGGGCATCATTCACTATTGGAAACCCTTTGAGGCGCATGCTGTAGAGAGGCTGCTGTCTGAACATAAAAACTGTGTGATTGACTTTGGGGCCGGTCACTCTGTATATGAGGATGCTTTACTATTTGAGCGGGTTAAGCGGACATTAGCACCTTACCCTAATGTAGTACTACTTATGCCATCGCCAGATTTAGATGAGTCGCTGCACATTCTCAACGAGCGTAATCGAGAGCTACCCGATGATATCCGTAATACCAACGAACATTTTGTTAGACATCCTTCCAACTATGAACTGGCTAAATTTACGGTGTATACCAAAGGGAAGACGCCAGAGGAAACGGGCGATGAAATCTTCAACCTGCTGGATATTTTATGACGCTCTTACTTGAATGAAAAATATGATGAACAAACATGGCAAGATAAACTACGTTGAACTGCCAGCTAAAGATATTTCAGCGACAAAGATATTCTTTGAACAGGTTTTTGACTGGTCTTTTGAAGATTTTGGGTCAGATTACACCGCATTTGCTGACCAAGGTGTGGATGGTGGTTTTTTCAAAGCCGATCTGACATCATCTACCAAAACTGGTGGGGCACTGATTGTTATTTATAGTCAAGATTTAAAGGCAACCCAGGCTAAAATTGAAGCAGCGGGGGGTGTCATTGTTGAACCGATATTTTCGTTTCCGGGGGGCCATCGCTTTCACTTTACCGAACCCAGCGGCAATGAGTTTGCAGTATGGTCAGAACACATTTCATAAGCTACTGTGGCCTGCTAAGTATGTGCATGGTTTCCATGCTTGCTTTAGGAAGCTGTAGCCTGACTAATCGGTCTGATAGAGAGTCTCCTGTAGAGTCTTCCGGGGTAGTCACTGAAACAACTCCAGCACTGATTGAGGCTACACTAGCTGGAAATGTAGATACGGTCAGTGGGCTGCTTGAACAGGGTACTGACCCCAATTTGGTTTACAACACCAATACTGCCCTGACTTATGCTGCCCGAGATGGATTCACCGAAATCGCTCGCCTGCTAGTCGATCACGGGGCTGATGTGAATTGGGTCGATGGTGAAGGGGTTACTCCACTGATTCTGGCATCATTCAAAAATCATCGTGAGCTGGTGCAGCTACTGTTAGACCAGGGGGCTGATGTTACTGTGCGCGATCAGTGGAATCAAACGGCCTTAGACTATGCTCTACGGCGAGGTGAGGCCGATGCGATCGCACAGCTTCTCCAAGCTTCACACGAAAACTAACGACCGCGATCGCACATCTCTTACTGATATATGAGCATGGCATCAATCAGAGCAAACACCTGAGCACGCACCAAAGAATTTGCAACAGTTTAGCTAACCAGGTTAAACCGTTGCAGCTTGGCATCTAGCATCTTTGGCAGCGCTTTTTGCAAGGCTGACTTACTGGTAAATTCCAGCTTGTGCTGAGCCGCAATGTCAAAAGGAAACTGGCCCGGTATGTCGCTCCGTTCCATCTGGGCAACAATCAGTTGCTCAGGCCGCTTGTTGCATAGGGCGTAGCCTAGTTCCACACAGACCGCCGGATTGGGCACCAGCAGGGGGAGATCATCGTTGATATCGATAATGGGTGTAGCATCGGCTATAAAGATTAGGCTACGGCGAATGTGACGCATCAGGTTGCTGTTGAGCCGCACGGGACCATTACTCAATCGGTGGGACTCGATCAGCTGGACGGGTAGGCGAGCGCGACGGTTAAATTTTTCGATATAGGATTCAATAGCAGCCTGTAGCAGATCGCTGGATTCAGGATACTCTTCTTGGTAGCAGAGGAATATGGTCGGATCCAGGTTGGCGAGGGAGTCAGCTTTAGCAAAGTAGATTTCGTGGCTGATCAGGTCGATATTTGCGATCGCATAGGTGCCGCTACCCTCGACATAAAACTCCACCGCATCCCCTTCTAGATAGCGCTGAAACCAGTCTGCTTCGCGCACTTCGTCAATATCATCCAGAAAGTCAGCTCGCAGCGCCGACTTGAGCAAACTATTCTTCGCCAGCCGCAGATCGTGGGGCCGCTTTTCTAAGTCCCGAATGGGCTCATAATCCTGGAGATACCAAGCTTTCAGCGCAATAATCGCCATATCGCCTCAACCAGAGTGATCAATTGTGGTCTAGGGTATCCCAACTTTGGACTAAACACCCATAGACTCGGCTGCAAGATTCTATATTATAGATCAGATGTACTAAAAACGACTATAACTAAACCGAGAAAGACAGAGGCGGGCTGTGGGTAAATGCGACGGTAGGTATTACTGATATCTTGTAAATCAGCGTATCTCTTGGTGCAGTGTGGTTCCTATTCGTGACGAAAACCCGGTTCAGATTACGCCTTACATCACCTATGGGCTAATCGTCCTCAACATTTTAATCTTTCTCTACGAGCTGACCCTGTCGTCGCCCATGGAACTTACGGCGTTTTTCCGTACTTGGGCTGTGGTGCCAGAGCAGCTGACAGAAAGTTTTCTAGGGGGTGCCATCACTCCCTTCGCTATTCATGAATGGTTTACTCTGATCTCTGGCCAATTTCTTCATGCCGGTTTTTTGCATTTGGCAGGTAACATGCTGTACCTGTGGATCTTTGGCAATAATGTAGAAGAACAACTTGGACGGGGCCGATTTCTCCTGTTGTATCTAACCTGTGGGGCTTTAGCCGCATTGGCCCAGTGGTATTTTGGCATGTTTTCAGAGGTGCCATCTTTAGGGGCCAGCGGTGCGATCGCAGGCGTTATGGGAGCCTATATCTTCAGATTTCCCGATGTTCGTATCCTGACCATTGTCCCCTTGGGGTTCCTATTTTTGCCCCTAAGGATTCCAGCCATATTCTATTTAGGCATTTGGTTTCTGCAGCAGGCTGCCTATGGAGTCGCCAGCCTCAATGTCCCTGCTAATGTTGGTATGGCCGATGGAGGTATTGCCTACTGGGCTCACGCAGGCGGATTTGTATTTGGGGCTCTCTTAGGTCCGTCGTTGGGGTTGTTTGATCATGCTGATGAGGAGACTCAGCAACTATAGAAAAGACACCAAATCCTTCTAGAGATTCACACCTTAGCTTTGGTATTTTACAAAGGCTTTTACCATTACCTTATCGAGGCTATCAGTAGCTAAAAACAAATTTAAAAGCACAACACCCAACCGTCTTGCTGAGGCACATCCTTCCATTTAGTTCGCTATGACCTGGAGATGCACCTTGTCGGCAACTGCCCTTATGAGCATTTTACACAACAACTTAGCATGGCTCCCAATTTAACAGCGATAGGACGTATCAGCTCGACCCATTGGGTGTTGGGTTAAACGAGACAGAATATGCAACAGCTTTACCTCTTTGTTTTGTTCTCTAGCTGTTAATCTGCCAGGGAAGCGATATATCTCGCTTCAATTTCAATATAGATCACTGTGGTAGGGTTAGTGGGTTTGTAGACTAAAGTTTACGTTTTCTAAGAGTACCTGGTCAGTCATTGAAATTAAGTGCCATTAGGGAGAAACTCTGATTTCAAGGAGATTAGGTCTATGGGTTGAGATATTACCGTTTCTTTTAGATATGTCTAAAAAGACTTTTATAACAGCTCTTTGAGAAGTTAAGTAACGATTAAGAACTTTGGTTAAATCTCTGATCTGTTTCGAGGCTTTTATGTATTGAAAGATTTTTGCATAAGGGTAATATCTAAGGACAAAACACAAGGACAAAACACAAGGGCAAAATACTATGGGCGGAGTTGTTGCAGCAGGGCACAAACAGACGGCGGCGGCAGCCGTTGAGATCCTGAACCAGGGTGGTAATGCCTTTGATGCAGCGGTGGCCGGTGTTTTGGCGTCCTGCGTGGCAGAGTCAGTGCTAACCTCACTGGCGGGGG
Source organism: Cyanobacteria bacterium P01_H01_bin.105 (assembly GCA_039178155.1). Classification (GTDB taxonomy): domain Bacteria; phylum Cyanobacteriota; class Cyanobacteriia; order Phormidesmidales; family Phormidesmidaceae; genus Leptothoe. Next base: position 7,102 of record JBCDFI010000156.1, read on the forward strand.
GTGGTTTTTTGCTAGCGCATACAGGGGTGGGACAGCACACGGTGTTTGATTTTTTTACCCAAACCCCAATCAGTAAAGCGCTATCGAATCCTCTGGATTTTTATCCGATCGAGGCTGATTTTGGCAATACGGTACAGGAGTTTCACATTGGCCTCGGGGCTACGGCGGTGCCTGGGGTACTCAAGGGGCTAGTACAGGTACATCAACGATTGGGGCGGTTGCCTTTAAAACTGGTGGTAGGTCCAGCGATCCATCTGGCCCGTCAGGGTGTGGTGGTCAATGACTTTTTGGCTTACGTCTACAGCTTGCTCAAACCAATATTGCTGGCGACGGCAGGTTCGCGGGCTATCTATGCTCCTGAGGGGCGGCTATTACGCTCAGACGAGCGGCTGTACATGCCAGAATTTGCAGATGCTCTGGAACGGTTGGTAGACCGTGGAGTGGAGGCCTTTTGGCAAGAGATGGCGTCTGAGCTAATTCAGACCAAGGGAGGATATCTGACGGCTGAGGACTTTGCTCGCTACCAGGTCGTCGAGCGCCAGCCTCTATGTCTTGATTACCATGGCACTCAGCTCCTGACCAATCCGCCACCTAGCGCTGGCGGTGGCTTAATTGCTTGCTCTTTGGCTCTACTGGCTGATTGTGAGCTAGCTGACCATGGCAGTCCTAAACATTTGCTGGCTCTGAGCCAGGTGATGCGATTAACTAATGTGGCCCGTCGAGATGGGTATGATGCGCGAATCCATCAGCCCCGTGTAGCCGAGGATTTTTTGTCGAAGGAGCATTTACAGCAGTATCAGCGGAAGTTGGGAGATGCGATCGCGCAGACTAAACAATCCGCACTCCTCCAATCTGCCGAAGTCGCCAATAAACTGGGCAGCACCACCCACCTCAGCGTCATTGATGCCGAGGGCAATGCAGCCAGCGTCACCACCTCCAATGGTGAAGGCTCATCCCATATCATTCCTGGTACCGGCATCATGACCAACAACATGCTAGGAGAAGAAGATCTCAATCCCCACGGATTTCATCAGTGGTCTACTAATCAGCGCATGTCTTCAATGATGGCTCCAACTATGGTGCTACGGGACGGTCGTCCCTATCTAGTTCTAGGGTCTGGAGGCTCTAATCGCATTCGTACAGCCATTTTGCAAGTCATTTCTAACCTGGTAGATTTTGACATGCCCCTAGAAACAGCGGTGGCCGCCCCTCGCATCCACTGGGAGAATGAGACCTTTCATCTAGAACCTGGCTTTAACCAGACGGCTCTAGACTCGATTATGGGACAGGCTAACCCCATTTGGTGGCAGGCCCAAAACATGTTTTTTGGTGGGGTACATGCCGTGGGAATGTCTGAAGACGGCACATTACACGGAGCTGGAGACAGTCGTCGCCAGGGAGCCGTAGCTGTGGCACAATAGGGAACTGCTCACTTTCCCACAATCCCCTCCAATCCCCATGGATAAGCGTCGTTATCACATCACTACGTTTGGCTGCCAAATGAATAAGGCCGACTCTGAGCGGATGGCTGGCATCCTAGATAATATGGGCATGAACTGGACAGAAAACCCTTTAGAAGCGGATGTGGTGCTCTACAACACCTGCACGATTCGCGATAACGCTGAGCAAAAAGTCTATTCTTACCTAGGCAAGCAGGCAAAGCGTAAGCAGAAAGACCCCAATGTGACGCTGGTTGTGGCTGGGTGTGTAGCACAGCAGGAGGGCGAAGCGCTGCTGCGTCGGGTACCCGAGCTGGATTTAGTCATGGGGCCACAGCATGCCAATCGTCTGAGTGACTTGTTAGAACAAGTCTTTAACGGCAACCAGGTCGTAGCCACTGAGCCGGTTCATATTATGGAAGACATTACCAAGCCTCGACGCGACAGCAAGATCAGTGCTTGGGTAAATGTGATCTATGGCTGCAACGAGCGCTGCACCTACTGTGTAGTGCCCGGTGTTCGAGGTGTTGAGCAGTCCCGTACCCCTGAAGCCATCCGCGCCGAGATGGAACTCCTGGGACAGCAGGGCTATACCGAAGTGACGCTGCTGGGGCAAAATATCGACGCCTATGGTCGTGACCTACCGGGTATTACCCCCGAGGGCCGACGTCAGAATACCCTGACCGATTTGCTCTACTACATTCATGATGTGCCCGGTATTGAGCGAATTCGCTTTGCCACCAGCCATCCCCGCTACTTTACTGAGCGCCTGATTAAGGCCTGCGCCGAGTTACCCAAAGTCTGTGAGCACTTTCATATTCCGTTTCAGTCCGGTGACAATGACGTGCTTAAGGCCATGGCGCGGGGCTATACCCATGAAAAGTATCGCCGCATTATTGATACCGTGCGTCGCTATGTGCCCGATGCGGCCATCAGCGCTGATGCCATTGTTGGGTTTCCTGGCGAAACTGAAGCACAGTTTGAAAACACCTTGCGGCTAGTTGATGACATTGGTTTCGACCAGCTGAATACGGCAGCCTATTCTCCTCGACCCAATACCCCAGCCGCCCTATGGGACAGCCAGCTAGATGAATCGACTAAAAGTGATCGCCTGCAGCGGCTCAATCATCTGGTTTCTGTCAAGGCTGCTGAGCGTTCCCAGCGCTATGCCAATCGAGTAGAACGAGTACTGGTTGAGGATATCAACCCCAAAAATCCTCACCAGGTCATGGGACGAACCCGCACTAATCGGCTGACATTCTGTGAGGGTGATATTAATCAACTCAAGGGTAAAATTGTCGAAGTACAAATTACCCAAGTACGACCTTTTAGTCTCACAGGAGAGCGCATTAACGTTTTAGTAGAGGCTTGATAGCAATCATCACGCTAGTCCCAATAGGCTACAGTTCCAATAGACTACTGAAACTTCTCCAAACTCTCAAAATTTAGAGAGAGAATCTGGAGAAAAGATAAAAACTCAAAGCCCCCAAACTCTAGAGTTTAGGGGTTGAACTTTAGTAAGTCGATTGAGCACAGAGATATCTGCTTGGCTCAAGAATGAATCATCCCATCCATTTTAGGAAAATCTGTATCACTAATCTTCCGAGTAGTGTAGCCTTCTCTAGTTTAGGATTCGGCCTGTTCTCGCTGTACGCCTAACGGGCGAATATCAACAATCTTGCCACCGAGCAAAGTGATGCGCTGCATTTCTTCACTCATACGATGGAAAGGAACCTGGATAAATTGATTATGACTAGTACGGATGGGAGAGCGGTGGTTTAAGGTCACATCGTTCTCACTCAGGTTGGTGACCTCATATATAAAGGTACG
>JBCDFI010000157.1:0-10366 GCA_039178155.1 Cyanobacteria bacterium P01_H01_bin.105
ACCCGAGCCGGGGCAGGCACCACAGGAGCCGCCATTTCTTGATACCACCACTGACGATACTGTGGGTAGGCGATCAGTTCAGAACGGCTGGCAGAGGGTTCAAACCAACGGATTTTAATCTCCTGCTCGGCCAGAATCTGATTTAAGTTAGCATCTCGAACACGACCGTAAATACGTTCACAGTCTGTATAGCTGTAAATACCTTCTGCCTGAGTTTCTTTAACTAGGCGAGGCAACACCTCTACTGGGTTCCCGCTGCGCAGAATTAAACGTCCCCCCAGGCGTTGTAAATCGCTATCTAGATGATGTAGGCAAGCCACCATAAAACTCACTCGGGCAGCGCCTGTTTCTGGATGTTGTAACAGCGCGCGGTCAAACACAAAGATAGGGATGACCTCCCCACGACTTGCGGCTCGATACAGCGGCTCATGATCGTATATCCGTAGATCGCGACGAAACCACACGAGTGTTCGATTCACGAGCGCCTCCTAGGCCAGTCGCTTGGGTGCATGCTTTATCGGTATTTACAGGGTGATATGCCATCACCTTGCGATATCTAACATAATAAAAACTTTTTAGATTTCTAGCCGTGAACTAGATTTTGTAGTTCAAGTGTACTAAATTTAATTTATAACATCTAGAACATTTGTTCCATGACTCAGCCCAAATCTTATGTCACTTCCAATCGCTCAGCCTCACGCGCGGCTGGCTACTATGTCAAACCACGCCCTCGCTCATCGGTGCCCCAACCATGGCTATTGGGCAGTATCGCTCTAGCAGCCTTCATTTTTGTGCTTCAAGATCTATGGTCCCGTGTGTCTATATCGACTGTGTCGACTGTGTCGCAATCTGCCCAGCCATGGCAATCTGAGCAAGCCAAGACATCTCAGACGTGTCAGGCCGTGCTCAATGCCGACCAGCGTCTTTCTCGTGGTCAGCTCACTCAGTTTTTGTCTATCGCCCAGAATTCATCTCAGGCCACCGTGCATGAGACAATCGCACCACCTTATTGCACCCTTTCTAAGGCCCACCAATCTAAGCAGAATGAGGCCTATCCCCTAGCGTTTGATCCAGCAACCTGGTTCGTTGTTAATTATGACCAAGGCATCTATAAGGGATATGACTTCGTTTTTCGAGAGTGAAGCAAGCCATCGCCACCTGTCTACGATCCAATGCCTGTGGCTTATTGCCCATGCTCCGCTGTCTTAAGTTTTTGTCTTGTTGCCTTGGTGCTTAAATCTCAAGCTCCTGCAGCAATCCGTCACAGGCATCCATTAGTAAATTAATCACATAGTCAAACCCATCTGCGCCGCCGTAGTAAGGATCGGGCACTTCGCGGTCGGGATATTCTTGGCAAAACTCACACATACGCTTTACCTTGCTGGCATATTGACCCGATGAATCGAGTGCCAAAATATTGCGATAGTTGCTGTCATCCATCGCTAAAATCAGATCGAACTGATCAAAATCAGCCGCTGTAAACTGTCGGGCATGACCAACAAGCTTGATGTCACGCTTTTTCGCAGCCGCTGCCATCCGTCTGTCGGGAGAGCTACCGATGTGATAGCTTGATGTTCCTGCAGAATCGCAGCTAACTTTCGACTGCAGACCTCGCTGTTCTAGCAGGTAGTTCATGATGTTCTCTGCTGATGGAGACCGACAGATATTACCCAGGCACACAAACAGTAGTCGGGTTGTCATGACAGAAACTCGATGAACACAGAACTCGATGGACACAGAAAAGTGATAATAGCAAAACGACTAGCGACTGAAGTAATGCGCTAGTCATCTTTAGGTCGACCTATGTCGAGAGAATTTATAGCCCTGGCAGTTGTAACCCACCTGTCAGCTCTTCCATCCGCTCACGCATGGTCTCTGTTGACTTGAGATAAGCATCACGCATGGCAGCTGACACCAAGTCAGAGAGAACTTCTGCTCCTTCATTCATGGCTTCTGGAGAGATAGACACGCGCTTGGGCTCTTGATTACCACTGAGGATAACTTTAACCAAGCCACCGCCCGATTCACCTTCAATTTCCATTAGTTCAAGTTCTTCTTGGAGTTTTTTGGCTCCTTCTTGAACTTGCTGAGCCTTTTTGAAGGCTTCGCTCAGCTCTTTCATTTTTCCAAGACCGAAGCCAAAACCTTGCCCTTTGCTCATAATAGGCGGCCTGATTTTACTAAATTAACTGTCAAACTATACGTTGCCTTGGCCGGAATTGCAATCTTTGATTAATGAGAAAGGCAAGGGCAGTTTGTTGTAATTCGTATACGAGCGTCTACCGACCGTTTATTTAAATCGCTTGAAAGTCTCCCAAAATCTGAACTTCAGGCCTTAGCTGTAAGGACCACCGATCATTCACAATGTCTTGGATATGGTGAATGAGTTTGAAAATATCGCTTGCGGTTGCCCCACCGCAATTAAGAATAAAGTTTGCATGGCGTTCTGCAACTTGAGCCTGACCCATCTTAAAGCCTTTAAGACCTGAGTGTTCGATTAGCCAGCCAGCACTTTTGGGCTGAGGATTACGAAATACGCTACCGCAGCTGGGTAAATGATAGGGCTGAGTGGAACGGCGCTGCTCTAAGTCGGCAGAGGTTTCTGCTCGAACGGCCTGAGGATCATACCCTGGTTTTAGTTGAAATGTCGCCTGGGTAATAATCCGCAAATCGGCCTGTAGAACCGATGTTCGATACTTAAACTGGAGCTGATCAGGGGTAAGGGTTTCTAGAGATCCCTCCGGGGTAAGTACCTCAGTGCTGACTAAGATTTCCTGGGTTTCACTACCGTGGGCTCCGGCATTCATGGCGATAGCTCCGCCGACTGTACCTGGAATACCAACCGTCCATACAAGGCCTTTCCAGCCGCGTTTGGCAACCTTCCAGGCTAGGGTGGCCATAGGCATACCTGCGGCCACAGTTACGCGACCGGTCTCATCAAACTGGGTCTGTCGTAAATAGCGAGTGCAGATGACTAAGCCAGGTAGTCCGCGATCGCTAATCAGCAGGTTGGACCCAGCCCCCAGTCGAGTAATGGGTAAGCCTTCGGCATTGGCCCACTGGACACAGGCCTGTAGGTCATCAATGCTGCGGGGGGCTGCAAACCACTCCGCTGGTCCGCCCACCTTAAATGTGGTCATGGGTGCCAGGGAAAACTGGGCCTTAACAACGCAGCCTGTACTCGTTAGTTGCTTTTCAATTGCCATTGATAAAAATTCAGATTAGCAGGGAGATAGTGCCAAAATCACTAATCACTTTTTTCGTATAGCATTTTTGTCACGCTGTTTTTAAGTACAACACTGATATCTGATGAGTGCTAAACACTGGTCAAGGCGGTCTTCTCAGCTTGTTCGATTTGGTAGTGCATCACATCTGGAAGTGCCTGGTTTAAATTACCGGCTGTTAGAAAAATAACGAGGTCGCCAGGTTGAAGAAATGATGCCAGTTTTGCTTTTACATCATCTAAGGTTGCTGCATAGCTGACTTGAGTATGGTGCTCACCAATGGCACTGCGAATATCTTCTCCCGTAATTCCGGAGCTATTTTTCTCTCCAGCGCTATAAACATCAGTAACAAGTACCTGAGCGGCGTCATTAAACGCTGTTGAAAACTCCTGCAGCAGCGTTGTAATTCGGCTGTAGCGATGGGGTTGAAACACCGCTACCACGCGACGCTGGCTGATCCCTGGCAATATCTCTGTGCTTTTTACTTTTGCCGCTGCTAGCGTCACTTTAATCTCACTAGGATGGTGGGCGTAATCGTCAATAAACAGAATATTGTTATGGAATCCACGGTGGTCAAACCGACGTTTGGCTCCTTCAAAGGTGGCCATGATGGTTACGATCTCATCAAATTCGACTCCTAATCGTCGAGCCACAGCAATGGCTGCAAGGGAATTACTCAAATTATGACGTCCTAAAATAGCCAAGTGTAGTTCGCCGAGTCGCTGGCCCCGTTCCCAAATCTCAGCCGTTGTTCCCTGGGCTGTTTCACAAATATCTTTGGCAACATAGTCGGCCCCTGAGTCTGGTCGCAGACTGTAGGTGATGTCAGGTTGAATCTGATTAAGTACCGTTTCGCAGTCAGCACTGCCAACTACAACATCGCACTGATGGGCAAAGTGCTTAAAAATACCGACGACTTCGTCTAGGGTGCTGTAGTGGTCTGGATGGTCTAGCTCAATGTTGGTAATGACACCGATGGCTGCCGATAGCTTGACCAAGGAGCCATCCGACTCATCGGCTTCTGCCACCATGTAGTCGCTGGTGCCGACATAGGCATTTCCCTGCCATGCCGATACTTCACCACCAATCACAATGGATGGGTCAATGCCGGCCTTGAGCAACAAGTAGCCCACCATGCTGCTAGTGGTGGTTTTGCCATGGGTGCCTGCGATCGCAATTCCTTGAGTTTCCTGCATCAAGGCCGCCAAAATATCAGAGCGATGAAACATCGGACAGCCGGCATCCATAGCTGCTTTGTATTCAGGATTGCTAGAATCAATAGCCGTAGAACAGACTACTTGAGGCAATAGCATCCCATCTGCAGATGAATTTTGGGTGGCTTGGGCAATATTCTCAGCTTCTTGACTCCAAAAAATGCGCACACCTTTTTCCTGAAGGCGGCGAGTAATATGCGTTAACCGACAGTCAGACCCAGACACCGGTACCTGCCGCTGCGCCAATACATAGGCCAACGCTGACATTCCGATGCCACCAACACCAATAAAGTGAAATGGCCTGCCACTAAAATCTACTGCCATTGGCATAAAACTCACCTCACACACCACACACAGATATTTCAGGCGTATAATACCAGGAATCTATAGGATGGCTACACACCTGCCCATCAGTGTTCGCCATTCAGCTTAATTGTCTAAGTGTTTATTTCCAAAACGTCAAAATGTTAGTTAAACCTTAGGTGAACCTCATCGTTCATCCTGCGGAGGTAAGCCTATAGGAAATTTGTCAGAACTTCACGTAGATTCCCGAGACTGACTTGTAAGCCAATGCCGTGAGCAATTATACTTAATTTCAATATAGTAACGATAATTCATTTGTTGGGCTCGGGAGTCAATTTATCCTACGGACTTGACACAGGCTTGACTGTGATATAAGTGATCCCGAGCTGTTCAGACAATGAGATATCATTAGTTTTGCTAACGCAAACGCTAATTTGACGCAGTTGTACGACAGAGGGTAAGCGCAGTGATTAGAGTAGCTATCAACGGTTTTGGGCGCATTGGACGCAATTTCCTACGCTGTTGGTTGACCAGAGAAAATTCAGGCTTCGATATTGTTGCGATCAACAATACTTCAGATCCTAAAACGGCCTGTCATTTGCTGAAGTATGATTCCTTGTTGGGACGCTTGGATGCAGATGTTTCGTTTACCGATGACACCATTACCGTCGGTGATAAGACTATCAAGTGCTGTTCTGATCGTAACCCCAACAATTTACCTTGGGGTGCTTGGGATATTGACCTTGTAATTGAATCTACAGGTGTTTTTGTTAGTGAAGAGGGCGCACGTCGTCACATTGACGCAGGTGCCAAGCAGGTGCTCATTACGGCCCCTGGTAAGGGTGGCAACGTTGATACCTATGTCATCGGTGTTAACTCCGATGATTATGTTCACGGCAAGAACCCCATTATCAGCAACGCTAGCTGCACCACCAACTGTTTAGCTCCTGTGGTTAAAGTCGTTAACGATTCCTTTGGCATCATCAAAGGCACCATGACTACCACCCATAGCTATACAGGCGATCAGCGTATCCTAGACGCTAGTCACCGCGACCTGCGTCGTGCCCGTGCCGCTGCCATCAATATCGTTCCTACCTCTACTGGCGCAGCCAAGGCTGTTGCTTTGGTCATTCCTGATATGAAGGGTAAGCTCAACGGTATTGCGATGCGTGTTCCAACACCCAACGTCTCCGTTGTTGACTTGGTGGTCCAAGTCAAGAAAAAGACCATCAAAGAAGAAGTTAATGAGGCTATGAAGGCGGCTGCAAACGGCCACATGAAAGGTGTTTTAGGCTATACCGAAGAACCCCTCGTGTCTATTGACTATCGCAAAACTGACGACTCTTCCATTGTTGACTCCAGCCTGACGCTAGTAATGGATGGCGACATGGTTAAGGTTGTTGCTTGGTATGACAACGAGTGGGGCTACAGTCAGCGTGTTGTTGACCTAGCTGAGCTTGTTGCAACTAATTGGCCTGCTTAGGTTAGTCTCTCATAACTTAAATAAAAAGCTCCCAAAGACCTAGATCTCTGGGAGCTTTTAGTATATCTACTGCTAAAGACTTCGAACGACAGTTAGGTGACACGCTAATGTCTCAATGCACTAGGATATTGGATGTCCGATCCGAAAAAATCAGTGCTCTTTAAAAGCTCAGACTTGCTCGATGATTAGCGACACTCCCACTACATTGGCCAACAATTTTGTCCGTATCTGTCTTTGCAGCAGAACACCTGCTGTTTAACCCTGCCACTGCTAATTCTGATGCTACTCCGGTCGTGTTTGCATTTCCCAACGAGTACACCGTAGGGATTACCAGTTTGGGATACCAAGTGATTTGGGCAATGCTGGCCCAGCGTAGCGATCTGGCCGTGGGGCGTTTATTTACAGATACTGCCGAGGGCATGCCAGCTAATCCCGAACTGATGGGCTTTTCGGTTTCATGGGAACTGGACTATATCAATATTTTGAATTTGCTGGAGCAGCAGCAGATTCCTATTAGAAGCTGCGATCGCATCCAAAATCATCCCCTCATTTTTGGCGGTGGTCCTGTACTCACAGCCAACCCCGAACCCTTTGCCGACTTTTTTGACATCATTCTCCTAGGCGATGGAGAAGACCTCATTCCCAACTTTATTGACACCTATCAATCGGTTCGTTCGGCCAGTCGAGTAGAGCAGCTAAAAACGCTGGCTCAGGTACCTGGCATTTATATTCCCAGTCTCTATCAGCCGGTCTACGACGATCCTACTGGCCCTATCAGTCGAGTGGAGCCAGCTAGCGGTGTTCCTGCCGTCGTCAAAAAACAAACCTATCGCGGCAATGTGCTGCTGGCCTCGACGGTCGTCACTGCAAAGGCCGCCTGGGAAAATATCTTTATGGTGGAGGTGGTGCGCAGCTGTCCAGAAATGTGTCGGTTTTGCCTAGCCAGCTATCTGACGCTGCCGTTTCGTACCGCTAGCCTGGATGAGTCTCTGATTCCGGCGATTGAGCGAGGGCTAAAGGTTACCAAACGCTTAGGGCTCCTGGGAGCCTCGGTGACTCAGCATCCTGGCTTTGAGGACCTGTTGGATCATCTCAACCAACCTGCCTATGACGATGTGCGCCTGAGTATTGCCTCTGTTCGTACCAACACCGTTAATAAAAAGCTGGCGACTACTCTGGTAAACCATGGCACTAAGTCCATTACTATCGCTGTGGAAAGTGGCTCAGAACGGGTGCGTGAAACGATCAACAAAAAGCTCGAAACCGTCGATATTGAGCGAGCTGTGGTCAATGCTAAAGCCGGGGGACTGAGCAGTGTCAAACTCTACGGTATGGCGGGCATTCCCGGTGAAACCGAAACCGATCTAGAAGCCACGGCCACTATGATGTTGCAGCTCAAAAAGGCGGCTAAGGGCCTACGGCTTACCCTTGGCTGTAGCACTTTTGTGCCCAAGGCCCACACCCCGTTTCAGTGGTATGGCGTAAATCGTAAAGCCGAAAAACGCCTCAAGTTTTTACAAAAGCAGCTGCGATCGCAAGGCATTGACTTTAGACCAGAAAGCTATAACTGGTCGGTTATCCAAACACTGATCTCCCGAGGCGATCGACGCATTAGCCAGCTGCTAGAGCTAACCCGCCACTATGGCGACTCCCTAGGTAGCTATCGCCGTGCCTTTAAGGAACTCAAAGGCAAGCTTCCGCCTCTAGAGTTCTATGTATATGCAGATTGGCCCACATCCCAGACTCTACCTTGGGACCATCTAGAAGGTCCTCTGCCCAAAACTACGCTGATTAAACATTTACACTCTGCCGAAACCCATATGGCCGAACCCCGGCTGCATGATTCAGTCGTTGACCCTAAATTGTGTGGCTCCGTTTAAATTTGATGGTAATGCCATCCTTATCTATCTGAAACAGCGACGATAGCTTTTTCCAAACAATAAACGGCAGCGTGAGCGGCCAGAATAATCCCGTAATAATTACAAATACCCAGTTCAGCAGACTTCCTTTTGAAGCCTCGGTGTCCTTCAAAAATGCATATAGCGCTATCAAAAAAGTGAGCGCAGCTGGTAGTACGTAATACAGGTAGCTCATAGTCAATTCAACATGTAAAGGCATGGACACGATTTCAATCGTTTAAAAGCGCAAAAGCAGAACGCTGAGTTTCTGCCTTTAGTTCATGACTACTAGTTGATGGTCAACTGTTGTACCATCCCCAATCATTTATCTGGTTTAGAAGATGCTGAGCTGCCTGCAAAGCCGACATTCCAGATATCTCAACCTTAGGAATCTGTTTACCGCGACGAACCAAATCATGACGATAAGTACGATCATAATAGGTCAATATAATCGCAGCCGCAGCCGCCAATTCACCCCTTTTAATGTGCTGAATTGCCTCCTGAGTGCGTAAACCTCCCAATCGCTTGCGCAGCCGCTCAGTTGCGGCTATTAACTCATTGGCCTCTGCTTGACCGTAAATATTGACCAATATTGCCAACCGCTCTGATTCAGACCGAACCGCTTCTAGGGTATTTGCGGCTTCCATTTGAACCATGGTTTCGTCTGGCACACGGCAGGTTCCCACCCGGCGACTTTCTGCTTCAATCCAAACAGGGCGCTGAGGATCAAAGTTAGCCCACTGTTCAGTAATTAAGTTTTCAAACTGTTCGGTACTTGGCTGGGGCGGCAACATTAAAGCTCCGTAGCTGCTACCGCGATGGTTGGCCAGCCCTTCAAGATCTAAAACTTGTTCTCCTAGACGGCTGAGGGCATGGAGGATATCAGTTTTGCCAGTCCCTGTCATGCCCCCCAACACAATAACTGGCCGGGGAATAGCCAATGTCGTTCTAACCCAGTGACGAAAAGACTTATACCCCCCTTCCAAGAGTTTGACGTCTAAACCACTCGTTTCTAGCAGCCAGCCAACGGAACCACTACGCATGCCGCCACGCCAGCAATGCACCCGGACCTGGCGCTCAGGGGATAGGCGCTTAGCCTGTTTAACTAAGTCCGCCATTTTAGGACCCACCAATTCTAGACCCAGCTCAATGGCCGTTTCTTTACCCTGCTGTTTATAACAGGTACCCACCTGAGCGCGTTCTTGATCGGAAAATAAAGGGAAACTAACGGCCTGGGGTAAATGACCCTGGGCATATTCCCCAGGACTACGGACGTCTAAAATCGGGCCGGGGGCCTGCCAAAAATCAGTTATTGGAAGAATCTGGGGCACCGCATGGCTACTTAAAGAACATATAAAATCCTACGGATTTCACCCTCTGATTGTAAAAGGTGCTTGCCTACCTGCAGCGGGCACAATGTTGCCAATGTGACAGCTATGGGTGTAGCCCTGGTCCATCAAAGCTTCTAAGCAGTCATGCAAACGTGTTTGAGGAATGGCCGCTAACAGCCCACCAGAGGTTTGGGGATCAAATAACAGGGGATAAATCTGATGGGATTGTGGATTATGCACATAGTGTTCGACCTGCTGATTCCGCTTATGGAGAGAGCTAAGATAGCCTGCCTCAAAACAGGTGCGAGCCCCAGGTAGCACCGGTAGAGCTTCTAAATTTATCTCTACAGCGAGTCCAGGCTGCAGCATTTCATGGAGATGGCCCAGCAGCCCAAACCCAGTCACATCGGTACAGGCAACGACGTCATGATTTTGCAGGCACCGGACAGCCATTTGATTTGACTGCACCATACTGGTAATGGCGGCTTCGATCCAGCGCCCTTTAGCTGCTCGCTGCATATCGGCGGCAAACAGAACACCGGTCCCTAAGGGTTTGGTCAAAATTAGCCCTAGACCCGGTCTTAAATTTTGTTTGTTTAACAGCTCATGGGGAGCAACCCAACCATTACAGGCAAACCCTAGGGATAGCTCCGGACCTTCGGTGGTGTGCCCTCCCACTAGCCATGTTTGGGAGGGAGCCAAGGCTTGATAGATGCCTGCCATCAGTTGATAGAGTGTTTCCGATTGGATGGCATCTGTGCCATAGGGTAGGGTTGCCAGGGCTAGCACAGTTTGGGGTGTGGCTCCCATGGCGAACAGATCGCTCAAACAGTGGTTCACACAAATCTGAGCAAAAATATAGGGATCATCCACAATGGCTCGAAACTGATCCACCGTCTGCACTGCCAGCTGG
>JBCDFI010000158.1:0-10344 GCA_039178155.1 Cyanobacteria bacterium P01_H01_bin.105
GTGGTTCACTATAGATATCAATCGCCGTTGGAATATTTTCAGAAACCGGATCGCTAGGCAGTGGTGGTGGTGGAGTCACCGGCAGCGGGTCTAAAGATACCAGAGGGTCCGGCTCAACCAGCTCTAAGGATGGCTCAGCAGATACTGGCTCAGCAGGAAGCGACTCTGCTGGATTTGTCGTGGGAACGGTCTCAGTCGTGGGAACCGACTCAATAGATATAGGTGCTGGTGGCGCAGCCGAAGACATTACTTCAGTTGCTGACTGATTCGCTAAGCTATGACCACACTGACCGCAAAAACTAGCATCGGCCTGAACAGATGCACCACAGTTTGAGCAAGTCACTAAAGCCGGTAAGGGCGTGTAACAGGCTTCGCACTGAGAAGCAGCTTCTGGATTCTGATAGTTGCAATTCGGGCAAATAATCATAGCGGTCTGATTTACGCTAGCCATGTATAAACTACACGTTTTCGGCAAGTTTCTATCGATGCGTTGGTAGAAGTATAAGCAATCTTTGATTTTGCTCCGTATTCATAGATTACATAGGTTTTCAGGAGACAGAGGGGCAGCCCCCCTGGGACTCAGTAAATATCCAGGAGAAACCGAAACCTCAGTGATTTGAAACCTCAGTGATTTAATGTACTACTCGATCAATGGCAGCCGGTAGTCCTTCGCTCGCCGCTGCATCTAGCAGCCATCGCAGCTCACCGACCGGGGGGGCAATTAGCCGAGCAGGGTAAGTGGCACTATCGGCAGATGGAGCAAACACTTGGGATAATGCGGTTTGCTTATTGGCCCCTGCTACAACAAACATCACATGACGCGCTTGGTTGATTAAACGAGCGGTAAATGTAATTCTTGGCTGGCCATCTTTGTTGCCGACGGTGACCCAGCGGGAGAACTCGTTGAGCGCTGGAGTATGGGGAAAAAGTGACGCCGTATGGCCATCGTCGCCCATACCCAGCAAAATCAAATCAAACTGAGGAACATCGTCTTCTGAAGCGGCTTGAAAGCTATCTATTAGACTTTGCTGATACCGCTCCGCTGTGATTTCGGGGGAGTCAGTATCGGTCGGAACAACGAAAATATTTTCTGCCGGAATAGCAACGTGATCGAGCCATGCTTCACGGGCCATTTTGCCATTGCTATCAGCGTGGGTAGCGGGCACATAGCGCTCGTCTCCCCAATAGACGTAGATTTTATCCCAGGGTAGGTCGGCTTTGGCAATGGCCTGGTATATGGGCTTAGGAGTACTGCCCCCTGAAAGGGCAATCGAACAGCGGTCATGGGATGCGATCGCATCGCGCATCAGCTCAATCACCTGGTCACTGGCTGCCGCAACCAGCATCGTCTTGTCTGTATATACATGGACCTGGGGAGCAGCATTTTCTAAAGCAGGGGAGGCGACAGTCATAGGTCAAAATCACCGATGGTTGGCAAACTGACGGGGCCGATCTTAGGTATGAGTTTAGCCAACCAAGCTCATCTCAAAAATCGGCCCCCGTCAAAACTGAGTTTGGAGACGGATTGGTATCCACCTATTTTGAAAGCTACCTTAGCTTATGGAAGAGCCTTGCTACTCTTAATAGACTCTGTATTATTTTGAGGTCTCGGCAATGATTAACTTGGAGTAGCGGCTAGTTGGAATAGCCGCTAGTTGAAGTAAACGGTAGGTCGTGAATGGAACTTAATATTTCAGTTGTTCTACCTTGCCTCAATGAAATTCGCCACGGTTATCTCCCCCACATTCTCGACAATCTAACCCGACAGTCAGGGAATAAACAGCTCATCATCGTCATGAGTCCCAGCACAGACGGTACTTATGAAATGATTACGCAACACCCAGCCGCAGCCGAGTTTAAGCTGATTGACACGGATGCAACCAATCGCGCTCAGCGATTGACTCTTGGGATTGAGGCCAGTCAGGGAGATGTCGTCTTACTGCACCATCCAGCCACGTTACTCCCCCCTGACGCCCTGGCCCAAGTCAGACAGCTAATGACGGATAAAATGGTTGCCTGGGGAGGATTTCGCCACAGTTTTGATCTAGACCACTGGCTACTTCGATTTACATCGTGGTATTCCACCACACAGCGGCCCCGATTAAGCCGCATTCTCTATTTAGATCACTGTATTTTTGCCCGACGGGAGGTTTTGATGCAGATTGGTGGGGTGCCAGACATGGATATTTTTGAGGATACTGCTCTTAGTCATGCCCTCAGTCAGTTTGGCCCCCCTCACCTTGCTCCTGGCAAGATTGTCACCTCTGCCCGCCGCTTTCAAGAACGAGGCATTTATAAACACGCGGCCCTCAATCAGCTGCTCAAACTGATGTATCACGCCAAATTAGATCCTAAAAAGATGAACTGGCTCTACGAAGGCAAAAGCCAAATTAACGTAAGCTACAACGAAAGCGAAAAGGATTAAATGTCGCGCACCTACAAAGCTACTGGTATCAATCTTAAGGCTGCGCCCATGGGCGAGACCGATCGGTTGATGACGATTCTTACCAAAGAGCATGGTCTTTTGCGCGCGATCGCACCAGGAGCCCGTAAACACAAATCTCGACTGGGTGGGCGCAGCGGTCTTTTTGTAGTGAATGAACTGATGCTGTCCAAGGGCAAATCCCTAGACAAAATGATTCAGGCTCAAACCCAGCAATCATTTCCAGGCTTGAGTCGAGAGCTAGCTCGGCTAACAGCAGGTCAGTATTTAGCAGAGTTAGTTTTGTGCGAGGCGAGCGAACAACCCCAGGTAGAACTATTTGAGTTGCTTGTCGCCCATCTAGAACGTTTGGAAAATGCTCCTCCAGGGGCCGTACTAGCCTGCTTAGCCCACGGCACATTTCACATTTTGGCGCTGGCAGGGGTCGCTCCAGAACTACGCTACTGCTGCCTGAGCCGGACCCCCATCAAACCTCAGTTAGGGAAAGATTGGCAGGTAGGGTTTAGTAGCCCAGCAGGCGGAGTGATTACCTTAGAGCAGCTAGAACGATTGGAAAATAATATGGGGCCAGCGGCTTATGAAACAAGACGTCGTCAGCACGGTCCCTTAACAACGACGATTGGTGCCCCAGAGCTGGCCCTTTTACAACAATTGGGTCAAGCAGAGCTTGTGTTCACCCAGGCCAGTTCCTTACCATCTATAGAGGGAGTCGAGACAGCCCCCCATCGTCTATGGTGTCGTGTAGAGCGCCTGCTCAGAAACTACGCGCAGTTTCACTTCGACCGTCCCATTCGATCAGCTGCACTAATCGACAGCTGCTTTGCTTCATCTGCCTATGCTTCGTGAGACTGACTCAAGTGAATCTAAGAGTTCTGAAGATTCTGGCCATCAGCCAGGAGCCGAGAAGGGAGCTGGGCAGACGTCAATCCGTCAGTCCTCAGTAGAGCAGCCCTCAGTAGAGCAGAGTCACCCGTCGTCACCAGCCGAGCCCAACACCGAGCCAGGGGAGACGGATAGCGCTGTTGAACAGACTGCTGGCTTTTGGCCAGTGCTCCAAAATCGTAATTTTCTGACGCTATGGGGCGGTCAGGTCTTTTCTCAACTGGCTGATAAAGTTTATCTGGTATTGATGATTGCCATCATCGCCAGCCATTATCAAACACCGGGGCAAACCATCAGCGGCTGGGTCTCGGCCGTTATGATTGCCTTTACGATTCCAGCGGTGCTGTTTGGTTCACTGGCTGGGGTCTACGTAGACCGTTGGCTTAAACAGCCCGTTCTGGTATTAACCAATTTTCTACGGGGCGCGTTGGTTATTCTGCTACCGCTAGCATTATGGCTAAGCGACGATTGGGGCACATTAGCCGGTATTCCCTTAAGTTTTTGTCTGTTACTAGTTATTACTTTTCTAGTATCGACACTGACCCAATTTTTTGCTCCAGCAGAACAGTCTGCCATTCCGTTAATTGTTGAAGAGCGACATTTACTCTCGGCAAACTCCCTGTACACCACCACCATGATGGCATCGGTGATTATTGGGTTTGCGGTGGGGGAACCGTTGCTTGCGATCGCAGACCAACTCCTTACCCCCTTAGACCATGGCAGCGGCATCGGCAAAGACATCGTAGTCGGCCTGAGCTACTGTCTGGCCGGACTCATTCTGATGATGATGCGCACAGGCGAGTCCCCCGAAAGCCTCACCCGCGATAGTCACGTCTGGACTGATATCAAAGACGGTCTTAGCTACATCAGACAGCGTCCTCCCATCCGCAATGCCATTATTCAGCTAGTGCTGCTATTTTCTGTTTTTGCGGCGCTGGCGGTCCTATCGGTGCGTTTAGCTGAGGTTGTCCCCACGCTGAAGTCCTCCCAGTTTGGCGTGCTCCTGGCCTCAGGCGGTGTCGGCATGGGTATCGGGGCCACGCTGATCGGCAATTTTGGCCATCGCTTTGCCCGACGTCAGCTGAGCCTGCTGGGGCTGTTGGGCATGGGGGCGTCCCTAGGCGGTCTATCCATGACAATCCACAGTCTATGGGGCAGCCTGGGGCTGATTACACTCCTCGGTTTTTTTGCTGCCACTGTAGGCATTCCCATGCAAACTACGGTACAGCAGCAAACCCCTGAAGAGATGCGGGGTAAGGTCTTTGGCCTGCAAAACAACGTTGTCAATATTGCCCTGAGCCTGCCGCTGGCTCTAGCCGGTGTAGCAGAGGCCCTAATCGGGCTGCGCTTTGTATTGGTAGGCTTGGCCGCTATCGTCATCCTAGGGGGGCTACTCACCCAAACCGTCTTTACTCCAG
Source organism: Cyanobacteria bacterium P01_H01_bin.105 (assembly GCA_039178155.1). Classification (GTDB taxonomy): domain Bacteria; phylum Cyanobacteriota; class Cyanobacteriia; order Phormidesmidales; family Phormidesmidaceae; genus Leptothoe. The sequence continues at coordinate 4,744 of JBCDFI010000158.1, forward strand.
CCGACGCTGACGCTTGAATTCAAAGCTTCTCCCTCCCCACAACCGAGTAACCCCTTAAAATCCTGATAAAGTCATATAAAGCATTCGATACGGTTGCTTAAGCAGCGTTAAGTTGGGTTACTTAGACTGTTGCTTGAGTAAACAGGGGTTCCTAGGGGGCATCTTGCCAAACGGTTGAATTCGTGAAGTCGTTCATGTCTGCTTTTGAAAACGCCCTTTTAATAAATATCTGATTTATAGACCTCTTTAGATGCACATTGCATGGATTGGTAAAAAGTCTCCATTTTGTGGAAATGTCACCTACGGTCGAGAGATTACAAATGCTCTGCTAGAGCGTGGTTACCGGGTGACATTTCTCCACTTTGCTACTGATGCGGAGTCTGCAGACGAACACGTTGGCTATGAAGAGGTTTCCTTACCCTTTATTTTCAAATCCCAAATTCTCATTATTCCTAGCTTTCGCTCAGCGCGACGGTTAGCTGAGGTACTGGCCGACTTAAAGCCAGATTTGGTGCATGCCTCTCTATCCCTTTCTCCTTTAGATTTTAAGCTGCCAGAAATTTGCCATGAGCTGGGAATTCCGCTGGTGGCTACATTTCACCCAGCCTTTGACCGCAAACGGCGCAATCTAACATCGGGCACTCAGCACTTTACCTATCAGCTATACGCCCCTCGGTTGGCTAACTACGATCAGGTGATCGTGTTTTCCCGCATGCAGCAGGAGCTTCTGGTCAAACTCGGTGTGCCCTCAGAGCGCATATCTGTCATTCCCAACGGGGTCAATGTATATCGGTATTCCCCCGGTCCATCGCCCATAAAACAAGAATTTAGAGCCGATCAAATTTATGTATATCAGGGGCGATTGGCGATTGAGAAAAACGTAGAGTCAATGCTTAAGGGCTGGAAATTAGCCAATATGGGGCCTAAAAACAAATTAATTATTGTCGGTAGCGGTCCTCTAGAAATGGCGCTTAAGACGGCCTATGGAGCGGATGATTCAGTTCTATGGCTCGGGTTTATTGCGGATGAACGTCGTCGCATCGAAATTTTGCAGGGGGCTGATGCCTTTATTTTGCCATCCTTGATTGAAGGGCTATCGCTATCGCTGCTGGAGGCAATGGCCTGCGGTGCGGCCTGTATTGCGACTGATGCAGGTGCCGATGGAGAAGTGTTAGAAGACGGAGCCGGTATCGTTATCGATACCCAACGAGTGGCGCAACAGCTGCATACTATTTTGCCCCTACTCAAGAATCATCCTGAAATGTTGTCAATTTTGAGCAGTAAGGCTCGCCAGCGGGTATTAGATCGTTACACCCTGGGTAAAAACATTACCCAGTTAGAAAATCTTTACGCCCGGATGATACCCAGCAAGGCACATTATTCTATCCCTCAGCAGGTTAGCTGGATTTGAATAGTTTCTCATGGCAGAAGCCGTTCCATGGAATAGCTCCTGCCATGCGCCCCACAATGACATATTTATGAAATGCACATTGGAATTTGATCGAGCAGTTCGAGATCTTCTGGGCGATCAATGTCTCGCAGCTGCTCTAAGGTAGCGATCGACAGGTTTAGATTGGTTGCGATCGCAACTGTACGCTCAAACACTCCTCCAGTCCCCCAGGGAATATCCTCAAATAGTGTTGCTTGAGGTCGGCTCAAGCCAATCAGATAGTAGCCACCATCCGCCGCCGGTCCCAGCACTACATCATGGGTTTGCAGCTGTCTAAATGCCTGTTCTAGATGTCGTTTACTTAGTTCAGGACAGTCAGACCCAATGGCTACGACAGCTCCCATACCCGAGCGAAAATTTTCCATAAAGGCCTGATTTAGACGATTACCCAAACCGCCCGAAAACTGCGGCAGGTAGGTAAACTGACGTCCTAACCAAGCCTGCATCTGGGATAGATCGCCCCCAGAAAAATGGATTTGGCGATCAATTCCTGGACATAGGGCGGCCATTTTTTGGACCATGGTGGTCGTCATCCACCGCTGTAGCTCAGCCGCCCGTATCGCCCCCAAGTGGGGAATGAGTCGAGTTTTGGTCTTGCCAGCCTCGGGATACCGGGTAAACAACATCAGACATGCCCTTGTATCCACGCTGTGCCCCTCGCTATTTGTTATTTAACACTTGCTTAGATTATTGCGGCTTATTTAACGCCCAATCGTAGTCGAAATAACTAAGTGTGTAGTCACCGGCTTCTAGATAGGCTCGCTCATCGTCACTGACGTAGTTACTGATAAAGTTCAACACCGCCCGCTCTTCTTTGCTGCCGGTAAAACCACTGTCCACACCGTAGCTAGGCACCCAGTCACCACCAAACCAGCTAAAAATTTTGGATACTTTGACTTCACCCGCCTCTTGATCGATTTTGAGGCCATCGGGTCTGGCTAACCATTGCACCACCTGTTCATCCAGCTGAGTGTCCAGATTCTCTCCGGTAAAAGCTTCATTGCGCAATGGTGGGCAGCTAATGGCAGCACAGACAATGGCCGCATGCAGTCGAGGCTCATCAAAGTCAACTCGCAACACGTCATGCTCAATGTTGTTAAGCGTCTTGTCTGATTGATTAATCGGATGCTTACGCAGACGCCACACGCCGGTAATGTCTTTAATACTGGGCTTGAGCGGCGTTTGATCAATAATGGATTTCAGCGTGAGTGAGTTATAGGCATTAATCCAAAAGGCAATTTGTTCCGTCTCGCTCCAGCCGCTCAATGTAGCATCGTCCACATCGGCCAAACCATTGTTAAATGCATCTAACGCCTGCCGAGATTGCTGCAGGTCAGTATAGTTGACCCAGCCAGAGTCATCAACATAGGTGCTCAAGACATCGTCGTAGAGCGTGTAATCCACCCCCTGGGCGGTGGCAATAGTGACCGACGCTGGGTCAGAAGGGTCAGAAGACGTTGTCACAGCGGTGGTGGAACATCCCACAACACCCATAAAACACACTAAAAAGAGAGCGGATAAGTACTTACGTTTCATAACAAGGTTTAGATAAAAAGTCAGCGCGATGTTGCAGTTATAGGCAATCTCCCATGACCAACTGAACTAACGCTGAGAGATGGCTTAAGTTCTGTTCAATTTTGGTGCTGCGTCCATTAATCTAGGCCAGGTCGACTGAGCACTGCTCCAGGCCACACCTAGTACAAACGGCCACCATAAAATATGCCGCTGCACCTCTGGCAAAATCCAACTATAGTCTCCTGAGGCCGACATATAGAGCAGGGTAAAATACATATAGGCCGACAAACTAATCAGCCGGATGCCTAGATTCCGACTCAGCACCAAAAAGGGCATCAGCCAGCTGAGATACCAAAAATGGACAATAGGCGAAAGCACCATTAGCCCAATCAAGTACCATTCGGTAAATTTGTGAAAGCTGTTTGCCCGTAGCAATAGCCAAATCACCACAAGCGCTAACGGAAAGGCATAGAGCCAGTTTGCCCATCGAGAGGGCTCCCAAAGTTGTTCAACAATATAAGGAATTAGTTCAGAACAACGGCCAGTTACAACAAAGGAAGAACCAAACCTTACCAGGGGACAGGAGGTCAGACTACAAAACGGAATCGCGGCTAGGATTACAGGCAACAGACCCGTCACACCGCTGAGTAAGGCAAGACCAATACGTCTCCGGCGCAGAGCATGCCACACCAAAAAAGCAAGTACCGGCAACGAAATCCACTTGACAGCAATGCTAATGCCCACAAATAGGGCACTGCCTAAGTAGGTAAAGGGTGGTAGCGGACTAGAACCGCTTTGGTAGTTAGGCCGATCAAACCATAACCAGGCCATCACTAACGGCAACACAAACCAGCTGTCATAATGGCCGCCCCCGGCAAAGCTATAGAGCACCAACGGATTCCACGCATACAGTAATGTCGCTCGATAGCCAAATCGCCGACTTAGTAACCAACACACCGCCAGATCCGCTGCTGCAAACGCTGCTTTAAACAACGGTACCGACAGCCAAATACTGGCCAAGGAACGAAAACCAAACTGGGTCACAGGCGGATAAATCGCTGAGGCATAGGGATGATTAATTTGGTCCCACCATTCAGTCCGTAGATGTTTGAGCACATCCGCTGTCGGTGCAAAGTCATAGGGGCTAAAGCCCTGCAGCTGCACATACCCCTCCCACAGGTAGCGCCAGATATCATTGCCGGGATACATGGCCAACAGCAGCAGTCGGGTGACAATGGCCACCCCCCAAAACCAGACACCGGACACGCTTCGAAGTGTCCAGGCCAGAATAAAACCCGCCCCCATAATGGCACTGCCAATCCAAAAGTGGATTACTGAAGCGGGCTCACTAAAGGCACCGTGGGGCAATGTGTAGGCCGTACCGGCAACTAACAATATGGCGCTGAGAAAAAGTAGACCAGGCCTATTTTTTTGAGGTGTATCTACGTCACGATTCCGCCACAGATTTTGCCAATATAGGCTGACTAAAGTGGACAAAATAATGGTCCCGGCCTTAAAGCTACCGGAAATTGTCCCTGAAATTTTGGACTGCCCTCCCTGACGAGGTAAGTAGTTAACCGGCAGCTCGCAGATACGCAAGCCGCATTCTGCTGCTCTCGCCTGCATTTCGACCGTCCAGCCAAAATTGCGATCGCACATGCCAATCTCATCTAGCGCCGTCTTCCGCACCAGCCTCAGCGGCCCCAAATCATGAAAGTGATGGCCCCATCCCCAGGCAATCAGCACTCCTGAGAACCAATTGCCAAAATTTTGTACCGGACTGAGCAGCCGACGTCCCGATTCTGTCCCCCGTCGATTGCCCAAAATCAGGTCAGACGTTTCCCGTTGAGCAAAAAACTCTGGCAGCTGACTCAGGTCATCACTCCCATCCGCATCACAAAACAAAATCCATTCAATATCACTAGAGACCGCCTGCAATCCTTTCCAGCAGGCTTGTCCATACCCTTTGATTGGCTCATATAGGACCTCGGCACCAGCCTGAGTGGCCACAGAGGCAGTTTTATCCTGACTGCCGTTATCTACTACTCGGATACGACTTAATCCCTGGCTGCGTAGCGCAGTCACCACATTGCCAATCGTGGCAGATTCATTTAGGGCCGGGATGATGACTAAAGTATTCTCTAAGTCCATGGGATGCCACACGACGATGTCAGTCTCAATTAAATCGGTCGTGACTGAAATTCTCCTGAGCGCATTCCAAGCGCATCCTCAGATTCGGAGAAATTTACCGACATCGTTACACAGACAGCCTACGACTCAGCATTGACGAACCCTTTTTATTTGTCGTCATTTGCATAAAATCGGTCGCCCCATCGATCGGGTGAGGGACTACGCCACCCCAAAACAGCTACAGGGGAATAGGGTGACGATTGATCGTATTCAACGGCAGATTGAAGCGGGCGCGATCGCAGAGCGAAATCAACATCCTGGTTAGTCGTCTCACAGATCGCTACGAAACGATTTCCAGCCGAATCAAACTAGAATTTCGCGACAGCCTTTCGATCATGACGGTCATACGTCGCTGCTTTATCGGTCTTTTTAATTCGGTCTTTTTAAGAAAGAGACGTCAGCTGGGATTAACGAATTTAGAGACCACTGTCAGGTCGACCTCAAAA
>JBCDFI010000159.1:0-10319 GCA_039178155.1 Cyanobacteria bacterium P01_H01_bin.105
ATCTAGCTCTTTTTTAAGTTCGGACTTTAGGGTTGCATCCATGCTTAAGCCCTCCGCTGCATGAACTTACGGAATGCAAACCAGATGGAGAAGCCACAGACAATCGAGAGAATGCGACCCATATTGAGCCAGTTGATATCGCTGATCATGGGCGTGCCATATTGATTGTCAAATATGTTCCAGGCCCAAGAGCAAACCGCTAAGTCAATGGTAAAACCAGCCAAGGCCACGTAGATCCGCTGCACCCAGGCTTTGCGGGAGGTGTGAATACTGCAAGTGAATGGCCGAATCTCGGTGTACTGAATCAGCAGAATTGCAATCAGTCCCGTGAGGTCGATCAAAATGCCTGCACGTCCCAGTAGTGCCCCAAAGGCTCTTTGGTATGGCCCGATGTTGGATACAAAGAGCTGCAGCGGAATGATAAATGTGGCATAGACCAGAATCTTGACTATCCAATTGTCAATTTCATCTGGGTTGTTACCAAGCCTGTAGGCCTGCTGCTTCAGTTCTTCAGCTTTCTGCTTAACTTGCTCAGCAGTGCGTTGAACTCGATTTGTGCCTCTGGATCTTGCAATCATTATTGTTCTCCTAGTTTCTAGAAATGCGTTGTTGGATAACGTTTTGGTCTGGTGTACGAGCGATATCAGTCAGTGCTCCATCTGCCTGAGGCAGGGCTGTGTTGCCATAGAGGTCACACACAGGGGTATTTACCCTGAGGCCAGACACCCTAAGCTCAGGGGTGATTTGATCGGATTTAATTAAGACGCACCCCTTCTGGTAGCGCTCGTTTGCTTTGCCGCGTTCCAGCTCTGCTAACTGAGCCTCACGCTCTTGACTGATCTGCAGTTGTTTAACCTGACTGGCGTGCCGCTGCTGAGCTTGGACATCGGCATTCAGGCTAGTGGCGGTGATAATGCACCCGACCGCCACTAGCACCAGGCCGCCAGCGACCTGAAAGAAGTTGTCTCCGTTAACCTTTTTAATCACTGTTAAGCAGCTCCACTAGGGCGGACAAGCTATCTGTTGAGCCGTTGCTGTCGTCGCCGTTGGCGCTTACGAATTGCTCAGCCTGAGGTTTCTGGCTGAACAGGCCGCTGGCGGTAATGGCTAGACCAATGAGGATGAAGGCTAGGCCCGTGATCGTTTGAGTCGATAGGCCCGGTGCTGACTGTCCATCAACGGCGATCGCACTGGGCTCGCCCACTTCGGTAGTGACAACAGACTCTGGCAGTAGCTCTTTTGGCAAGCTGTCGGCGGGCACTAATGGCACCTCAATACCACCAATCTTGCAGTTGCCTTCTGAATCTAGAAACAGGTGGGCCTGTTGAGGGCTGAGGCCAGCCGGTTTGACACTGAAGCTGTAGAAGCTGTTGTTGTAGGACATGCCCCAGCTGACCTGATTAGGATTGCCGGGGATGGACGCCTCAGTCAGCTGTGAGCAGGCCGGTCTAAATGCGAAAGACTCTTGACCGGCTGGGGGTAGCGTCTGTTGGCTGGGTATGGCCAGACCGTTGAATACGTAAGATTGCCCTGGGCTATAGGGCTGTAAAAGTGTTGTTGACATATAATGAATCCGTCTCTTCGTGGGGACACTGGAGGGTAGGTGGCTGTGAAGTTGCTTACCCTTTAGTCTTGAGTGAAATTTAGGTTTGAGCAGATGCCAATGACCAGATTCGTTGTCATGGGTGCGTCTAGCTCTTCATCTAGTCGAGTTAGCAATTTAACGACCTGGTCATGATTGCTGAACTCAAAGCCTTCCCATGTCGCGAGATAAGAGATAGAAACTTCACTCTCAAATAGTCCGGCATACAATTCAGACTCAGCGTTGAACACAGCCTGAGATGCAGCCGAAGCTATGGCCAACTTTTCTAGGTGCGGCATGTTCTGCCAATGAGAGCCGTATTGTTCGCACAGGGCGTCGATAGCGGGAGTCTGAACGTAATAGGTGATTGATTTTTGTGCCATGGTCGTTACCAAGTGTCGAAGTTTTGGGTGTAAATTTCTGGTTTGTCAGGTGCAGCGTTGGTGGCTGCAGGTGCCCCTGATGTGGTTTGAGGTTGAGACTGTAAGACCGGTGGCAGCGCAGACAGCAAAATGGTGTTGACCAGGTCTGACACGCTACAGTCTTCGGCAGCTGCTCTGGCTTCTAGCTTTTGATACACCAGGGGTAGAAGGGTTACTCTGCGGTCTTTTCTGGGTTTAGCCATGGATGGCACGGGCAAAGCGTTGTAGACCCTGAGCTTCTAGTTTCTGAGGTGCTGTGGCCTTGGCATAGCCGTTGGGCATTAGCTCCATGAGGCCAGGTAGGTTGGCACCACCACCACAAACAACTTTGGCTTCGGCACGGTCTAGCAGTTGACTGCACTGACCATGCAACTCTTGAAGTCGAGCTTTTGTCCAGGTTTGCAATGCCGCGTCGTACTCGTTGACAAAGCTAATGGAGCCGTGACCGTTGAGGCAAAAGGTGCCAAGCTGAACGCCCAGACGAACGGCGTCAACAGTGGGGGGGATGCCACCGGTCTTGCCAGATAGGGTCTGGGCAATCTCTTCAAACAGTGCGCCCACACCGGTTGGAGTGTTGCCAAACCCGCTGCAATTACCAGCGCCATCGATGGCAACCACGGTGGTATTGCCATGGCCGAAGTCGAGAGCAGCAAAGCTAGGGACAACAGCGCTACGAGAGGCCCGCAGCTCCCGCATGCGCATGGCGGTGCCCAGGCCTTCTGGAAAAGTACGAATCTGATCAATGACAAAGTGCTTGCGCTTGCCGTTGATCAAAACGGTGTGAGAATCGCGCAATGGGGCTAGCATCGGTTCCATTGCTTTGCTAGGAAGAGACACGGCGAGATTGATAAATGCACCGTTATCGACCAGGCGCGCAACCGCAGCCAGAGCAAAAGCAGCGTAATACTTACCTTTGAGACCATTGGCTAGGGAGATAACACCGGGGCTAGCGTCAAGACCGGTGCCGATGCACAGCTGGCCGATTAAACAGGGTGACTCGACGGCCTCAAGTAGCAGTAGGTCATCAGAAGCGGAGAGAAACTGAGGGTGATGCTCTAATGCTTGAGAGCGAACACAGAGATCTGTGGTGCCATCAGACGCTTTTACAAAGCCATTTCCTACGGCGACACCGATAGCTGTGGGAGAGAATGGGAAAGATTCCCGCGTATTCCCAACTTCTCCCACAGTTGGCGATAGGTCGAAGCTAGTGTTTAGGTCTTTGATAGTGTTTGAATCCATTGTTAGTTATGGGTTTGAGGTTAATAATGTGATGAGAATGAGTAAAAAATGTGTGGGAGAAAGTGGGAGAACGCCCCATATATTTCCGTTTATTCCCGCAGTGCGTGACACAAAAAAACTGTGTAACAAAAGACACAGGGAGTTTGGTTACCAAGCGTTGCGCCTGCCATAGTGGTAAACGCGTTGGGATCTTTTTGTTCGCTTGCAGGCATCGCAAGTGGTGTCGCCAGGATAGGCTGTTAGCTGAATTTTTTGATTATTCAGAGGAGCAGTCCAGCGACCGCAAAAAGTTGTTAGATTGCCTGACGAATCAAATGCTCTATGGTCGGGATCCTGGCCTGACAGGTGGGTTAGATGTGTTTTCATTGAGGATTAAGTTGGTTGACTGACTGAAGCCACTGGTCGAGAGCGTTTCTTGCGGATGAGGCTTGCTCGATGAGTTCTAGCTCGCTGCCTTTGACGACGTATGCCATTTTCTCGTAAGTGAAATAGGCGATTTGGACAGCGTTGTTGAAGCTATAGAGTTCGTAGGTACTGCTATCTAGCTGTCGTAGGACGCGGAACAGTGCTGGATTGTTTGTGTTCTCTATCGAGGTGAATAAAGTGTTGTCGACTAGTTGGGTCATGATCAGAAAGTATTTGTTGACACTACAATCTGTGGCCGTTTAACGACCTGGTGATCTGTCTCACGACAGACGGGGAACTAAATTACTGAGAAAGACTGTTAGCCAGTCATAATTGAGGGTGGTCCTTTTTGAGTACGTCGTTGTATTGAATTGGACAGCCTGCGGCGTGGCTCCACCCACGCCGCAGGATCAATTGCTAGGAGTTGGACCTTTGCTGAAAGATTGCAGCTAGTCCATCAATATCGACCTTGAATAGACGGCAAAAGGCAGCCATCTTGTCAGGTGAAAACTCAGGAACATGCTCTCCGCTTTCCCACTTTTGAACAGTTCGAGTAGTAACACCTAAAGCATCTGCTACATCTTGCTGTCGCAATTTAAGCTCCTTCCGTCTGTTCACGAGTTTGTTGTTTCGAGACACATCCATGGGACCAACTTCCAATGGAAGCTGCTCCCAGCGATCAAAAGTCACCCGAAGTTGACTTCGTGTTCATGCTAGATGATAATAGACACGAAGTCAACTTCGGGTGACCATGCTTGCCAGAAGCGCAGCTTCCCATAACGACATGCATAGAGATTCCTGTTTGGCGACCGGTGCCTCTATGCATGTCCATTCTCTCTATCTATGGTGCTTCCCTCTACCCCGAACGTATGCACTACCGTACTTGCTTACACACTCCAAGTGAATATGGGCCATCCCCCCTATGTTGAATCTTTTAAGAGACGCGCTACCGGCTGCGTCAATAGCGCAACGACTATGTACGACTTTTAGCTATAAATGGCGAACGATCGAGCAACCTGATGGTGTTACCGAGTGGACAACCAATTCATTTCCAATGCGCCCGCGTAGCCTGTACAACCGATGGCAGGACGCGGGTGTTCTTATTGGTGTTCGCTTCCCTAACCAGACCAGCTATGCGGTCATTGATATCGACGCCGGTGGCGACTACCACGACGCTGAAAGCCTAGAAAAAATCCGTGAAGCCCTTGAGACTGTTGGCATTGTGCGAACGCTCTTAACCCGATCGTCCTGGTCCGGTGGGTGGCACCTCTACTGCCCATTGCCAGCGCCGGTAAGCACCTTTAACCTGGCCTGTACCTTAAAGCACTGCCTGGAAGCACAGGGAATCAAGGTGAAGCCTGGGCATTGTGAAACGTTTCCCAACATCAAGGCCTATGGTCGCCAGTGGGAGATCACTGAGTACAACGGCCACCGGCTACCGCTGCAGCCAGGTTCAGGTAGCTGCATCCTAGATCACAACCTAAACCCCACTGCTGGAACTCTGGAGCGATTCTTCTGGCAGTGGGATTTTTGTATGCGATCGCAAGACATGGAACTGCTCGGCCCAGCCTTAGACCAAGGCCGAGAACTGCAGCGCAAACGTAGACGTTCCAAGGCAGGCAAGTTAGAGGCGTGGGCAATTGACCTGCGCAGAGAAATTGAGCTGGGCTGGACCGGCCACGGCCAGACTAACGGCATCCTGAAAGCGATCGCGTGCTATGGTCGCGTCTTCGAAGGCCTAGCCGATGACGAGCTGAGCCTGTATGTAGAGCAAATGGCGCTGAGTCGTGACGGGTTCCAGCAATGGTGTCGTCACCAGGGTGCGATCGCAAAAAAAAGCCGCGCCTGGGCCAGATGGGCAACCAAATTCTGGTGGCCAATCGGATCCAACCCCAAAGCAGCAGCCGTGAGCGCTTCAAATCATGAAAGGAACCTCAACGACGAGAAACAACTCGACGCGCGGCGACGGATATCACAAGCTGCACTCCACCTGCTCAGGCAGGGAGAGCTACCGCAAGGGGTGACAGCTCGCATAGCTAAATTATCCAAGCTAGCCCGCACCAGCGTCGCCACCCTTTACAAGAATTTAGCGCTGTGGCACCCCGACCAGTGGTGTGTAATGCCAGAACCTGAGGGCGATGCAGTGCGATCGCAGCAATGTAACGAAACATCAAGCAATCCCCCAGAACACTTGCCCTCAGGGGAATTACACACCTTGGGGGGGTTACTGAGGTGTGTACCGCTGACGCACCTCCCAAAAAGTTTACCTCCGGAGGGAGGAGAGGGGGGTCCAGGGGGGAGAGCAGGGTTTTCCACAGGCTTACAGGGGGTCTGAGCTGTGGAAAACCCTGTCCTAGCACCTCTGAACTCGACGGTTGATCTGTCTAATGAGCTGGCTCTAGTCAGCATGTTCCGTCGTCACAACCCCATAGAGTTTCGCTACCGTCTGCACCACTGGCTGATAGGCACTGGCCTGCAACCCTCACCCGAAGCCAGCACTCACGACCTGCTGACGGCCATGGATGATGACCGGCTGCAGGCCCTGGGGCGAACCCTATTCAAAGAACTGACGCGTGGAGGTTTAGCCGATGCTTAGGTTGTTGAATGCGCTGGTTGCGATCGCGTCAGCCCTGAATCGTCAGGCGATCGCACAGGAGCGAATTGCTGCGGCATTAGAAAGCCAGCAGCTACCCGAAACCGGCGATAAAAATTTAGCCGCCCAGGTTCTAGGCGTATCCATCCGCCAGGTGGAGCGATACCACGACAGCTGGATAGAGGGCGTTCACTATATCTACGAAGGGCGAAAGCCTACCTACAACCTAGCGCTGCTGCGGGATTGGAAAGCAAATAAGAGCAACCCCACAGCTCACCGGCGGGCAGTGATGGCATGGCAGCGCAGCCTCCCCAGCAATCAGAACCAGAGAAGGCGTGCTTAGTAAAGCCGTCCTTCTAGGTCATTCAAAAGACGCCTGCCAGTCACCTCTCGCGAAACCGTTAGACGTCGCTGTCCGCGAACACGCGTCACTGGATCCATGTCAGCAATCCACGAGCCATCTTTGTTGTAGACGCTAGGCCATACAATTTCTCCGTACTCGGCAGACTGAGGAAAGACGACGATGCCAGTAATGGTTGTGATTCTGGCATCTGGGTTGTACCTAGCTTTGGTGACCTGGAAAGTGGCAGGGTCTTCGGTAACAAAAATATCTGGCTGTTGAACGTCCGGAATTTCTAAACTGGTAGCTTCTGTGGCTGGCAATGGTGCATCTACCGAGCCATCACCACATATGTGAGTTAAGTCTGTTAACCGTCCATGCATCTCCATGTAGCACACGGGCATTGCTTGCACGGAGTTGGTGATTGAGCCTATTAAGAGCGCGGCTACAGGGACTAAACGCTTAAGCATGATTTGCACTTGTGGGAACGATGCTTCGTTCTTCAGAAATGCCCAAGTGCATCAGGAGGCTGCAATTATTTACGACTTTTGACTAATTAGGGCTTAGGCCTCGTTACATACGATCTCGCTCAATGTCCGAAATGGCTCTCTCAGCACACCAGTCAAAGGTTCTTTCAGGGTTCTTGACCTTAGTGCTTTGGATTAATCGTTCAGATGTGGCCTGGTCGCGAGTCAGGCTATTCAACCGTACTAATAAATGTCGACTAACCTTATCCTGCCGAGACGAAGTCTCGACTAAAGCTGTAGTCCCTTGTTGAAGACTGCTTATACTTGGTCTGTTTTTGTATCGCTGATTTCTATGACTATTGTCTGATCGTCGACTGTATTTTTGCTGTGAGCGTTGCGGCTCTGAAAACCTTGTCATAGTCTTATGCGCTCGTTTCTTTCCCCAGCTAAAGAACGGCCTTCCTTCATGAAGACATTTCTTGCGCAGCTCTATTAACAACCAAACTATTAGCAAAAGCAATATCGCTAGCAGTGTAGGCATCTCAAAAATCTCAGCGGCTGTTAATTTATTCAACCCAAAATCCCAAAACCGTGGGCATTTCATGCCTTGTTTGAGTAGACTTTGAATGTCCCAAAAACTGGAACTTCGGAACTAAAGTATGGCTGTTGCAATCACTCGATCAGAGATCCCTGACAGTGCGTTTACTCATGGGTTGGAATCACTAGCTTTATGGGCACTGATGTCTTTGGAATTCATGAACAACGGAGAAAGTTACCAAGAAGCTGCAGGAATTAATATTGAGCGCGTTCAGCAATCCCTGTTTAGGGCGTATGACAAAAACCCATACATGTCGATGAGGACAAACCTTCGACTTCAGTCAGATTACTCTACGGGTAACTATGGTGCTCTTTGGGAAGCAGTGAACCCTTACTACGACGGAACTTTGCCCGACGAATATAAGCAATAAAGCCTGTGAGTACGCAACAGCTGTCTAGGGGGACAACCCTAATCCAAGGGCAAGGTGCAAGTGTCGTTACACCCACAAATGGACGACTAACAAGATACGGAGGTGGCTCCAATCCTGGTGCTACGGTGCCTACTAATAGCAGTCTTAGCAACATTATCAATCAAGGTTTACAGAGTCACAGAGCTAATTTTTCAAATACCGGAAATAGAACTTCTACAGCAAAAGGCCCTAGGGGCTTAAGTAGTTCAGCTGCAAATATAAATAACTTTGGCAGCGCTAATGCAAACGTTGCCAGGAGTGCAGGCACTGCAATCACAGGCTCAGCTAGAACAAACGCAGCTATTCAAGCAATTAATCAAGCGAAGTACGGAAAAGGAACACCATCCCCTAGTGGAACGCTACCTACTACCAGGCCTACCGTTAGAACCGCTGCCACAGGAGCAGCCTTAACCACTGCAGGTGCTGGAACTAGCGCAGGGGTGTCAAGTGCTCTATTCACACCCGTGTCAGCTAACCCAGCAGGCATGGTCCTAGTTTTAGGGGCTGGAGTATTAGGCGCAGGTTTATACATTGGCAACAAAATTTACGAAGGCATAGGACGACCCTTTGGGCCGAGCATTGGGGACCACCTAAAAGCAGCGGCAACAAGGCAATCAACAAAGTCGGGATCGTCTAGACGTGAGTCTCCACCTCCATTTGAAGGTGGCCAAATGGCTGGTGTGCGCTACAAAATTACTAGCCAAGGACGGACATCAGTAAACGGGGAAGTTAGGATCGCCCCTCCTACGCCTAATGTTGCCTACGGAATAGGGCCAATCAGCTATTACCAGCCAGATACAACAGAAAATACAGCAGGAACAACCCTAGTTGATGCCCTCGGCAACATAGTAGCCAACGTCAGAGTTAGTTCTGGAAACCCTGAAACCAAGCTGACAGCGGAATTCGTAATTCTTGATGTTGTTAGAGAGGATGGGCAGCAAGATACGGGCGGTAACGCTGCAGGAGAATCAGTATCTTCGCCGCCGTATTTCCCTCCCAATTCGTTTGAATGGCCTGCGGAGCCACCTCAAGAGCTAACTGAAGACGCCTCGCAGGAGCGTCTTCAGGAGTTACCCAGCGAAAACCAAGAGCTGCTTGATAGATTAAAAAATTTAGGAGAGCAACAGGCGACTGATAACAGCATTCCACCTTTGTTTATTCCAGGAGATTCAACTAGACGACCTCCAGGTAGAACACCTCCTCCAGCAAACGATCAGAGTAACCCATCAAGAAAAGTAACTCGCACAAGGCGAAGTTCTAGCTGCGGGTGTAACAAAGGCATCCTTGACGGCGTGTCTGATTTACTAGGCAATAATTCAGTCAACATAGCTAACTCAGGATTGCTCGCGACCATTTTGGGGCTTTTGCAGCAAGTCGGTGACGTTGTCGGCCTGGGTGCTTTTCCAATAACCGCCCCAACGAATCTAAACGCTAAAGCAGCGGGTACTACTACACTCAATAACCTGGGAGAAGCCCACCTCTGGCAGGCAAAAAACCTAGACTCCACTATCGGAGGTTGGCCTAATACTATTCAGGACCTAGATAGCGGTAACCCACTAGAAAATCTGACGGTAAGCGACTCACTAGCAGAAATCCAAGGGATGCTGATGGCCATGGCCGTGGGTCAAGGTATTAATCAACAGGGCATCTTCAAAACCTTAACTGAGACCACAGGCATCAAGCAGCAGTCCATGCTAGCCCGTCAGTTTTCCCAAGCTAACGCCGAGTACCTAGGCTACAACCTGAATCAGACTACACGCACTGTCCCCAACACCTATACCCCAGGTGTTGAGAATATTCTCGAACTGCTCAATCCAGGCCAAATCCCAATGGAAGCAGTTGAAAATGTAGACGATATGGACCTACAGTCCTGCCTGCGTGAACTCTGCGCATCTGCCGCGATCATCCGAGCTGTATTCTTCCGTAACACAGGCACTGATGATATCGAACAGGCCTTACGAGAAAAGATAGACCAAGCCAGGAACGTAAACGATACGGCAGGCAGCGGCGACTTTAGAGAATACCTAAACCAGGTAGAGCAGGGCTTTGGGTTCCCTAATCCCTATGGACGAGACCAAACTCAGGGACCCAGATTAAGCGATCGCAGTGACCCAACCACACCATAACCATGGGCCTATCTCTCAACGCATCGGCTTTGTTTAGTCGAGTAAATAAGCGTACCCGGCAATTTTCGAGCGGCCTGTTTAAACTGGGCAGCGGTGCCAGTGCTATTGGTGGAGCGGCTGGGTCACTGTCTCTGGTCA
>JBCDFI010000160.1:0-10312 GCA_039178155.1 Cyanobacteria bacterium P01_H01_bin.105
ACCCAGCTAAATCTGATGCGTAGTAAGTCATTTGTTGAACAAACAGTTGAGCAAATGCAAACTGAGTATCCAGAACTCTGCGAT
The DNA here is from genome assembly GCA_039178155.1 of Cyanobacteria bacterium P01_H01_bin.105. Classification (GTDB taxonomy): domain Bacteria; phylum Cyanobacteriota; class Cyanobacteriia; order Phormidesmidales; family Phormidesmidaceae; genus Leptothoe. Next base: position 85 of record JBCDFI010000160.1, read on the forward strand.
GGCACAGCATCCTCATCTGACTGTGCCGATAGATTACACAATGCACTAACCCTTTCTCAGGTGAGCGAAGGTGATGCCAAAACTGGTATTTTTAAGGCGATATTTAAAGGAGAAGATCCAGACCTTGTACAATCATTTCTAGAAAACCTAGGCAATGTTTACTTGAGCTATAACCAAGAACAGCAAGAGGAGCGTCTCAAGCGAGGCTTGGCCTTAGTCAATCAACAAATAGACAGTGTTCAAGAAAATCTCTCTATCTCTCGTCAAGCTCTAAAAGAGTTTCGTGAAACAGAAAATCTGATTGATCCAGAACAGCAGTCGCTCACAGTGGCTGAATCTCTCAGACAAGTTGAACAATCAAAACTAGAGATTGAAACTCAGTATCTTGATGCTCAAGCTGAATATAATGCCTTGCAAGATCAGCTTTCAGCCGATCCTCAGTCAGCCATGATTGCCTCAAAATTGAGTCAGTCATCACGCTATCAGGAACTCTTAAACGCTTTACAAGCAACAGAGTTAGAGCTAGAGCAGCGGCGATCTCTTTATGCAGAAGCTGATCCGGGTGTACAAGATCTTGTGAGCGAGAGAGAAGGTAATGTTGCACTTTTACAGACAGAAGTTGAGCGAGTATTAGGTAATGTCCCCGATCAGATCGATCTGGCTGAAACAGCTTTGTTGACTGAGGGTCAACTAGGGGAGATTGAGTTAGGCCTAGTAAGTAACCTTATGCAGACTAACGTCAGTTTGCAAAGTTTAACAGCACGAAGAACTGGATTAGAACAAGCTGCACAGAAGCTACAGACCGAGCTCGATAAATTTCCAAGTTTAATCGCAGAATATGATCGTATTCAGCCAGAGGCGCAAATACAACAGCAGTCGCTAGAACAGCTATTGCAGCTTCGCCAAGAGCTGAGTAATGAATTAGCTCAGGGGGGATTTAGTTGGGATATTGTTGAGCCTTCTCAGCTTGGTGAAAAAATCTCACCCCAGCCCAAGCAGAACATAATGTTGGGGATCGTGGCAGGAATATTTATCGGAGGTGGATTAGCCTTTGGACGAGAAGCCATAGATACCGTTGTCCGAACATCAGATGAATTAAAAAAACAAGTCGCTCTCCCTCTTTTGGGCGTAATTCCGGAAATAACAACACGGAAAGCGGATACTTTATTGAGTATGCTCGATGCTGGGCAGGTTCCGACTAATTCACCGGCCCTAAGCCAGAGTCAGCCATTTCGGGACGCTATCGATTTGATTTACCAAACGATTCAGCTTACCAGTACTCAACCATTATCCTCTCTGCTGATTACCTCGGCTCTAGCTGGAGAAGGAAAAACAACACTATCTATTGGGTTAGCTCTAAGCGCAGCACGCGCTCATCAACGAGTCTTACTAATTGATGCTAACTTTCGCAACCCGTCATTACATCAATATCTGGGGCAGTTGAATGAACAAGGGCTATCAACACTGTTACATCCAAATCTAGTTCGATCGAATAAAACGAAGATTTCCCCTGTTTCACTATCTCATTCAGGAACTAGCGTCGATGTATTGTTAGCGGGAGCAATACCTGAAGATCCAATGAGACTACTTAGTTCTCGTCAAATGCAACAAGTCCTAGAAAAAGCTGAGGCAAACTATGACCTGGTTATTGTCGATGCTCCGGCTATCTCGGGGCTAGCTGATGGTCTACAGCTTGCATCTATGTGCAGCGCCTCTATTATGGTCAGTCGCTTAGATCGCGTTACACAAGCCGATCTAACCCATGCGATGGCAATGCTTGATCAGATCGACACCATCGGCATTGTTGCCAATGGCCATAGAGAGAGTGCGCGACCAATAAAACCATACGATCGTAACGGATCGACAAAAATCTCTAAAGAACCAGCAATCCTTTGGCGTAGCTAGGTTTTCGGCACCAGTAAAATAGTTTAATTTCCAAAATTGTATCGAATTAAGCACCCATAAATAGATTTATTTGTTATAAATCTATGTAAGAACAAGTTTTAGGCAACAGACTAACTTGAATCTGGCTTTCTATTTCTATCAAGAGACTCTTCAGACTTATGACAACTTCCACAGTTTTGTTAAAAGCTCCCATTGTTTTTCAAGTACCTCCTACAAAGAGCACATCTTCTGTATTTGAAGATTGCACCCTGACGTGGGCACAAGATGCATTGATCGTTCGGCCTCGTTTTTCTAGAGTTGAGCCTCAGATACCTGCTCTTAAAAACAAAGTTTGGCTGATTGATTGTTTGCGTCGTTCGCCCGTCAAGAGAGTCTATCTCGACCCGAAGCTAGAATCATCCAAGTTTAAGGCATGGGCTGATATCTGCAATGCTACGAAAAAACAGGTTTACTTGAGGGTACCTTCGGCTCCAGACCTACCACAAATGCGACAGCCACTGCTCTGGCGAGTAAAGCGTTTAGCAGACTGGTTAGCGGCTGCCCTTCTATGGATAGCACTGAGCCCATTAATGGGGCTACTAGCTGTATGGGTTCGGTTAGACTCTCGTGGGCCTATATTATTTCGCCAGTGGCGCGTAGGCTACCAGGGAAGATTGTTTCAGATTTGTAAGTTTCGTAGCATGGAGATAGGTGCAGAAGCTCGACACCATAAGGTAATGAGAAACCAGACGGGGTTACACAAGCTTGAATGCGACCCACGCGTCACACGGGTAGGTCGCTGGTTACGAAAGTTCAGTTTAGATGAGCTGCCACAGCTGATGAATGTGCTACGCGGTGAGATGACCTTAGTTGGCCCTAGACCTTGGGCATTGTATGATGCAGTACGCATTGAGCCAGTATTGCAAAGACGCTTAAGAGCACTGCCAGGGATCACAGGAATGTGGCAGGTTACAACAAGATCTCAAGGCTGTGATTTAACGTCGGTTAACCGGATGGATTTAGACTATCTGCGACAGTGGACGTTCCAGGAAGACTTAAAATTGTTACTTTTGACAGTTCCCAAAGTAGTAACAGGATTTGGTGCATACTAAATTAGCGTTGAATATCCCCAGGGTGTAATCTACCGACAATCATGACTTAATGATGATCGACGTAGTGGCAACAATTCCTAAACAATAGGATTGTTACTTTTTTAAGAAGTGAGTGGTTTCTAATGAGTTTACGTCAGAAAGCAATTCACGGAGCAATGTGGTCAGCAATAGAAAAATGGGGCGCTCAGCTTGTCTCAACTACAATTTTTCTATTGCTAGCTAGATTACTTGGGGCTGAAGCGTTTGGATTAGTGGCTCTAGCAAACGTGTTTATGTACTTTATGCGGATCTTTTTGGATCAAGGTTTTGCTCAGGCAATTATCCAAAAAGATGAGCTAGAGCCAGAGCACTTGGACACAGCTTTTTGGACAAGTGTTCTAATGGGGGCACTGTTTCTCATAGCTGTTTTGGCTGGAGCCGGGGCTGTTGCAAATTTCTATAACGAACCAGAATTAGCGCCGATTATTCGATGGATGTCGATAAGCTTTCTGTTTTCAGGACTGAGTAGTGTTCAGGCTGCTATTTTGCAACGCAATATGCAGTTCAAGGTTTTTGCAGCCCGCTCCCTAGTTGCGACAGCTGTCTGTGGGGTAGCCGGAATCGGGGCTGCCCTCATGGGCTTCGGTGTTTGGAGCCTAGTAATAAAAGAAATAGTATTTGGCTCAATAGGAGCCTTGATGCTCTGGGGTACAAGTAGCTGGAGGCCAGGACTCAGATTCTCTCCTCAACACTTTAGAGAGCTGTTTGCGTTTGGCGTTAACATTATTGGCTTCAATTTTTTAGACTTTTTTAACCGTCGTTCAGATGACTTATTAATTGGGTACTTCTTAGGAGCTGTTGCATTAGGGTACTACAATGTTGCCTATCGGCTATTGCTGATTATGATTAAGCTTCTAACTAGCGTCACGACTCAAGTTGCACTACCTACATTTTCCAAACTTCAAAAAGAGCCCGAGAAAATGAGGAAGGCTTTTTATCGAGTAACCCGATATACCAGTCTTGTATCATTTCCAGCCTTTTTAGGTGTAGCAGTGCTTGCACCAGAACTTATACAGACGCTATTTGGAGAAGAATGGCTACCAAGTGTACCGGTGATGCGGATACTCGCACTGATTGGTATTCTTCAATCAGTGCAGTATTTTGCAGGGACAGTACTCTTAGCCATGAATAAACCCTTATGGCGACTGCGAGTTGTTTTTCTAATTACAGCTTTCAACATTGCTGGTTTTTTTATCGCCGTTCGTTGGGGTATAAATGCAGTTGCCATCTCTTATGCAATATGTGTTTATACGTTCTCACCCATATTTTTAATTCTAGTAAAAAAGCTGATTCGTATAGACTTAAAAAGATATTTTCTTCAGTACATTACTCCATTTGTCAGTAGCTTGGTTATGATGATTGCCATTTTGGGAGCTAAGCAGATATTTGACACCTGGGATAACAAATCCGTAACTCTCATCGTATACATGGCAATAGGGGGAGCGACCTACCTGTCTGCGATTATGGTTTTATCTCCTAACTTGTTCAGTCAAACATACCGGTTTGCCTTATCGTCTTTGCCAGGAATATCGCAGAAACGAAATTAGGTCTTGTCCAAAAGCCAAAGCATATATCGATAACAGCCATACAAGGATTTTTGCAATGACATCTTCCATTAGTTCGCTGACCACTGAAAAATTATCTTTCTATAGAACCCGACATTATTTTGAGAAATATGGGGAATTCCAAACTGTAGAAGAGTTTATACAATATTGCCAGTGGGCTAAAGAGCATAACGTATGTTTGTACATTTTGGGCAATGGCTCAAATGTACTATTTAAGTCCCAAAAAGTAAGTTCACTGATATTGAAAAATAAACTAAAGGCAAATATTAAAGCTCTAGGTGAAGGAAGATTTGATATCTCTTCTTCAACACAAGTTATAGATGTGCTCAAACACTGCTATTCTCAATCGCTAGAGTCTTTCTACTACTTGTCATCAGTGCCAGCTACGGTTGGTGGTGCTCTAGCAATGAATGCTGGACGTGGCAAGCAACAAAAGATGACCGTTTATGATTTTGTTGAAGATGTTACCTTCTTTGACTTTGAAAAAAATGAAATAAAAACTCTAACCACAGACGATATTGTCAAAGGATATAGGCAAACTATTTTTACAAACATCCAAAACAAACTTATCTTAAATGCCACGTTTAAGTTTGAACCAATCAGTCTTCAGGCTAATCCTATAGTAGAGCGAAAAAGATGGTCAAAAGAGTTTCAGGATTACTCAGCTCCAAATTGTGGATCGGTGTTCAAACAAGCTGACTATAGAATATTAAGGAGACTAGAAGGATTATCTATTGGTAAAACTTCTTTTTCTAAAAAAACAACCAACTGGATTCTTAATAAGTCAAAAAGTGTCTTACCAATTAGACTCCTAATTTCTATGGCAAAAATATTACATATTTTTCTGGGTAAAAATATTGAATTAGAAGTCATTCTTATTGAGTAAGAGAGGGTGCTTAACTAGGTTCGATATTTTATGTTCTGTATCCACAAATCAAAGGTATAGCTATGAAAATTGGTATTATAACTTTTCATCATACAACGAACTATGGGGCAACTCTCCAAGCCTATGCTTTATCAAAAGTGTTGACGTTATGGGGACATACCGTAGAGATTATCGACTATCGGCCTAAAGGGGCGGTAGGCTTTTACGTAAAACAGCTGCTTCCTATTCGAAATAGAAGTCTTAACTGGAATATCAATTTTCACAAGCATATTTTAAAGGCTTTGAAGATGCGAAAATTTTTAGTTTCTTCATTAAATCTTAGCCATTTAAAATGCTACTCAAGCTATAAATTAAGAGAGATTTTTGAGGCTTCTAGCTATGATGCAGTCATCACTGGAAGTGACCAAGTTTGGTGTTTGGACACAAGTTTTCGTGGTTTCGATGCCTCTTACTTTCTTGATTTTTTTGAAAAAAATGACAATTGCCTCAAGGTAAGCTACGCGCCTAGTATTGGAGGAACGCAGTCATTTAAGGATAAGAAAAACCAGGTTTGTAAGCTACTTAAGGAGTTTGATTACATCTCGGTTAGAGATCACCATAGTGCAAAGGTGATTCAGGCAGAATGCGGCATAGCTTCTACAAAGGTTTTAGACCCGACATTTTTAACTAATTACGAAAGCATTTTGACGCCACCTAAATTAGAAAAATCATATTTGTTGGTTTATAATCATAAGGAATTGGGTGATTTTCAAAAGAGAACGATTCAAGAGATCGCTAAGGTTAAAAACTTGAAAATAGTTTCAATTGGTGATGCTTGGGATATTGCTGATAAGAATTTTGTATCGGTTAATCCAGCGGAATGGGTGGGCTATTTTAAGTATGCGTCCTACGTCTTTACTAATACATTTCATGGGACTATTTTCTCGCTGCTCTTCAAAAAGAATTTTACGGTATTTGTAGGAGAAGGTAAGCGCAATAAGGTTTTTGATTTATTGACTCCACTTGATTTGAAGAGTCGAATTATCATGGATTCGACTGTTGATTATGAAATTGATAATTCAGAAATTGACTATGCATCTGTCTATAGAAAGCTTACCCCTCAAATTGAGGATTCAAAAGCATTTCTAGCGAAAGCATTTAATAATATTTGTTTGCCCGTCTAAAGAGGTTCATAATCATGAGCGCTTTTTGTAAAAAGATTCTATCCATATCTCAGAAATTTCCACCAGAAACAAATCCAACTGCAATTCGTTCTAGCAAAACACTGAAGTATCTGCCCAAAGAGTGGCAGGTTCATGTGTTGTCGGGTAATCAAAATGCAGCTTTAGATCGTGCCAAGGTACATTTTGTCCAGTCTTGGCAGCTATCTAAACTACTTGATCTACTCAGGGCTGTTAAGCTTGGCAAGCTTTTGGACTGGTTTGTCTGGCCTGATGAAGATATTTTTTGGTTGTTACCTGCTGTTTTTAGCGGTAGAAAGATTATTAAAGCCTACGATATCGATCTTATCATCGTTTTTCTCAAACCTTATTCTGCGGGTTTAGTGGGTATCCTTCTCAAATGGTTGACGGGTAAGCCTCTTGTTATTAACGTTTGTGAGCCTTCGACCTGTGATGACCTGTATGCCGTTTTTCCAACAAAGCTTCACTATTATCTAGATCGCTGGCTAGAAGATTTTTATGTTAGCCGGTCAGATGCAATGATATATGTGTCTCAACTGAGTTTAGAACAAGTACGTTCCAGACAGCCTAAAGACTATCATTCTCGATTTCACCTTGTTCGCGGTGGGGCCGATCCACAAGATTTTTTACTAGAAGCGATTGATAGGCCTGATTCAGACCCATTCGAAATTGTGTTTACTGGTGGGATGACGGGTTGGGAAGAATTTTTAGAAGCTCCCCAACAGAATTTTATCCAGAGAGTGCGCCATGGCTGGATGAATCTGGGTCGATATTACAAGGTTAATGTTCGTCCTGCTAGCTCTAGTCCTATCTTTATTGGTCGTGCTATTCAGCAGGTTATTCGTCAAAATCCTGCTTGGAAGGGCAAAATCAAGCTAAAAATTTATGGGAATAAATTTGAACAGGCTGAGACTATCTTAAAACAGCTAGATCTTTCTGATGTAGTCGATCTCACAGGACCTATTCCTTATCGCGAGGCGTTACAAAAATTGCATAATGCAAGTTTGCTGTTTATGCCGCTGCCAGACCGTATTGATGAAACACCAGGAGAGCGAATCTCGCTTAAGACCTATGAATATCTCATGACGGATAGGCCGATTTTAGCGGCTGTACCTCAAGGCGAAAATCGTAATTATTTGCGTGACAAGCCTGGTGTTTATCTAGCAACGCCCTTTGATGTGGATGCTATGGCACAGATAATCGGTCAATTATTTGCTAAGCATTTAGCAGACGAGACGCTGGCGATTGATCGAGCTGAGACTCATAAACAAATTAGCTATGCTCAGCGAGGAAAAGAATTATCAGCGCTGATTACAACCGTGCTTAACGACGTAACGGATGATAAGGCTTCGGAAAAAGTGTTGGTGATGGGGACAACTAATGTATCTGGTCAAGGATAGGTCTTATGGGTGCGTAGATCATGCTTTCACAGACTAGATTTCACAGATTAGATGACAAGTTGGAGCGGAGCCGAATCAATGAAATCTCACCCTAATAAGTTACTTATGATTTTCCCATCTACCCTACGTGGAGGGGTAGAAGAATATAATTTAACCGCTGCTAGAGGGGCTGTAAAACAGGGGTGGGACGTTCATGTAGCTTTTCCTAAGGTAGAAGGAACAGTCTCGCTTGTTCAGGACTTTGTTCAGAGCAAGGTCACCTATCACCCATTATCTATTGCTGAAGATAATAGTTGGCTACCAGGTATTGCTCGGCACCTTCCGCGATTTTTGAGAACGCTGCGCTTATTGATTGCGCTTAAGCCTGATGTTGTTCAAATCACTTTGCCGGCTCCTGAATATTGTATGGCCAGTATCTTAGCCTGTGGAGTGCTGAAAGTTCCGACAGTTGTACGATTCGGGTTGGTTTTGCCGTTGGAAATACCCGTTAATAAATGGCGAATAAAGCTTTACAGCTGGGTTAGGACTCGGCAACAGCAATGGATTGTGATCTCCCAAAATAATCGTCGTTTGTTGTCTAATCTCTTTAAAATTCCTGAAGGAGATATTACCTGTATCTATAACGGAGCAAAGTCAGATAGTGCATTGTCATCTAAAGGTACCCAAAGGGCTGCATTACGCCAGAAAATTCTGGATGAACTCCAATTGCCTGAGACAACAAAGCTCCTTTTGACTGTAGGCCGTCTAAATTTCCAAAAGGGTCATGGTGATCTGATTCCGGCTATTCCACATATTACTCAAGATTTTCCCGATGTGCGTTTTGTTTGGGTTGGTGACGGAGACTTACGCGAAGTTCTAGAGGAGCAGGTTAGACACTATCAGGTTGCAGATAAGGTCCTTTTTCTAGGATATCGAGCTGATGTACATACTTTGCTGCAAGCTGCTGATTTGTTTGTATTTCCAACTCATTTTGAGGGGGGGCAGTCGTTTGCTATTGCAGAGGCAATGGCCTCTTGTCTACCCATGATTACTTCTAACGCTAGTGGTATTCCAGAAGTTATTCATCATAATATTCACGGTCTTGTTTTTAGAACAGGTGATAGCTGCGCCTTACTTGAATCTATACGTTGGGCGCTCAATCATCCTAATGAGATGAAAACCATGGCAGAAAATGCCTATGAACGTGCCCAAGATTTTACTGAAGAAAAGATGATTCAAAACTATATAGAGGTATGGCAAAATCTCTGTCATGACTCTCATGACTCTCCTCAAAAAATATTGCCAGTACTTAATACAGATCGTGCGTAGTTCTATGAGAATATTACTAATCTCCTGTCGATTTCCAACCGATCTTACTAAGGATGTGCAGGGAACCTTTCGACGGTTTAATTTATTTCTTGACGCGTTTAAGGCAATGGCACAGCTTGATGTGTTGTTTTTTGTGCCGCCTGATGTTGACTGTAGTACGACTGCGATCGCAGCTCATCAAAAGGCACTATCAGCGCACTGGGGAGTTCCCATCAATCTATTTCTATGTCCCCAGCACATTGCCTCTGATTCAGGAGCCAAGTGGCAACAGCAGATCTTCCCAATCTTTGACTTTCGTGCCCAGGGAAACTTTTCTGCAACCAGTACGGCCACTCAGGTACAGGCTCTAGAAAACTGTTTAGAGCGTCAGCCAGATGCTATTTTTTGTCATCGACTAGAAGCGATGACACCAATCCTAGGGACACAGCATTCGCTACCGCCCTTATTCTTTGATCTAGATGATGTAGAACACATCTCATTTGCTCGTCAAATTCGTCAGCCACCGACTCGACTAATAACCAAGCTCTACTATTTACAGATTCCAGCTTTGTGGTGGGGTGAACGACGGGGTATTCAAAAAGCATTACGCACCTTTGTTTGCTCTCATCATGACCAACAATATCTCACCGATCGATGGCGATTGAATGGTGTAGTCAGCGTACCCAATGCTGTCTCTATTCCAGCGGCTCAACCTGTCTCTTCTGAACCGACGTTAATGCTCTTGGGAGGGTACTACTATTTCCCGAATCTAAATGCGGCCAACTTTTTGATTGAGCAGGTCTGGCCCCATATCCATAAGGCCAGACCAGATGCCAAGCTGATTATTGCTGGAACTCATCCTGAAAATATTCGT